>NZ_JBBMFD010000014.1:0-70738 GCF_040096205.1 Solibaculum intestinale | reverse complement strand
CCGATCTGGTGGAAATCCACCCGCTCCCGCTTTGCCGTTTTCCCGGTATCATGGAAACAGCGCTGTTACGCAGCGTTCCGATTTTCCCGGATTTCTTTTGCTTTGGCCGCTGCTCTTCTTTTCAAGAAACCTTTTGTGCAAATAGGCTTACGCCGTCCCTTGCAGGCAATGCCTCCCGCTTTTTTCCAAAGGCACCCATCCGCCTTAACGGCATACACTGTACTGAGAGCGGCAAACCCTCCTGTGGGTTTTCTCGCCGGGCCATATGCCTGGCATTGCGCTCTTTTGAGATAGATAGGCCGGAGGATGCTTGCACCCTCCGGCCGCTCCTATCAAAAAGTCCGCTCCTCGCACCGCCGAATCCCATTCGGCCCGCAGCTTTGTCCCTTCGGTGCGCTTGCTACATCAGCCATTGTCGTCCTGGAACAGGAAAGGAACGCTTGCTTCTCCGCCTGGGGAAGCGGAGGAAGCTAAAATATAATAATATTCGTACAGCGCCAGCGCACGGGTCCGATAGAGATTGAGGCGGACCAGTGCATTGGTGTTGTTTTTCTGGGTATCGTCCCCCTGGCGCACACCCGTCATCACCCCTGCCAGAGTTAGGTGGTCATCGGCGTACAGCTGCCAGCTTTCCTGCTCGTTTTGCAGAGAAACCGACTGATCGCTGCTGGCCGCGCCGTTTGCCAAAGAGAAAGCGTTGCTCATTTCATCCCTCCAATAGTCCCCGTAGCGCAGGGTTACCTCTAGCATCTCGTCGGAGGCAGCGTTTGCGATGGCGCCCGCCTCCCGGACAAAGGCCTTGTCCAGTGGGTTCTGGCCGGCGATTTCCTCAAAAGCGGTTCCCGTGCTGAAACGGGGACGGAAGTCTTCCAGATAAGCCGATGGGGCGGACGTGCCCCCGCCGGCAGGCTGGGACTTGTTCTCACACCCCGACAGCATCAGCAAAACCGTAAGCACGCTTACAAGCAACAGGGAGATGGTTCGTTTCATTCCTTACGCTCCTTTTTCTCATCCGGCCGGCGCAGCGCCAGCAGCAGGTTTTTTAGAATTTCCTCCACATATCCCCGCTTTTCCTCGGGGCATTCTTCGAACAAATAGGCCACGGGGGTCTGCTCATGAGCGCCCCGTTCTCCAAACAGTACATAGTCCGCGTCCAGCTCCAGCAACGCGCATATGCGGTACAGCGTCTCCACCGACATGCCCTTCTGTCCAAGCTCGATGTAGGAATAGAACCGTGAGGAGATGCCCAGCTCTTCCGCCACCTGTTCCCGGGTCAGATGCAAAAGCTCCCGCTTTAGGCGGATTCGTTTTCCCATCCGGCCAGCCAAATTCTGGTTCATCCCCAACACCTCTTGGTTCTATTCTAACCAAATGCCTTGCTGCTAAAACGATATAATAGTTCATTTTAGAACTATTAGTTCATTAAGCGGAACTTTTTCACAAGCGGCAGCCAAAGGCCGGGACACCAATACCTGTAAAAGGAAAAAAAGATTGATTCAGCGCGGTTTTTCTGGCATAATACTCCTTATAACCAATTGTATTGCAGGATTGTGAATGGATTCGGAGGTGTCTGGCATTGGACGATAAACAAGCTCTCGCCGCGTTGCTCTTTCCGCACGTGACCAAAACGCCGGAGGAGATTTTAGAGAAATATCCCAGGCGAGTACGGGAAAACGGAGAAAAGGTGACCCGGTTCGCTCCCAGTCCCACCGGGTTTTTGCACATCGGCGGCCTCTTTACCGCCATGGTCAACCGCCGGGTGGCGGCGGACGGGGTCTGCTACCTGCGCATTGAGGACACGGACAAAAAGCGTGAGGTGGCCGACGGGGTCACCGGCATCATCGACGGCTTGCACCGCTTCGGCATCGACTTTGACGAGGGAATGACCGGCCCCCAAAGCGAAACCGGCGAGTACGGGCCTTACTTACAGTCCAAACGCAAGGAAATCTACCAGGTATTCGCCAAGTCCCTGGTGGAAAAGGGCTTTGCCTATCCATGCTTTTGCACGGAGGAGGCTCTTGCTGAAAAGCGCAGCCGGCAGGAGGCGCAGAAGGTCAATCCCGGTTACTACGGCGAATGGGCTTCCTGCCGGGAGCTGACACTCGAGGACATCAAAGCCCGCTTAGAGCGCGGCGAGCCTTTTGTGCTGCGGCTTCGCTCCCCGGGCCGCCCCAACCACAAATGTTCCTTTAAAGACGCGGTCAAGGGCAAGATCGAAATGCCGGAAAACGAGCAGGACATTGTGCTGCTAAAGCGCGACGGCATCCCTACCTACCACTTTGCCCACGCGGTGGACGACACGCTGATGGGCACCACCCACGTCATCCGTGGGGACGAGTGGATTTCCTCGGCGCCGGTGCATCTGCAGCTTTTCTATGTGCTGGGCTTTAAGCCGCCTGTCTATGCCCACGTGTCCCCCATCATGAAGGAAGAGGACGGGGGCAAGCGCAAGCTGAGCAAACGCAAGGACCCGGAGGCGTCGGTGGAATACTACCGGCAGGAGGGATACCCGGCGGCAAGCGTCATCGAATACCTGCTGACCATTGCCAACTCCAATTTTGAAGACTGGCGCAAGGCAAATCCCAAGGCAGACAACCGGACGTTTCCTTTTAAGCTTTCGGCTATGAGCCGGTCGGGCGCGCTCTTTGACCTGAAGAAGCTCAACGACGTGAGCAAGAACGTGATTTCGGTCATGTCGGCCAAGGAAGTTTTTGCGCTGGCGGCCGAGTGGGCCAGGGAATACGATCCGCCGCTTTCTAAGCTGCTCGACAGGGACGAAGCGTTCGCCACCGCGATTTTCGACATTGACCGCACGCCGGTCAAGCCGCGCAAGGACATCGGCAAGTGGAGCGACGTGCGCGATTACGTGAGCTACTTCTACGACGAGCTCTGGGACCGGCAGCGCCCGATGCCGGAGAACCTTTCCAAAGAGGACGTAAGGGCGGTGTTATCGGCTTATCTGGACGCCTATCATCCCGCTCACAGCAAGGACGAATGGTTTGCCGCCATCAAGGATTTGTGCGAGCCGCTGGGCTTTGCAAGAGAGGTCAAGGAATATAAGAAAAACCCGGACGGATACAAGGGGCATGTGGGGGATGTGAGTTCTATTCTCCGTATCGCGGTAACCGGCCGGAGGAATACCCCCGATTTGTACGCGATTATGCAGCTTTTGGGCGAAGAACAGGTGCGCCAAAGGCTTTCGGAATGCCTGTAAAGGCGGTTTGCTTGCGGGTGAAAAAACGGGAAAACGAGGAGGACGTTTCATGGAAACGAGCGTAAATTTCATTCATGAGGCCATCAACGCCGATTTGGAGGCCGGGGTATACAACCGGGTACAGACCCGGTTTCCGCCCGAACCCAACGGTTATCTGCACATCGGCCACGCCAAGGCCATCAGCATCAATTTCGGCACGGCGAAGAAGTATAACGGCATCTGCAATCTGCGCTTCGACGACACGAACCCCACCAAGGAAGACGTGGAATACGTGGAGTCCATCATGGAGGACATTCAGTGGCTGGGATATCAGTGGGACCATGTGTATTACGCGTCGGACTATTTTCCGTTTATCCACGCCTGCGCGGTCAAGCTCATTGAAAAAGGCAAGGCCTACGTGTGTGACCTGACGGCGGACGAAATCCGGGAATACCGGGGGACTCTGACCGAGCCGGGCAAGGAAAGTCCTTATCGGAGCCGTTCGGTGGAGGAGAACCTGGACCTGTTCGCCCGAATGACCGCCGGAGAATTTGAAACCGGGGCGAAGGTGCTGCGGGCGAAGATCGACATGGCTTCCCCCAACCTGAACATGCGCGACCCGATTATCTATCGGGTGCTCAAGGCTACTCACCACCGCACCGGGGATCAGTGGTGCGTCTATCCCATGTATGACTTTGCGCACCCTCTGTCCGACGCGGCGGAGAAAGTCACCCATTCCCTGTGCTCGCTGGAATTTGAGGACCACCGGCCCCTTTATGACTGGGTGCTTCGGGAAGTGGGAATCGAGCAGCCGCCCCGGCAGATCGAGTTTGCCCGCCTGAACTTAAACTACATGCTCACCTCCAAGCGCAAGTGCTTAAAGCTCGTCAAAGACCACATCGTGTCCGGCTGGGACGATCCGCGCATGTCCACCTTAAGCGGGATGCGCCGGCGGGGCTATCCCCCAGAGGCCATCCGGGACTTCTGCGAGCGCATCGGCGTGGCGAAGGCCGCCAGCGTGGTGGACTACGCGCTGCTGGAATTCTGCGTGCGCGACGAATTGAGCAGAAAGGCGCCCCGGGCCATGGCGGTGCTGCGTCCGCTCAAAGTCATTGTGGACAACTACCCCGACGGGAAAACCGAGGATCTGGAGATCGAGCTGCACCCCGACCGGCCGGAGCTGGGTACGCGGACGGTCACCTTCTCGAAGGAGCTTTACATCGAGCGGGAGGATTTCACGGAGGACCCGCCCAAGGGATATTTCCGCCTCTGTCCGGACAAGGAGGTCCGCTTAAAGAGCGCCTACTTTGTGAAGTTCAGCCATGCGGACAAGGACGAGGACGGCAACATCTTAGCGGTGCATGTAACCTACGACCCTGCTTCCCGGGGCGGCAACTCGCCGGACGGGCGCAAGGTCAAGGGTACGATTCACTGGGTCAGCGCCGAAAAAGCGGTGGATGCCGAAGTTCGGCTCTATGACCGGCTTTTCGCAGCGGAAAACCCGTCGGACGAACGTGGAGTGGAGAGCTTTGAGGACCATCTAAACCCCGATTCCCTCGTTGTTCTCACCGGCTGCAAGCTGGAGGAGACCCTGGAAGGCGCAAAGCCGGGCGAGACCTTCCAGTTCATGCGAAACGGGTATTTTACCGTGGATCCGGACACGACTGAAAACCATCTGGTATTCAACCGTACGGTGGCACTCAAGGATTCCTGGGCAAAGACGAAAAAATAAAGCGCGTATAGTTATGACAGAAAAAGAGGGCTGGGAACATAATGTTCCCAGCCCTCTTTTTTGCGCGTTGTCAGATGGAAGAGAAGAGCATAACCGGCCCCAGCCAATACCCCACCAGCAAAATGCCGATGACGATCACCGCCAAACAGATCGCGCAGGACACGCCGTAAAACATTTTGCTGCGCATTGCTCTCCCTCCCATCGACCAACTTCGTCCATACAGACATCTCTCATATCCATAAGACGAGGACGGAGGGCAAAACGTTGCAGAAAATCGGAAATTTCTTTGCGCGATTTTTCCGTCCGCCATGCATATTGCCCCGCCGAACAAGCAAAATAAAGGTTGTACACTATATTATTGAAAGGCTGGAGAGAATATGACGGATTTGGTACATGGAAATCCTTTGTGGACTGCGATAAATGCCGTTCCGGTACAGTACCCATGGCTCGAGAAGGACGAAAGCTGCGAGGTGGCCGTGGTGGGCGCGGGACTTACCGGGGCGATGATCGCCTATCAGTTTGCCAAGGCGGGGATCGACACGGTGCTGCTGGCCGGCTCGTCCATCGGTTACGGGAGCACCTCGGTAAGCACGGGGCTACTGGAATACGACGCGGCGGGAACGCTGACGGAGCTGACGGAAAAAATCGGCTCGGATGAGGCGGTACGGGTATATGAAATGGCCGAAGCGGCGGTGCACAAAATGGAGCGCCTGGCTGGCGAGCTGCCCGACAACGCGGGCTTTACCCGCCGGGACAGCCTCTATTACTGCGACTGCCCCGAGCACGACGGCTTTATCCACGAGGAATACCTCAAGCGGCGGCACACCGGCTTCGACGTGGAGCTGATCGACCGGACGACGGCGAAGGACCGGTACTCCTTCCCCATTTCCAGCGGCATCGTGAGCAAAAACGCGTCGGCAGAGGTGGACCCCTATCGTCTGACCCACGCGCTGGTGGCAGCGGCGAAGCAAGCGGGCGCCCGGATCTACGAGCATTCCCGCATTTATAACATCGTCACCGACGACAAGCGTCAGACCCAGGACCAGGTATTAAGCTCGGTTACCCGCCACTATGTCTACGCCAACAAGGTGGTCATCGCTTCCGGCTACGACGCAGCCCAGTTCACCGGCGGCCTTACCAGCCAGAGCACCGTCTTTGCCATGGCGACGAAGCCGGTGGAAGGGTTCGCGGGCTGGGAGGACCGGAGCATCCTGCGCAACCACGACTGCCCCGAGCTTTACCTGCGCACCACCGCCGACAATCGGGTCATCATCGGCGGCCTGTCCAGCTCCTTCATCGACGGCGGCGGACGCATCGGCGGCATTCTTTCCATGCCCTATCTGGCTTCCAAGCGGTATTGCGAGCTGGAAACCCATCTCAAGGACATGTTCCCCGGGATCCGGGGCCTGTCTGCCGAATACGACTATGCGGGCGCCTTCTGCACCACCGTGGACGGACTGCCCATCATCGGCGGAGAAGCGGAGCATCCGGGCTGGTATTTCGCCCTGTGCCCCGGCGACAACGGCATCCTCTGGGCCAACATTGCCTCCGAACTGCTGCTTGAACTGCACAAGGGCGAGCCTTCCGAGGACCTGGCCCTATTCGCGCCGTGTCGGTACAAGCCGGCCGGCCACGCGGGCAGCCGCAAGCGCAAGGAAGCCAGGCGCTAAACGGGCTTCCCCCTTCCCTGAAAAGCGGATGCACACAAAAGAGAAATCCAAGCCATACCCGGGTGTCCGGCGGTTTTGCCGGACACCCGGGCTTTTTTGCAAAAGTCTGGCTTTCCTTCTAAAAAAGAGAGTTCTTTTTCCTCTGCCATGGTATACTGAAACCGATATCCATCCGGCTGCAAAATTCATGAGTATCGCCGCCGAATGGACGGGTTATCCGCGTAAACTTCCCTGTAAAACTCGAGATAACCGCAGGCGGTTTCCTTTGCCCGAACGCTTCGCGCTTAAAGCCGCCCGGAAAATTTCTCTCAACAGAAAGGAAGGCGACCCCTATGAATGAACAGCAAAGCGCCGCGAAAGACGCAATGGCCGCATGGCTTTCCCATCCGCAGGAGCTGGGAAAAGCCCCGGTAAAACTCGAGCTGGCGGGCGAATTCGACCTGCATAATTTGCACTATTATATCTTTAAGTACAAAAAATCCGTTTTAGGTCCCTGGCTGCTGGGGATATGCGGCGGGTATGAGCCAGGAGAATCCCAGCATTGCGGACATGTGTTCAGCGAAATGGAAGCCTACGATCCCGCGACCGCCAAGGAGAAGGCCACGGCCATGGTGGAAAAGATCCGGGAATATTGGATGGAGCAGGCCAGACAGGCCTCCCAGGAGCCGGAGGAACGGGAAACTGGCCCCTTTGCCAGCTTTGTGCTGTTGGAAAGCGCCCGGTGGGACCCGGAGAAATACAAGGCGGACCTGCTTGCGGATTGGGGGATTTCCTGCTCCCAGGAACCGGGCGAAGCGGCCGGCGATGAGAGCGGGGACAGTCTGGTTTTCGACGTGGACGGAATGATGGCAGCGGTCAGCCTGATGCCCGCCCCGGTCCCCGGCGGCGAGGCGGAACAAAACGCCGCCACCAATTATCTGTGGCCCCAAGCGGTGGAGGTGACCAAGACCCACCAGGCCCACCTTCTGGTGGCGGTGCTTGGCAAGGAGCGTTGTGCACAGGAAATCGCCAGGCTTTGGGTCAAGGTCACCGCCGCCTGCTTAAAGCAGGAGAATGCCCTCGGCGTCTACGCCTGCGGGACGGTGTTCGAGCCGGGCTTTTACCTGCAGGCGGCTGATACCATGAAGGAAGGGGAACTGCCTCTGCTCAACTGGGTCTACTTCGGGCTATACCGCACGGAAAACGGGATCTGCGGCTATACCTACGGCCTTAATGCCTTCGGAAAGGACGAAATCGAGGTGCTGGACACGCCGGCAAGCCCGGGCGACCTGCGGGACTTTCTCTTTGACCTGTCCTATTACGTGCTGGCACAGGACGTGGTCCTTCGTGACGGGGAAACCATCGGGTTTTCCGCCGAGCAGAAGCTTCCCATCACCAGAAGCCCCGGGGTTGCGGTGGAAGGGATGTCTTTGAAGATCGGGTACCCGCAGAGTTGAACCGATTGCCCCGGCGCTTATTAGGCCTTGCCAAGTGCAGGCGCAAAGGCATCCCTATCGGCATCGGCTGGTTTTGTAGGAAAAGGAGGGGGCTGACGCTACGTCAGCCCCCTCCTTCTCGCTTGAAACAGACAGGTTTTTCTATATGCTTCTTTGCCGGTCAGCCGCCTAAAAAGAGATATTCCGCCAGGGCGAACCACTCTCGCACCCAATAGCCCGGCAGCATATCAAACCGGGTGGCGTTTGCCAGCGGCTGGGGCGAAAGGCCCGCTTCCCTGGCAAGCATCTGAGAACGCCACTGGTGGTACCCGTCGGTCACCAGCACGATCTGGCTGGAAAGGCCCTGCTCTTTGAGGATGGCGGCACAGTAGGAAAGGTTTTCCCGGGTATCGGTCGCCCGGTCCTCCAGCAAAATGCGGGACGGGTCGATCCCCTTGGCGGACAGGTACGCCTGCATGGCCTTCGCCTCGCTGACCGGTTCGTTGGCTCCCTGGCCTCCGGTCACCAGGCACACCGCGTCCGGGTGCTCCTGCAGATAGGCAGCGCCCAAATCCAACCGGGCGGCAAGGGCGGCGGAAGGCTGCCCGGCTGGGTCCACTTTCGCACCGAGAATGACCACCGTGTGGCTCTGGGGGGCAGGGCCTCCATAAGCGGCATAGAGCATCTGCCCGGTAAATACCAGGCATGTCCCGATTCCCGCGGCAAGAACAACGCCGAGGGCGCAAAGAGCCGCCTTCCCCGCCCATTTGGACCAGACGGCGCAAACAAGCCTTTTAAAGCCGGGCCAGAACAACAATACCACCAATACGGCAAGTTCTGCCGCCGCGGCCCCGGTCATCCCCACGTGCCACACCCCGCTGAAAATCGGGGACGCGCACCAGAGAAGAAGCAGCAGGTCCAGAACGACCAGAAGGGCACGCAAAACCGGCGTTTTTCTTCGTCTCATCGGCTCACCTTTTCCTGGGGGCAAAGAGACCACAGGTATTGATACACGGGCAGGATGGAGGTAAAATCTGCCTTTACCTGTTCGAGCAACGCCCGGGAAAAAACCTTCTCATCAATGGGACGGGTCGCCTGGAAGTAAAGCTCCTTGCGCTGGTACCACTGGGCGATTTCGGGCGGTTTTCCAGCGTATTTCTTTTTATAAAGATAACCGAGCATCGCAAAGGCATCCGCCTTTTCGGCCGCCTTTCGCACCGCTTCAAACTCGGCGGGATTCGCGTCGATGCGGGCGCGCAGGGCATCCATGGTTTCGGCGGCGGCGTCAAAATACCCCATGCCGTATTCGTAGGCCTCGGGCCTTAACTGGAAGTAAAACATGGGAACCGTCTTCCAGTTCTCCACGGCGGGCTTGGGCGCTGTCCACAGATGGTCCTGGTAAATCGCGTCGCCGTGGTAATAACGCATGTCCTTATAAATGCGGGAAATACGCACGTTGAAGAGACGATTCGGGTCAAGCCCGGACACAAATTCAGTCAGTTCCTTAGAAAGGCTGGTGAAGGGATCGAAAAGATGCCGGCGGTACTCCGCCTTATGCTCCTCAAACCAGGCGCGGTTGTTGTTGAGCCGCAGGTTCCACAAAAAGTCGATGGTGTCCTGTGTAAAGCCGGAAAAGGGCGCGGTTTTTTCCATATGTGTTCGCTCCTTTCGTTGGGGGTTGCTGCTTTATTGTACCGCGCCTTTGTCCCGTCGTCAAACCCAAAAGAAACACTTCCAAGGAAAAGGAAATCTTTTGTGTTTTGGCCCCTTGCGCGGGTAGGAACATGCTGGTAAAATGAGCGTAGCATCGGCGTTTGAGTCGATTTTGCAAATGAAGCCTTCTATGGAGGGAGAAATCATGCGTCTGTCCTTGGATGTATCCGGCTATGAAGCCAAAAAGACGACTCCGCTCCCCTTTCTGGGCATGTCGCCCAAGGGGGAAACCTTATCGGCCAACAGCGGTTATTTTGAGAAAAACGGCAAGCCCTGGTTCCCGGTTATGGGCGAATTTCACTTTTCCCGTTTTCCCTGCAATCGCTGGGAGGAAGAGTTCTTGAAGATGAAAGCCGGCGGAATTAACGTGGTGGCCACTTATGTATTCTGGATTCACCACGAGGAAATTGAGGGCCAGTGGGACTGGAGCGGGAACAAAGACCTGCGCCGGTTTGTAGCCCTTTGCGGCAGACACGGGCTTTCCCTGCTCCTTCGCATCGGGCCCTGGGTCCATGGGGAATGCCGCAACGGCGGGTTTCCCGACTGGCTTATGAAAAAGCCTTTTCCGCTGCGAGAGAACAACGAGGGCTATTTTTACTGTGTGCGTGGCTTTTATCACAACATTTATAAGCAGGTGGACGGCCTGCTCTTCTCCCAGGGCGGCCCCATTATCGGGGTGCAGCTGGAAAACGAGTACGGCCATGTGGGCGGCCTGACGGGCGAAGCGGGAAAAGAGCATCTGCGCACCCTCAAGCGGATCGCCGTGGAGGAGGGCTTTGCCGTTCCTTTTTACACGGCGACGGCCTGGGGCGGCGGTATCGTGGTGGACGACGAGATGCTGCCGGTGCTGGGCGGCTATGTAGAAGCGCCCTGGACCCAGCATACCAATGAGCTGCCCGCCAACGTCAACTATTTGATCGAACCCTTTCTCAACGATACTGCCATCGCCTCCGACTTTCGGGAGGCGGACGACGACGGCTTTACCTGCGACATTGCGCGTTATCCCTTCTCCACGGCGGAGCTGGGGGGCGGCCTGATGCCCACTCATCATCGCCGCATCAAGGTCACCGGGGACGACACCCAGGCCATGATTTTATCGAAGCTTGCTTCCGGGGTCAACCTGGTAGGATATTACATGTACCATGGGGGCACGAATCCCATGGGGCGCCGTTCCTCTTTCGAGGAATCCCGCCAGACCGGCGGCAACAACAACTACCCCAAGCTCAGCTACGATTTTCAGGCGCCGCTTGGCGAGTTCGGCCAGGCAAACGACGCGTATCACACCTGTAAACTGCTGCATTTTTTCCTCAAAGAGTTCGGCGGCGCGCTGACTGCGATGGAAACGGTGATCCCGCCTGTCAACTCTAAGGAAGCGGAGGACATGGATACGCCGCGCCTGTCCATCCAAACGGACGGGAAAAGCGGCTTTCTCTTTCTCAACAACTACCAGCGCAAACGAGTCATGACCCAAAAGGTTCTTTCCATTGCCCTGCAAACCAAGATCGGACCCGTAACGTTCCCGGACCTGACCCTTTCAAACGGCTGCCGGGCCATCCTTCCCTTCGGGCTGTCTTTGGACGGGGTGTCCCTTCCTTGGGCCACCGCCCAGCCGATTGGGCGCACGGTGGTGGACGATACGCCTGAATATCTCTTTTTCACGCCGCAGGGGATTCCCGGGCAGTTTGCGCTCAAAGGTGTTACCGTAACGGCGCTGGAAAACGGGGTGCAGGACAAGGCGGAGGATTTGCTTGTTTTGTCTGTGTCCGATCCGAAAAAGGCGATGGCCGCCACCCTAAAAGGGAAATCCGGGACCGTGCGGCTGCGCTGCCTGCCCTATGAGGCGGCGCTGACTCTTTCCTTTCTGTCAAACGGCCAGGCGATTTTCTTCCCGGGCCTTGTCATAGACGACGGGGAAACCGCCGCCCTCTTTTCTCGGACGGCGTTCACGGCGGTGTGTACCCCTCATGCCCTGCCGCCTCAGGTAAAAACCGACGGCGTACAGGTAACCTGCCAAGGAACCGACCCCGCTACCGGGTATTATCGGCATTCCCTGGCGCTTACACCGGTAGAAACCCAGCTCCGTCTGGAAGAGATACCCTGCATGAAGGAAAACGTACGGACCTGGAAGGTAACCATCTCCTGCGAGCCGAAGGGCATTCACGACCTGTTTTTGCAGCTTCATTGGGCCGGCAGCGAGGCGCGGCTTTACTTAGACGGCGCCCTGGCGGCAGACACCTATTACATTGACGGGGTGTGGGACATTGGCTTATCCCGCTTTGAGATCAAAGGGGACACAGATGTGCGCCTGGAAATCACCGCCTACCGGGAAGGGGACGACATTTTCTTTGACTGCCCGCCCAAGCTGGAAAACGGCGTGGCTTGCCGCATCGAGCAAGCGCAGCTTTCCCCGGAATATCAAATCGACCTTTCCCTCATGAGCCTATAAAGGCAAAAAAGGTTTTGGAGCGAGAAAATCTTCTCCCGGTGGCACGGGGACGAAAGGCTCCGGCTCTTTCCAGGTTCTCCTTATAAAAATAACGATTCACACAAAGGATGGATGACACTATGGCGATCCTTACCATCAACGCCGACCAGCCTCAGCACACCATCAACCGCAACCTGTACGGCCAGTTTGCCGAGCACCTGGGCCGCTGTATCTACGAAGGACTTTATGTGGGCGAGAATTCCCAGATTCCAAACCGCAACGGTATGCGCACCGACGTGGTGGAGGCGCTCAAACAAATGAAGATCCCGGTGCTACGCTGGCCGGGCGGCTGCTTTGCGGATACCTACCATTGGAAGGACGGAATCGGACCCAAAGAGTCCCGCAAAAAGATGATCAACGTCCACTGGGGCGGAATGGTGGAGGACAATTCCTTCGGCACCCACGAGTTCTTCGAGCTGTGCAGGCAGCTGGGATGCGAGCCCTATATCAACGGCAACGTAGGCAGCGGCACGGTTCAGGAAATGCAGGAATGGATCGAGTACATGACCTTTGACGGGGTATCCCCCATGGCGAAGCTTCGGGAGGAAAACGGCCGCAAGGAACCGTGGAAGGTAAAGTATTTCGGTGTGGGCAATGAAAACTGGGGCTGCGGCGGCTTCATGCGGCCCCAGTATTACGCAGACCTGTACCGCCGGTTCTCTACCTATTGCCTCAATTATGGGGACAATAAGCTCTATAAAATCGCCTGTGGTCCCAACCGGGGCGATTATGAGTGGACGAGAGTTCTCATGCGGGAAGCGGCCCCTTTTATGGACGGGCTGACGCTGCATTATTACTCCTATAATAAAAAGAACCGGTCTGCCACCCAGTTCGGGGAAGCCGAATGGGCCGAAATGCTCAAAGACGCGGCGGGAATCGAGGAAGAAATCGTCCGGCACACCGCCATCATGGACGAATACGACCCCCAAAACCGCATCGGCCTGCTGGTGGACGAGTGGGGCGCCTGGCACGACGAGGAGCCGGGCACCGTCCGCGGCTTCCTCTACCAGCGCAATACTATGCGCGACGCGGTGCTGGCGGGGCTGTCTCTGAACATTTTCAACCGCCACAGCCGCCGGGTACAGATGGCGAACATCGCCCAGCTGGTCAACGTCCTTCAGGCTCCCATCCTCACCGACGGGGCGAAAATGGTCCGCACGCCCACCTATTACGTAATCGAAATGTACGCCGTCCATCAGGATGCGAAGCTCCTTGACGCGGCGGTGCAGACGCCCGACTATACCTTCGGGGAAATTACCTTGCCCAAGGTAAGCGTTTCCTCCTCCTTGGCGGAGGACGGGGCTGTAAACCTGACTTTGTGCAACCTGAGTCCCAATGAAAGCGAATCGGTTACCTGTGAACTTCGGGGCAAAGCGGTGCAGGAAGCCGCCGGCCGGGTGCTCACGGCACATGCCATGAACGCCGGCAACGATTTTGAGGCGGGCGAAACGGTTAAGCCGATGTCTCTTCCCGTAACCTTAAATGAGGACGTCCTATCCTTCACCCTGCCGGCCAAATCGGTGGCGGTGGTGACGGTCCGATGACCCATCCGGTCCCCTGCCCCCGCTGCCTGGAACGGACGGACGGGGAAGCCTTCCGCCGGACGGTGGAAGAATACGCCGCTTCCCTGCCCGAGGAACGGTGTGTAAGCGACGAGGCCTATCAGGCGAGGCTGAAAGTCTGTCAGAAGTGCGGCGCCCTCTTTGACGGGGCCTGCCGGTACTGCGGCTGTTTCGTGCTGGTGCGGGCAAGAAAGAAGGGCCTGTCCTGTCCGTATCCTGACGGGTCAAAATGGCCCGAATCCATCTGACGACGCAAGGAGGCGGTCTGTTGAATCCGCACACTGCCATCGGTTCTCCCCCGTCCATCCGCTTCGCCCCCTTTCTGGCGGCGACGGGCGGGATTCTCCTTTTGCTCTTTTTCTTCTTCGACCAGAGCCAAATCACCTTGTTTCAAAGCGCCGTCTGGCGGGCCGTGCTGCTGCTTCTGGTAGGGACGGCCGCCTGCGTGGGGGCGGCCCGGTACCTGTCGGGCAAGCTTACCTTGCAGCAGGCGGTGTTTCTCATGCTGGCGGGGGCCTTGTTCCTCCGTATTCTTTACATGGCCGCTACGCCTTATACCATCCGCCAGCACGACGTGGAGGGCTTGGGCGGTCAGGGGCACTTGGGATACATGCAGCTTCTCTGGGAAGAGGGAACCCTTCCTCAGAGCGACGACTGGCAGTTCTACCAGCCGCCCCTTCATCATATAATCTCAGCCCTGTGGGTCAAGGCGGGGCTGCTTTTGGGTTTCTCGGTGGAACGGTGCGTGGAAAACATCCAGCTTCTGACCGTCTTCTACTCCATGGCGATTTTAGTGGTGCTTCAAAAGATTCTCGCCTATTTCCGTCTTTCCCCGGTTTTTCAGCTGTGCGCCCTTCTCTTCGCCGCCTTCCACCCCACCATGCTCTACATGAGCAGCGGCATCAACAACGACATTCTAATGCTCCTGTTCTTCCTGCTTACCGTTTTGTTTACCATCCGGTGGTACTATCGGCAGACCTTCGGCAACATCCTGCTGCTGGCGCTGTGCATCGGGCTTGGCATGATGACCAAGCTCTCCTGCGGCATTGTGGCGATTTTGGTGGCGCCCGTGCTGCTGTATGGGTTTCTCAAATCGAGGAAAAAGGGACGCTTGGTGGGCCAGTTCGCGGCCTTTGGGGCGGTATGCGCGCCGCTGGGGCTATGGTACTCGGTGCGCAATTTTCTGCGCTTCGGCCAGCCCTTCGGCTACGTACCCATGCTGCCGGAGGACAGCTTTCAGTATGTGGGCAACTATTCCGTTTTCCAGCGGCTCTTTTCCCTGCCTTTTGACCAGTTCACCGGCTCTCCCTACGTGTCGGTGGCGGACGATTACAACATCCCCATGTACGTGGTCAAGAACTCCCTCTTCGGCGAGGCCAGCTACCAGGCCCTCGCCCCCTTCGCCTGGGTTCTCGTCTATGCAAACCTGGCGATGCTTTTGCTGATTGCAGCGGCGTTTGTCTATTGCCTTGTCAAAGGGTTCGGTCGGGGCCCTCGGCTCCCGCTGGCCCTGCTTGCCGGGAACGTGCTGCTGCAAGCAGCCTCTTACTTAAACTTCTGCTTTCAAATGCCTCACGCCTGTACCATGGACGTGCGGTATATGGCGTCGGCCATTTTATGCGGCGGGTTCTTCCTGGCGCTGGCCGGGCAAATGATAACCGAGCGGGCGAAACGACCCATCCGCTGGCCCCAGTATGCATGCGTTTTTCTGGTGGGGCTTTTCTCCTTCGGCAGCGCCCTCTTCTATGCCCTTGTTTAAAGAACATGCCAAAGGCGGCCGCCCCATACCGGGGTGGCCGCCTTTTTTCGTTTGTACATAAAGTATTTACAAATGGCCTCTTGACAAAGAAGAACGGGAATGGTAAATTAATACTCAGATTAGCACTCTAAGTTATTGAGTGCTAAAACAGTCTGGAGGTTTGTAACCATGGAGCTTGGTGAGCGCAAATTAAAGGTGCTGTCCGCTCTCATCGAGGCTTACATCAACACGGGCGAACCAGTTGGTTCCAAAGCGTTGCAGGAGGCCCTCGACCGAGCGGTTTCCTCTGCTACCATCCGCAACGACATGGCTGAGCTTTCCGAGCTTGGCCTCTTGGAGCAGCCGCACACCTCGGCTGGGCGGATTCCGTCCCCGAAAGGATACCGGCTGTATATTGACAAGCTTATGTCCCATGCCCCGGTAACAAAGGAAGAGCGCCGGTTTATTGATACAATGCTGGAGGAACACGCCGACGACCCGGAACGGCTTTTGGAAAACGCGTCGCTGGCATTGGCGCAGCTGACCCGGTTTGCGGCATTGTCCACCACCCCGGAAAGCGAGACGGCGGTCATTCTCAAATGCGAGCTGATCGCGGCGGGACGGCGGCTAGCCATCCTTTTACTGGTCACGTCGGCGGGCATGATGAAATCGAAGCTGTTTAAGACCGACACGGACATTACCCCGGAGCTGTGCGAACGGTTTCGCCGGGTGACGGCCGAACATGTCTGCGGCGTGCCCCTGTCGGACATCTGTCTTCCCTTTGTCCAGACGCTGGCCGCGTCTTTAGGGGAACACGCCTTCACCATGACCCCGCTGCTCATCGGCCTGTACGAGACGGCGAGCGAGGCGGCACAGGCGCAGGTACGGCTGGAAGGCCAGGCGAACCTGCTGATCCATCCGGAGTTTGACGGGGAGCACGTACGGCGGCTTATGGAGTTTTTAGCCAAGCGCAAGGAGCTTGCCGAGTTGCTCCATCAATACCACGGAGGCGTGAACGTGGTGCTGGGAAGCGAAAGCCCCACCCCGGAGCTGTCGGGTTCGAGCGTGGTCATCGCCCGGTACCGGCTGGGCAGCCGGGAGGGCGGCACCATCGGCGTCATCGGACCGAGCCGGATGAATTATTCAAAAATCATCCCAAGCCTTGAATATTTCGCCCTGCGTTTAGGCAACCTCCTATCGGAGGACCTGGACGAAGGAGGCGGGTCACAAGCGGATTCACAACAAACATAGAAGGTGGGACGCACATTGAAAAAGAAAGACGCAAAGGCGGAAACGAAGGCCGCGGAAAACGAGACGGTTCAAAACAAAGCGGCGGAAAATCAGGAGCAGGACACGGCGAAGGAGCCTGAGGCGGAAAATCCGTTGCAGGCGCAGGTGGAGCAGCTGCAAAAGGAGCTCAAAGAGCAAAAGGAGCTGCTGCTGCGCACGGCGGCGGAGTACGACAACTACCGCAAACGCACCGCCAAGGAAAAGGACGCTACTTGGAACGACGCGAAGGCGTCGACGGTTGCGGAGTTTCTCCCGGCGCTTGACAATCTGGAGCGGGCGCTGACCGCCCAGGGGGACGCGCAGGACATTAAGAAGGGTGTGGAAATGATCCACAAGCAGTTTCTCGATGCCCTTGCAAAGCTCAAGGTGGAGGAAATCCCCACGGTGGGCGAAACGCTCGACCCGTCCTTGCATCATGCGGTGATGCATGTGGAGGACGAGGAAGCGGGAGACGGCGAAATCGTCGAGTGCTTCCAGAAGGGCTATAAAACCGGCGACCGGGTCATCCGTTACAGCATGGTCAAGGTAGCCAATTAACGTTCGCAGCGTTTTTCATAGATTCACAGATAGAAAATCAAACCGTTTAGGAGGAATTTCAGTATGGCAAAGGTAATCGGCATAGATTTGGGTACGACGAACAGCTGTGTAGCCGTCATCGAGGGCGGCGAACCGGTCGTCATTACCAACGCGGAAGGCGCGCGTACCACCCCGTCGGTGGTGGCGCTTTCTAAGAACGGCGAACGCATGGTGGGCCAGGTGGCAAAGCGCCAGGCCATCACCAACCCTGACCGCACCATCGCTTCCATTAAGAGGGACATGGGCACCAACCGCAAGGTCACCATCGACGGCAAGGCCTATACGCCCCAGGAAATCTCCGCCATGATCCTGCAAAAGCTCAAGGCGGACGCGGAAGCGTACCTGGGCGAGAAGGTATCCGAGGCGGTCATCACGGTTCCGGCTTACTTCTCCGACGCCCAGCGCCAGGCCACCAAGGACGCGGGTACCATCGCGGGCCTGGAGGTCAAGCGCATTATTAACGAACCCACTGCCGCGGCGCTCGCCTACGGCATTGATAAGGAAACCGATCAAAAGGTTATGGTCTACGACCTGGGCGGCGGCACCTTCGACGTGTCTATCATCGAGATGGGCGACGGCGTGCAGGAGGTCCTGGCCACTGCCGGCAACAACCGCCTGGGCGGCGACGACTTCGACCAGCGGGTCATCAACTGGATGGTACAGAACTTTAAGGCGGAAACCGGCGTGGACCTGTCGAATGACAAGATGGCCATGCAGCGATTAAAGGAAGCGGCGGAAAAAGCAAAGATCGAGCTGTCCGGCGTGACCACCAGCCAGATCAACCTCCCCTTCATCACCGCCGACGCCACCGGCCCGAAGCATCTGGACATGACGCTTACCCGTGCCAAGTTCAACGAGCTGACCGCGGATCTGGTGGAAAACACCATGGGCCCGGTTCGCCAGGCCCTCAAGGACTCCGGCCTTTCCGTAAACGAGCTGGATAAGATCCTTCTGGTGGGCGGCTCGAGCCGCATTCCCGCGGTGCAGGAAGCCATCAAGAAGTTCACCGGCAAAGAGCCCTTCAAGGGCATCAACCCCGACGAATGCGTGGCCATCGGTGCGGCGCTCCAGGCAGGCGTTTTGGGCGGCGAGGTTAAGGGCCTGCTGCTTCTGGACGTTACGCCTTTGTCCCTGGGCATCGAGACCATGGGCGGCGTCATGACCAAGGTCATCGACCGCAACACCACCATCCCCACCAAGAAGAGCCAGGTGTTCTCCACCGCTGCCGACGGGCAGACTTCCGTGGAAGTCCATGTTCTGCAGGGCGAGCGCGAGTTCGCCCGTGACAATAAGACCCTGGGCATGTTCCGTCTCGACGGCATCCCGGCCGCGCCCCGCGGCGTGCCGCAGATCGAGGTCACCTTCGACATCGACGCAAACGGCATCGTCCATGTGTCCGCCAAGGACCTGGGCACCGGCAAGGAACAGCACATCACCATCACCTCCAATACCAACATGAGCAAGGACGACATTGAAAAAGCGGTCAAGGACGCCGAGCAGTTCGCAGCGGAAGACAAGAAGCGCCGCGAAGAGGTAGACACGAAGAACGCCGCCGACCAGATGGTGTACCAGGCGGAGAAGACCCTCACCGAAGCAGGCGACAAGATTGATGCGGCGGAAAAAGACGCGGTCCAGAAGGACATTGACGCCCTCAAGGAAGCGCTCAAGGGAACCGACGTGGAGATGATCAAGGCCGCCCAGGAGAAGTTGCAGCAGTCGCTGATGAAGGTGGGCGAGAAAATCTATAACGCCGCTCAGCAGCAAGCTTCCTCCGGTGCCGGCACGCCCAACGACGGCCCCAAGACCGATGAAAACGGCAACGTTTACGACGCAGAGTTCCACGACGTGGATGACGACAAGAAATAAGAAACCCGTTTGAACCAAACCGGGCGACGTACCGCGTAAGGGGGAGTTTCCTCCTTACGCGTTCGCCTGTTTATGGAAGAGCGGTTACATAGCAGACGCATGTGGCCGCCCGGCGGCCACGACCCATGACTTTTCATACAAGGCGGGATTACTTTGGCTCAAAAACGCGACTATTACGAAGTACTCGGCGTGGAAAAAAACGCGTCGGAGGACGAAATCAAAAAGGCCTATCGCAAGATGGCAAAACAATACCATCCGGATCTAAACCCCGGCGACAAAGATGCCGAGGCCAAGTTCAAGGAGGTTAACGAAGCCTACGAGGTTCTCTCGGACAGCAACAAAAAGGCGCGTTACGATCAATTTGGCCATGCCGGAGTAGACCCCAGCTATGGCGCGGGCGGCGGGTACGGCGCCGGCGGTTATGGAGGCGGCGGCTTCGGCGGCTTTGACTTCGGCGACATGGGGGACTTAGGCGATATCTTCGGCTCCATCTTCGGCGGGGGCAGCAGCCGCTCTGCCAACCCCAACGCTCCAAGACGCGGCGCGGACATCAACACCGCCGTCACCATCTCCTTTGAGGAGGCGGCCAAGGGCTGCAAGGTGGAGGTAAACGCACCGCGGGTGGAGAACTGCCCGGAATGCGGCGGTTCGGGTGCAGCAAAGGGGACTTCCCCGAAAACCTGTCCGGAATGCGGAGGCAGAGGCCAGGTCCGGGTGACCCAGCGCACCCCCTTCGGCGTGATGCAGACCCAGCGCACCTGTTCGAAATGCCGGGGCAAGGGCAAGATCATCGACACACCCTGTAAAAACTGCAGCGGCACCGGCCAGATCCGACGTTCGCGGCGGCTGGAGGTCACTATCCCGGCTGGTATCGACGATGGCCAGGGCGTCAACCTGCGGGGCCAGGGCGACTACGGCGCCAACGGCGGCCCGGCGGGCGACCTGCACATTACCGTCAACGTGCGGCCCCATCCTCTCTTTGAGCGGGACGGGTTCGATGTGTGGTGCGAGATTCCCCTGACCTTCTCCCAGGCGGCTCTGGGGGCGGACATCACGGTTCCTACCCTGGACGGCAAAGTCAGCTACCACGTGCACGAGGGCACCCAGCCTGGGGACGTGTTTAAGCTCAAGGACCGGGGTATTCCCCACTTAAACGGCCGGGGCAAGGGCAGCCAGTTTGTCCGGGTGACCATCGAGGTCCCCAAGAACCTGACCGAAAAGCAAAAGGAACTGCTCAAGGAATTCGAGTCGAACGCTTCCGACCACAATTACCAAAAGCGCAAGGGCTTTTTCGACAAGCTCAAGGATTTTATCAGTTAAGGGGAAGCTTCGTGCGGCATGCGGCCTATCGGCTGCATGCCGGTTTTCGTATGGGATAGGCTACAACATTTTGGGGCAAAATGCAGCATATGCTTGTAAATACGGCGGCGATTGTGCTATAGTATATTTGTTACGCCTATGGCAGTTTTGGGAAAAACCGATGGTTGGTTTTAATCAGCAGTGTTTTTCTTTTTTGCTACGTCTAAGAAAAGCAAGTGTACTTCTCATTTTGCCTGAAAGGGGCCTGTTTTTTGATATGGGACTTTTTCTCGATCTGATTCTCGTTGCGCTGGCGTTTTTGCTCATTTGGTCGGCGGCAAGGCGGGGATTTACCTCTATTTTTATCCGCACGGTGGGGAACATTGCGGTATTCTTCGCGGCGGTGTTTCTTTCCTTCGCGGCGGCGGACTGGCTGTTTGACGCAGGCTTGCGTAACGCCTTGGTAGACCGGGTACAGGTACAGCTGGCCACCGTTTCCTCCACCGAATTGGAGGACATCATCGGGCAGGCGGTTGCGGGCCTTCCTGGCTTCCTTTCCTCGCTCATCGAAAGTTTTGGCTATTCGGTGCAGGATTTGGCGCCGCAGATTCAGGAGTCCATCGCCGGGCAAAGCGCCGCGGCGGCGGCAGCCATTGTGGACACGGTGGTAAAACCGGTGGTCATCCTCATGCTGCGCGGTATCCTGCTTTTGGTATTCCTGATTTTGGGCTGGTTTCTCATCCGGCTTTTATCCCGTACGGCCAACCTGGTGGTCAACATTCCGATTGTGCGGGGCGTCAACCGGTTTTTGGGCGGAGTCTTGGGGCTACTAAACGCCGCCATTATGGCGCTGTGTGTCACGGCGCTGTGCTGGTTTGCCATAACCTTGTGGGGAGACACCATCCCCTTCCTGAATACCCAGACCATCGAAAGCTCTTACCTGTTCCGCTTTGTCCTCGATCACAACATTCTGTTGCAGTTTACCGAAGGGCTGTTCGCGGCTGTTTAAAAGAACGAATCGGCAAACAGAATGAATTGCTCTTCGGAAGGAATGATATCCGATATGTCTTACTTTAAAAAGAATTTGACTATCCCGAACCTGCTGTCGGTGTTCCGGATTTTGCTGATCCCGCTGTTTATCTATCTGTACCTAGAACGTTCGGCGGTGGACTACGGGATTTCCGCGGGCGTGGTGCTTCTCATCTCCGGCGCTACCGACATGCTCGACGGCTATATTGCCCGGCATTTCAATCAAATCACCCAGCTCGGGCAGATTCTTGACCCCATTGCCGACAAGCTTACTCAGGCGACGGTGGTCATCTGCATCGCGATCATGCATCAGCAGAATAAATTTTTGATCCCTCTGGTGCTGATCTTCCTTGCAAAGGAAATCCTCATGGGCATCGGCAGCCTGGTGCTTCTGCGCCGGGGCGCACGGCCTACCGCGGCGTTGTGGTTCGGCAAGGTGGCGACCATGGTGTTCTACGCGGTGATGCTGGTCATTGTTTTTATCCCGGCTATGAACGATTTGGCCATCACCATTCTGGTGGCAATCGTAGCGGCGTTCATGGTGTTCGCCTTGATCCGGTATGCCATGCTCTTCTTTCAACTGCTCAAGGCAACGCCAAAAAAATAACGGTTCAAAGGCGGCGCGGCCTGTAACAAATGTGGCCGGGCCCCTTTTCTTTCGCAAACGGATACGCAAAACTCGGACGAGTTGGGCGATGTTCCCTATATTTGTACCGCGTCCCATTGGGATGCAGGGGGGTAATCAATCATGATGTGCAGCAGATGCAAAAAACGCATGGCGGTTGTGTTCATCACCCGCATGGAAGGCGACAAAAGCTATAACGAAGGCCTCTGCCTGGTGTGCGCAAAGGAACTGGGTATCAAGCCGGTCAACGACCTGATGAACAAGATGGGAGTCAGCGACTCCGATATTGAGAATCTAAGCGAACAGATGACGGACATGATTAGTGCCGCAGGCGACCCGGACGATGAAAACTTTGAGCCGGGCGGAGCAGCTACCTATCCGTTTTTGCAAAACCTCTTCGGCGCCCAGCCCGGGTCGGAAGAGGAAGAGTTGGAGCATGTGGTCGGGGAAGTAGACGGCGAGGAGGAGTCGGCACCCAAGCGGGGACGCCGGTCAAAGGAAAAGAACGGCAAAAAGCGCAAGTATTTGGACATGTACTGCACCAACCTCACCGAGAAGGCCAAGCGCTCAGAGCTCGACGCCATCATCGGCCGGGACCAGCAGATTTACCGGGTCATTCAGATTCTTTCCCGCCGCACGAAAAACAACCCTTGCCTGATCGGTGAGCCGGGTGTGGGCAAAACCGCCATTGCCGAGGGCCTGGCGCTTCGTATTGCGGCAGGGGATGTGCCCATGCGGCTGGCGAAAAAGGAAATCCACCTGCTGGACCTGACGGCTCTGGTGGCGGGGACCCAGTTTCGCGGCCAGTTTGAAAGCCGCATCAAAGGCCTGATCGACGAAGTAAAGGCCGACGGCAACGTAATCTTATTCATTGACGAGGTGCATAACCTGGTGGGTACCGGCGACGCGGAAGGCTCCATGAATGCGGCGAACATCTTAAAGCCCGCCTTGTCCCGGGGAGAGATCCAGGTAATCGGCGCCACTACCTTTACCGAATACCGCAAGTATATCGAGAAGGATTCCGCCTTGGAACGCCGGTTCCAGCCGGTGACGGTGGAGGAACCTTCGATAAAGGAAACGGTGGAGATGCTCAAGGGCATCAAGCACTATTATGAAGCCTACCACCGGGTTTCCATTCCGGATTCGCTTCTTGCCACCGCCGTTTCCCTTTCGGAACGGTACATTACCGACCGCTTTTTGCCTGACAAGGCCATCGACCTGTTGGACGAAGCCTGCGCCCATGCTTCTTTGCGCAATACCGTGATTCTAGAGTACGACAAGGCGGTGGAACGGGCCAAGGAGCTGAGCGAGCGGGAAGAAAGCATGGCGGAGGACCCGGAATTTACCGATTACGAGACTCTCGCCTCGGTGCGGGCCCAAATCGCCCAACTTCAGACGAAAATCGACGAGCTGGCGCCGACGGCGCTTGGCAATGCTGTGACCAAGGGCGACCTTGCCAAGGTCGTGGAGCTGTGGACGGGGATTCCCGCCGCTCGGGTAGAGCAGTCGGAGCTTAAACGGCTGTCTCACTTAGAGGAGGCACTCGGCAAGAAAATCATCGGCCAGTCGGAAGCGGTGTCCGCCGTGGCGGCTGCCGTGCGCCGTAGCCGTGTGCAGATCAGTACACGCCGCCGGCCGGCTTCCTTCATTTTCGTTGGCCCCACCGGCGTGGGCAAAACGGAATTGGTGAAGGTGCTGGCGGCCGAGCTCTTCGATACGCCGGAGACGCTCATCCGTCTGGACATGTCCGAATTCATGGAAAAGCATTCGGTTTCCCGCATCATCGGTTCTCCTCCTGGCTATGTGGGGTACGACGAGGCGGGGCAGCTGACCGAGAAGGTCCGCCGCAAGCCCTATTCGGTGCTGCTGTTCGACGAAATCGAGAAGGCGCATCCGGATGTGATGAACATTCTGCTGCAAATTCTCGACGAGGGTAAGGTGACCGACGCCCATGGCCGGACGGTGAATTTTGAAAATACGGTCATTGTCATGACCTCTAACGCCGGCAGCCGGGATACCAACGCGCTGGGCTTCGCCAAGTCCGCCTACGACGCCAGCCGGGACCGGGCGCTCAAAGCCCTGTCCGACTTCTTGCGCCCTGAATTTATGAGCCGGGTGGACGAAATCGTAGTGTTCCGGCCCTTGGACGCGGAGGACCTGAAAAAGATCGCAGAGCTGATGCTGGGCGAGCTCAAAGAGGCCGTGGATGAAAAGGGGATCTCTATTTCCTGGGACGAGGCGGTCACCGCGCTGCTGGCGAAACTGGCGGGGCACGGCAAGCATGGCGCTCGGGACCTGCGCAGCATCATCCGCCGGGAGGTGGAGGATCGCATTGCCACCATTCTGGTGAACCAGTGCGACAATCCACCCAGTGTGCTCAAGCTGCAGGCAAAGGGAGAGCATGTCTCGGTAACGGCTGAATCAGGAGGGGATTCTCTGTGAGCGAATTTGTCGGCGGATATCCGCCTCAATATACCATGCCCGGGCACGTGGGAACCTTTGACGGGGACCAGCACCGGCACTTAAAGCCCTCTTCCATCCTCAAGTACCAGCAGGAGGTGGGAGAGCTGCATCTGTCAGGCGGGAACATGTCCTACGCCCAGCTTTATGACAACGGGCTGGTGTTTGTTCTGTCCCGTACCAGCTGCAAAATTTATCGTCCGCTTACGCTGGAGGAACGGTTTTCCCTGACCACCTGGCACCGGGAAAACAAAGGGGCTCAGTTCATCCGCTGCTACCGCTTCACGGATGCGAAGGGAGAGACAGCGGTGGAATCGGTGACGACCTTTGCGATGATCGACCCACATACCCACCGGGTGCTTCGGCCAAAGGTATTCTTCGAAAAGTACGACATTCACATGCAGCCGCTCGAAAGCGTGGGCGCATCCGACCCGGGCAAGCTCATCCTCCCAGACGGGCTGCCGCAGGTGGGCGTGCGCACTGTGCGCTATTCGGATACCGATTACAACGGCCATCTTAACAACACCGTTTACGCGGACCTGCTGACCGATTTTATTCCCGGCAGCATGGACGGGCGGGTTTTGACCGGGTATCAGATTTCCTTTCTCAAGGAAGCCTTGGAAGGCGAAGAAATCGCCATCCACGCGGGGGCGGACGAGAGCGGAGAAAACGCCTTCCTGTTTCGCGGCGTGACCCAGCGGGGCATTTGCTTTGAGGGGCGCTGCACGGTGGAGGAAAGCAAATAATAAAAACAGCCTGCCTTTTTATAGGCAGGCTGTTTTGTTAAAATCACGTTGTTTTTGCGTCTGTTATCTGATAGACTGGATGTGAATAATAGTTTTCATGACAAGGGAAAGATCGCCTGATTTTCTAAGATAGCAACGCAGAGGAATCAGAAGGAGTCTATGCTATGATAAAATGGTCTTGGAAACCACATCGGTTCCCTCTTTTTCTTTTGCTGGTGCTCTTGGCGGGCGGAATCTGGTACGCGGTGGATTACGCCCTCTATGCAAACATCGGCTTTTCCGACGCGATTTCTCTCAAAGCAGAGGAAATTGAATCCATGGAAATTGACGCTTGGCTCTATGCGCGATATGAAACCCCTGATACCGCATACATCGCTCAGGTTCTTGAGGAATTGGATACCTTTCGTTTTCACAGACGTTCCAGATCGCCCTTGCACCGTGTCGGAGGCTGGAGCTACTCTCTGGAGTTTACTGTGAAAGGCGGCGGGCGCATTCGCTATACCTTGGATACGGGCTTTTCCTGCTTTGATGGATATGATAAGCCATGTATCACCGGCGGATATTCTGTAGACGATCTGAATCGCATGTATGCGCTGATGGAGGAGATCTACTATTATGTAGCCGAGCACGGCTCGCTCACCTATGCGCCAGATCCTACGGAAAGAGGTCCCTATGCGCGACCATACCCCTACACCCCGTCCGCCCTTCCGGAATCCTCCGCTCCCCTCCCCTCCCAATCGGCTTCTTCCACGTCCTCTTAAAGAAAGGTGCGGCTGGGCGGGAATTCTTCTGTTCCCGGTAAGGCATCCTCCCATAGCTGATGTATGTGCGCGTTCCCAGCGCCCATGCTGCCTCTGAGAAACACAAAAACCAGCCCTGTCCGGAAACAGACAGGGCTGATTTCTTTTTATTCTGTACGTTTATTCGGCTTTCTTTGCTTCCTCAATGACCTTCTGGGCCACAAAGGGAGGCGCTTCCTCGTAACGCTCAAAGGTCAAGGTAAAATGCCCGCGGCCATGGGCCACCTGGCGCAGATAGGTGGTAAAGTCCGCCATTTCCGCCACCGGCACCTCGGCGCTGACTTCCTGCAAACCGTCCGGACCCGCATCCATACCCAACACGCGGCCGCGGCGCTTGTTGACTTCCCCGATGATGTCGCCCATCTTCGCCTCCGGCACGTACACCTTCAGGCTGCCGATGGGTTCGAGGAGAACCGGGCCCGCCTGAGGGATACCCGCCTTGTAAGCGAGGCTGGCCGCCATTTTAAAGGACATTTCTGAAGAGTCCACTGGGTGGTAGGAGCCGTCCACCAATGTGGCCTTCAGGCCCACCATGGGATAGCCCGCCAGCACGCCTGCCTGTACACAGTCACGTAGACCCTTTTCCACCGCCGGGAAGAAGTTCTTGGGCACCGCGCCGCCGAACACCTTTTCTTCAAACACCAGATCATCCCCATCGCAGGGTTCGAACTCGATCCACACGTCGCCGAACTGGCCGTGGCCGCCCGATTGCTTCTTATGCCGGCCCTGGACCTTCACCTTCTTGCGGATGGTTTCCCGGTAGGCAATCTTAGGTGCGGAAAGCTCCACGTCCACACCAAACTTCTGCTTGAGCTTGGAAACAATCACGTCCAGATGCTGCTCGCCCAGGCCGCTTAGAATCATCTGATGGGTCTCGATATTGTTTTCCACCCGGATGGTGGGGTCTTCTTCCTTGAGTCTTGCCAAACCCGCCGCAATCTTTTCCTCATCGCCCTTTGCCTTGGGCGTGACCGCCTTGGAAAGGCTGGGTGCCGGGAAGTCGATTCCCGCCAAAGTAACCGGACGGGACACAGCCGCCAAGGTATCGCCGGTGTTGGCAGAGGTAAGCTTCGCCACTGCGCCGATATCTCCAGCTACCACGCAAGGCGTATCCTCCTGCTTTTTGCCTCGGATGGTCAACAGCTTGCCGATTTTCTCAGTAGCCCCGGTACGGGAATTGACCATCTGGGTTTCCGGCGTCATCTTGCCAGAGATCACTTTAAAATAGGAAAGCTTGCCCACGAAGGGATCGGCCACTGTTTTGAAAACAATCGCGGCGGTGGGCTCGCTCTCGTTCACTTTCAGCTCCACTGCGTCGCCGGAAGGGGTCTCCCCCATCTCGCCCGCCGCTTCCTCTGCCGAGGGAGCCAGGGACACAATGTTATCCATCAAAAGACCAACGCCGTCGAGAGTGGATGCGGAACCGCCCAACACCGGGGTAATTTCCCCGTTGCGCACACCGGAGGAAACCCCAGCAATCAGCTCCTCGGAGGTAAACTCCTCGCCGCTGAAATACTTTTCCATCAATTCTTCGCTGGTCTGTGCCACGGCTTCCGCTATGGCATCGCGCATTTCGCTTAAGCGGTCATCCACGTCGGGCATGGGGACCTCATGCCGTTTGCCGCCGCTGCAGGAATAGGCCTTGAGCTTCAAAAGATCCACAAAGCAGTCGATCTTGCCGTTTTCCACATGGGGCATAATAATCGGGCAGACCGTCACACCGAACGCGTCCTTGAGGGACTGGTAGCTTTTGAAAAAATCGCTGTTCTCTTCGTCGAGACGGCTGATGAAGAAGTATTTCGGGATACCGCGCTTCTCCGCCGCCTTGTATCCTTTTTCCGCGCCAACGGATGCGCCGGTCTTGCCGGATACCACGATCACTGCCAGCTCTGCCGCGCGGATTCCCTCGCACAGGCCGCCTGCAAAGTCGAACAGGCCGGGCGTGTCGATCACATTGATCTTTTTATTCAACCATTCCAGCGGCGCGACCGCCGTGGAAACGGAAGTTTTGCGTTTGATTTCCTCCGGGTCAAAGTCGCACACGGTATTGCCGTCGGCTACCTTGCCCAGGCGGTCCGTCGCTCCTGCGAGAAACAACATGGCCTCTGCCAGAGAGGTCTTTCCTGAGTCGCCATGTCCCGTAAGAACAACATTACGAATGTCTTTGGCCGAATACTGTTTCAAGGTAAGATTCCCCTTCCGATGTACTTATTTGCACGAACTTGGCATCTTTGCCATTTCGGTATCGCCATGTTTCACAGTTCCAAAATACCGACAGGGATAATTATAGCGTATTTGCCCACACAATTCAAGAAAAATTAGCGCATTTCATAAAAATTTTCTTAGCTCATGAATTTTTATCGTTTGAATTGTGCAATTGTGACAGTATTTCCTTCTTTGTGTGACTGCTACCCATAAATATGCGGCGCTTGTCCCGAGTATACCGAAGACGGTGTGCAACATTTGCAAAAATGCCGGAATCCGTGCGGAGAAACTGCCGACTATTTCCATGGGCGATTTTGCAGGGTTTTGTTTTCGGCCCGCGTCTATTATACTGGTACCAAGGAAACGAAATTCAAAGGATGGGAGGAAAGCCGATGGCCCATGCAGAAGAACTGGTCGCAAGGATTTTATCCGGCGAAAAAGAACTGTTTGAAGAGATCGTCAAACAGTACCAGGGCCTGCTCTACTCCATCGCTTATTCCATCCTGCGAGATGAAATGGAAGCGGAAAATGTGGCACAGGAGGCGTTTATCCACGCGTATCTGTCGCTGGACCGGTACGAGGGGCGTGGCTTTAAAACCTGGATCTGCCGCATTGCGACCAACAAAGCGATCGACGTTAAGCGGAAATGGACCCGACATCTCCAGCATACCACGGAATTCCCTGAGAACGGGAATGAGCCTTCGGGCGGAGAATTTGAGGAGGATGTGGAGCTTCGCGACGAGTACCGGAAACTCCTGACGGTGATCGACAGTCTCCCGGAACGGTACGCCAGGGTGGTCCGGCTGCGGCATATGGAAGGCCGCAGCGTGGCGCAGATCGCCGCCATCACTGGCCAGGCACAAAAAACCGTGGAATCCCAGCTCTACCGGGCCAAACAGATGATTAAAAGAAAGTGGGGTGAGAATTGTGACGAAGCATTACGACGAGGCGCAGTGGCGGCAATACATAGATAACACCTTGGACGAGGAACGCCGGGACGAAATGGAAGCGCATCTCTTCGGCTGCGACCATTGTCTTCAAACGTTTACCGGTCTGCTGGAAGGGCAAAAGGTTTGTGGGGTGGACTTCGCCGATGAGGTGATGGATTCCCTGCCTGCGGTACGGCCCGTTCCCAAGCCAGTGCTCAAAACGGTGACGCCACAATTTCGCAGGAGGATGATCTGGTGTTACACGGCTGCGGCCGTGGCCACACTGGTCATCACCTTCACCGGCGCTTTCACAAACTTCGGCGAAGGCCTGGCCCAGGCTCTGCCCGCCAGCGCCAACGCACTGACTCAGTTTACCGGGCAGATTACCACGGGGCTCAACTCCATGGCCGCACCCAAGCCTACGCAAAAGGAAGAGGAACATCTCAACCAAGACGCTTACGAAGGCAAGGAAGAAGATTCCCCTAAGCTTTACGACATACTGGCCGACTGGCTCAAGGGCAGCAACGCAAAGGCCTCATCCCAATCCGAAAAGGAGACGACGAAATGAAAACAAAAAGCACCTTCCTGACCATTCTCTTTTCTTTTCTGCCCGGCGCGGGCCACATGTACCTGGGTCTGATCAAACAGGGCATTCAGCTGATGGTCCTCTTTTTCGGAACCATCTTTTTAAGCAGCCTTACCGTCAGCTTCTTCGGGAACGTTTTTTCCCTGCTGCTGTTCTTTCTGCCGGTCTTCTTCTGCTACAGCATTTTTGACGCGGTAACCAAGAAGAACCTGATCAATCAGCAGCTGGTGGACCCCCGGCAGATGGCCCAGGAAAATCTGGGCATCTTCGAATGGCTCCACCTTCCTGACAAGTTTACGCCCAAAGGCAAGAGCTGGGGCAAAATTCTGGCCTGGATCCTGATTGTGCTGGGCGTGCTCTTCCTGCTTAACAATGGCTTTAACATCGTCCTGGATATGATCCTTTCTTCCAATAACTATTCCAGCGAACAGATCAACCGAATTTTCAATCTCATCCGTAGCATCCGCAATCTCTTCTGGCAGATTCTTGTGGCCGGCGCTCTGATTTTCGGCGGTGTTTATCTGCTCAAAGCCACTAAGCCTAAGGCCCCTAAGGAGGAGGATATTCCCTATTACGAGCAGGACCTACATTCTGACACGAAGGAGGAAGACAAATGAGGCGCTGGCGCGTAGGCAACATTTCCATGGCGGCGATCCTGATTGTAGCGGGAGTGCTGCTGCTGGTTTCCAACTTTACCGACCTAAACTTCGGCAAGGCCATTGCCATCGGCTGGCCCATCATCATGATCCTCCTAGGGATTGAAATGCTCCTCTACCTCTACTTTTCCAAAGATGAAAAACCCCGCATTCAGTTTGACGGTTTGAGCATCTTCTTCGTTTGCTTGATTCTGGTGGGCAGCCTGATTGCCTACGGCGTCACCGCTGTTTTCCAAAGCGACGTGACCAAGGTATGGCTGGAGGAAAGGATGGACCGGTACCAGTACTCGGTCGCCGTATCGGATAAGATCGATGCTTCCGATGCCACGACGCTGACCCTGGACGACCAGAGCGCCGACGTAAAGATAATACCTTCCAACCAACTGCGGGTTACCCGTAACATTACGGTGCGTTATAATGACAAGGAGGCCTGCGACCAGCTGCTTACCCTGTACCGGGACAATGTAAAAACCGTGTCTGAGGACGGTACAATGACCATCACAGGAGGCCCAAGCTCCATGAATTATAATATGACCGGCGCACGGCTTTATGTGGAGTATGTCGTCGAGAAACCGGACGCGGTACGCCTGAACCTGATCAACTACAGGGGCCTTTCAACGCTTGGGGATACGGTTCCCAATCTCTATACCGGGCGGTATGAGGATGGACGCTTGACCTCATATGAGGAACTGCACAATCCCTCTTACGGCGATTCTTATGATCCGTATTCCAGCAGACCTGAAGACGGAAACGATTCTCCTCAATCGGATTCTTCCTACTCGGAATCTTCCCAGCTGGAATCGTCCGAACCCCTAGACGTTTCTTCCCTCCCGGCCGAGTCCTGATTCTCCTTTCGCCTTTCTTCGCAAGCAGGTACGACTTATTCCTCCCCTCGTTTGCAGCGCAGGGTTGAAAAAATGCAGTTAGCAAACCGAAAAAGCCTGGCATCCAAGCTTGGATGCCAGGCTTTTTCCCGCATGAATCTCTTCCTGTTCGCATAGGTTTCCTTAGCGTATCACGCGGTGGTTCGGGACTTTGCTCACTTCCTCCTGCGGCTCGCAGGGCGGCGCCTCGCCGGTGGCTAGCGCAAGGCGCATGGTGGCAAAGTAATGGGCCTGCTTGTAATCCCCCAGCTCAATGGCACATTGCTCCATATTCTGGTACAGGGAAGGCCGCAGCGCGTGCCTAGGCAGGTCCGCCCAGCATTCGTCCGCTTCCCGGAAGAGACAAAGGGCTTCGTCCCACTTTCCGCGCCCCATAGCCACGCGGCCTTGCAGCAGCTTGATACGCCCCATGTCTATGCTTTCGCTGTACCCTCCCCCTTCCAGCGACTTCAGCACAATCTGCGCCTGATCGAAATTGCCCTCGTTTAAGTACATCTCGGCGTTGATGAGGGAGGAATGGGCGCTGAGAAAAGAGGACTGCAGCGCGCTCTGGTACTGCATAAAGTAATCCCAGCCCTCGTTTGTCACCTCGTCGAGGCACAGCAGAGCTTCCGCTTTGATGGACTGAGAACCATAGATGGTGTCGTCGTTGAACGCGATGGCATTCCCGGCATGCCCGCGTACCTGGTCAAAGTCCCCCGCCAAAAGCGCCTCCTGCGCCAGCTTCAGGCTAGCCTTCGCTTTGAGGGCGTTCGCTTCGTCAGCAAATTCCTCTTCCACCCGAGAGAGCGCCGCCATGCACGGCTTTAATTTTCCTTGGCGGTAGAGCCGCTTCGCCTCCGCCAGATCAGCTGCTACCCCCTGCGTTTCTTCACTCTCCAGCAGGGTGGAAACAGGCACCTCCAGCACCTTCGCCAAATATGCAAGCGTGCGTACCGACGGGGTGGCCGTGCCGCTTTCGATCTGGCTGAGCATGTTACGGGTGATGAAATCTCCTACCACTTCCCGCTGCGTCAATTTCTTTGCGAGACGCAGCTCCTTGATTTTCTGACCAAGAGCCTGCTTTGACATTTCTCTCACCACCTTGCGCAAAGTAAATCTTGTTTACATAAGTATTTTATCAGATTTGAAAGAGAATTACAAGGGGCGTATGCGAAAATTTCCTCGAAAAAATTGTCCTTTTTCGACGGCGCACTCTGGCCTTATTCAAAACTTCTTCATATTTTGCGTAAATTATATTGACAGATGTTATCGAAATCGGTATAATTATGGTAATTTGAAGTTACAGCAGAGAGGTGTTGCTTATGTTTGAATGGTGGGAAGGTCTGTCCAGCTTACTCAAGGTTCTCTACTGCATTGCGTTTCCCGCGTCGCTGCTGCTGCTTTTGCAGGTCGTTCTCTCCCTCTTCGGCCTGGGCCACGGGGATGGGGACTTCAACGCCAGTGACACTTCCGGCCTGGACCCGGATGCCGGTACACCCGGTGGAAGCGATGCGGGAACGCCGGACAGCTCTATGGACCCGGCCGACGCACCTGGGGACATTGGGGGCGACCCGTCTCTGCGGCTCTTTACCTTCCAGGGAATCGTAGCCTTTTTTACCCTGTTTTCCTGGACCGCCATTGTCTGTGTACAATCTCAGGTTCCTGCGGCGCTTTCCCTGCTGATCGGGTTTATGGTGGGGGCGGTGGCGCTCTTGGGCGTGGCTAAGTTCTACCAGTGGGCCACCCGGCTGCAATCAAATGGGACCATTTCCCTGCGCAACGCCCTAGGGCAGACGGGTGTAGTTTATATCCGCATCCCGAAAAAGGGCGAAGGGCAGGGAAAAATCACCATGACCATTCAGGAGCGGTTTTCCGAGCTAGACGCCATCACCTATGGCGACGAGGATTTGAAGCCCTCCACGGTGGTGCGGGTGGTGGACCTGGTCAACGATCTTTTGGTTGTAGAGAAAGAAAATTAAGCAATCGACGAAAGGGGTATGTTCACGCATGGATATCACGGTTATTTTTTGATTTGCGGTATTGTTCTGGTTCTTTTCCTGATTTTGCTCACCTTTGCCACCCGCTACCGCAAGTGTCCGTCCGACAAGGTAATGGTCATTTACGGTAAGGTTGGGGCGGATAAAAACGGTCAGCAGCGTTCCGCCCGCTGTATTCACGGCGGCGCCGCCTTTATCTGGCCGCTGGTGCAAGCCTACGAGTATCTGGACCTGACGCCCATTTCCATCAACGTAGACCTGCAAAACGCCCTTTCCCGGCAGAACATCCGAGTGGACGTTCCTTCCCGGTTTACAGTGGGCATTTCCACCGAGCCGGGCGTCATGCAAAACGCTGCCGAGCGTCTTTTGGGCCTCAAGCTCCAGGAGGTGCAGGAACTCGCCAAAGACATCATTTTCGGCCAGCTGCGTCTGGTCATCGCCACCATGGATATTGAGGAAATCAACACCGACCGGGATAAGTTTTTAGAGGCGGTGTCCAACAATGTGGAAATCGAGCTCAAAAAGATTGGCCTGCGGCTGATTAACGTCAATGTCACCGACATCAACGACGAATCCGGATATATTGAAGCGCTCGGTAAGGAAGCCGCTGCTAAGGCAATCAACGACGCCAAGAAGAGCGTGGCGGAAAAGGACCGGGACGGGGCCATCGGCCAGGCAAACGCCCAGCGTGACCAGCGCATCAATGTCTCCGCCGCCAACGCTACCGCTATCCAGGGTGAGAACGCTGCGCGGGTGGAAATCGCCCAGTCGGAAGCGACCCGCCGGGAAAAGGAGGCCGAGGCGCTGCGCATTGCCACAGCGGCGGAAAAAGTACAGGCGGCCAAGGCGCTGCAGGAAGCCTATGTAGCCCAGCAGGAGGCAGAAAAGACCCGTGCGTCTTTGGAACAAGCGTCCCAGGAAGCGGATATCATCGTGAAGGCTCAAATCGCCAAGCGGGAAAAGGAAATTGCAGCGGAAGCGGAAGCCGAGCAGCTGCGCCGCCGGGCCCGAGGCGAGGCGGACGCCATCTTTGCAAAAATGGAAGCCCAGGCAAAGGGTGTGGAAGAGCTGCTGACCAAGCAGGCCGCCGGCCTTTCCAAGATCGTGGCGGCGGCGGGCGGAAATCCGTCGGCCGGCGTGCAGTTGATGATCGCCGACAAGCTTCCCGAGCTCACCCGCATCCAGGTGGATGCCATCAAGAACCTAAAGATCGACAAGGTGACGGTCTGGGATTCGATGAACGGCCAAAACGGGGCTCCCACCACGGCAAACTTCCTCTCGGGGATGCTCAAGTCGGTCCCGCCGCTTCAGGACCTCTTCCGCCAGGCGGGAATGGAGCTTCCCGATTGGCTGGGCGAATCGGTGGAGCCGGCCGCAGCCTCCTGCGCGGAAGAAACGGCTGTCTCGGAGGACGGCATGCCCGAGAAATCCAAGGATGCGTAACCTGTTCGCTTTATAAACCGAAGCGCTAGGAAGACCCCTCTTCCTGCGCTGTAATCCAGCTCATTGGAGGTATCCTTATGTGGACCTGTGGACAACTCAAACAGCGGGCGAAATACAGCCTGGCCAATAAGTATTGGAGCGCCTTGCTGGCCTCCCTGATCATTTGGGGCATTACCTACGGAATTACTTGGCTGCTCAGTATCGTTTCTTCCACAGCCATGTTTTCCTCTCTGTTTCCTTCTCTGCTCAACAATTCCTATTCGTACGGTTCGTATTCCTACGGTTCCTACTACGAAGTCTCGCAGTTTTTCCTGCGGATGCTGCCTACCATGATCCTTACGGTGGTCATGAGCTTCCTGCCGCAATTTTTTGCCTTCCATCCCCTCCAGGTAGGCGAGCTCAACTGGTATTCCCGCAACCGGGAAACGCCGGCGCGCCCGGGGTACCAGAATCTCTTCTGCGCCTTTACCCGCACCTCTTACTGGAAGGTGGTCGGAGCGATGGCCTACCGTTATCTCTTCTTATTCCTGTGGACGCTGCCCGCTTTGGTTCCCTATGCTTTGATCTTTGTGATCATGGCGGTTGCACAAACCAATGCAAGCGTTGCCTTTCTAATGCCGCTTCTGCTGCTTGTGGTCATCGGTCTTATTGTGCTTCCCATTATTGCTTCGCTGCGGTACGTCTTTATCCCCTGGATCCTGGCGGACAATCCGCAAATCGGATACCGCCGGGCGATGGAACTGAGCAAGATCATGACTTGGGGACAAAAGGGGCACATTTTCGGTCTCTACTGGTCCTTCTTCCCCTGGTATCTGGCTGTCCTCGGCGCCACTTTTCTTACCTGTGGATTTGGAGCTGTGAGCATCATTTTCCTGATCCCCTATCTGCAGGCCACCTATGCGGAGCTCTACGCCCAGTGCCGGCATAACGCCATCCAGAGCGGCCAATGCTCGCTGGAGGAGCTTGGCTTTGCTTCCCCGGCCAATTCCCAGCTTCCGCCTTCCTATCCAAACGCGTAACATAAACTACCGTCCCTCTCTCTGCATAACAAAGAGGCCATGCGATTACTCGCATGGCCTCTTTTGCTGTCGCTTTTTTCAAGCGTAATTATCTCTGTACGCGGCCGGTGCCGTCGCCTCCGGCGAGCGTCTCCACTTCCTTGACGGAAACGGCGTTGTAGTCGCCTTCGATGGAATGCTTCAGGCAGGAAGCCGCAACCGCAAACTCCAGTGCGTCCTTGGAGGACTTACCGGCCAGCAGCGCGTAAATCAGGCCGCCGCCGAAGCTGTCGCCGCCGCCAACGCGGTCCACAATATGCACGTCGTAGCTCTTAGAGAAGTAGTAATCCTCTCCATCATAGAGCATGGCCGCCCACTTATTATCGTTGGCAGAGATGCTGGTGCGAAGAGTAATCGCAACCTTGGAGAAACCAAAGCGCTCCTTGAGCTTGCTGGCCACTTCACGGTATCCGTCGTGGTTGAGCTTGCCGGTGGTCACATCGGTAGCTGCCGCGCGGATGCCGAAGACTTTCTCCGCATCCTCTTCATTGGCAATGCAGACATCCACATACTCCATCAGCTGGCCCATAACCTGGCCAGCCTTCTCGGAAGTCCAGAGGTTCTTGCGGAAGTTTAAGTCGCAGCTGACCGTAATGTTCTTTGCCTTTGCAGCCTTGCAGGCTTCCAGGCAGCAGGCCGCCACATTGTCGCCCAGAGCGGGGGTGATGCCGGTGAAATGGAACCAGGACACACCCTCGAAGATGGAATCCCAGTCAAAATCACCAGGCTGAGCCAGAGCAATGGAAGCACCGGCACGGTCATAAATGACCTTGGAAGGACGCTGAGAAGCGCCTTTTTCCAGATAGTAAATACCCACACGGGGGCCGCCACGGACGATCTTGCTCACGTCCACGCCATAGCGGCGAAGGGAATTCACCGCGGCCTGACCGATGTCGTTTTCCGGCAGCTTGGTAACGAAAGCGGCATCCATGCCATAATTCGCAAGAGAAACCGCCACGTTCGCCTCACCGCCGCCATAGGTAGCGGTAAAGGTATCCGCCTGCGTGAAACGCAGATAGCCGGGAGGTGCCAGACGAAGCATCAGCTCACCAAAGGTAACAACTTTTGCCATTGAATAAACACTCCTATTCTTTTGTATGTCCTGGAAGCATCCATAACTTTACGCTTACCATTATACTGCGAAATATCCAAATGGGAAGAAGGAAACTGCGATATTTCTGCAAAAAAACCGTGTTTTTTTGGTTTTAATTCCTATTTTTCTGCATTTTTCGAGTTAATGAAAAAGGACTGCCCATGAAAGGCAGCCCTTTTATACAACATAAGTCGCTTAGATGAGTTCCGTAAGCATGAGCAGTACAAGGCCCTGGCCGTAGGCAGTCGGGCAAATTTTGATATTCTTATAGAAATCAAAATCCTTGCCCATTCCCGTGCCGTAAGACACACCGGCCACAATCCCGTCGTCCTGAATCTTCGCGAGAACTGCATTAGCCGCATTCATCGCGTAAAATTCATTTTCCTTGTCCAGCAAACCCATACGGATACCCTTGAGCAGTCCATAAGCAATGCCGGCGGTGGCCGAAGTTTCCCAGTAGCTTTCTTCTACATCGACGAGAGTATTGTAAAGACCATTGATGCTCTGATACTTGATCAAAGCCTTCACTTGATCCTTCCACGCAACCTCTACAAAACGAGTGGTCGCGTCACGTTCCCCGACAATGTCGATGAACTCTACCGCACCGGAAGTAAACCAGCTGTTGCCGCGCGCCCAGAAGGCATTGGCAAAATTATGCCGGCAATCAAACGTCCAGCCATGATAGAAAAGACCGGTACGCTTGTCCTGCAAATACTTAATATGGAACAGGAACTGATATTTTGCTTCGTCCACCAGCTGTGGACGATCAAGCACCTTTCCGGCTTTCGCCAGGAAAAGCACCGTCATAAAAAGGGTATCGTCCCACAACTGCTGATTGTGCCGATTCCACACCGTCATGTGCTGCATGCCGCCGTACTCGGTACGAGGCATCTCATTCATGACCCAATTGATCCAGCTCTCGATATGTTCGAGATAAACCGGGTTCTTGTTTTCCTCATAGAGGCAAACCATGGTCAGCATTGGGGCAACCGTATTGACATTGCGATGAGGCGGCTCCTTCTGAAGCTGCTTATCGTACCAATCAATCAAGGCATTATAAAAGTCCAGATCACCAGTCTTTTTATAAATCTTGAACATGCAGTACAGTGCAACCCCAACCGGCCATTCCCAGTTGTCCATGTTCATGTGGTCATAAAAGCCGTCCTTGCGCTCGGTCTTGAGAAGAACATCAAGCACCTTTTTGGCAAGTTGAAGCTTTTCCTGATCAATACTCATTTTGAAACCCCTTATTGTGAGAGTAAGGTCAATGGATTAGCCCTTCAGACCGGTGGTGCTGATACCTTCCACCAGATATCTCTGGAAGCAGAAGAAAATAATCAGCGTCGGGATCAGGGACACGGTGCTCATTGCAAACATAACGCCCCAGTCGGTAATGGCGTCCTTATCGGACATCATGCGCAAGGCCATGGAAATGGTGTAGTTCTGCGGCTTGTTGAGGTAAAGCAACGGGCCGATGAAGTCGTCCCACTTCCAGTAGAAAGCGAAGATCGCAGCCGACGCAATAGCGGGCTTGACCAACGGCATAATAATGCGGAAGAAAATCGAATACTTGCCGCAGCCGTCGATAGTGGCCGCTTCATCCAGATCTCTCGGAATTCCCTGCATAAACTGCATCATCAGGAAGATGGAGAACGGACCGTAGGAAGCGGCGAAGAAGGCCGGAACGATCAGAGGCAAAGAACTCTGAGCCCAACCAAACTGCTGGAACATCACGTACTGCGGGATCATAACGACCTGAATCGGCATCATCATGGAGATGAGCATGCAGGCAAACCAGAAACCGCGCAGTTTAAACTTACAACGCGCAAACGCGTAAGCGGCAAGGCACGACGAAATAATGGTACCAAGCGTTGCCAGAACAGAAATGTACAGAGAGTTCCAGGTAAAGGTGCTAAACGGGATGTTACTGATACCGTTAACCCAGCCCTTGTAGTAGTTGGTGAAATCCCAAGTACTCGGAATCAGTTCATAGGACTTGGACATAACATCAATACTGGGTTTGAGTGAACTCATGACCATCCAAACGATCGGATAGAGCATCAGCAATGCGAAGAGGATCATGAAAATATGATAGATTACGGTTCCAACTTGTCTTCTTGTTTTCATATCTTATTCCCCCTTCGACTCATAGTAAACCCAAGAATTGGAGGACTTAAAGATAATCGCCGTCATGATGGCAACGATAATCAGCAAAATCCACGCCATAGCGGAAGCATAGCCCATCTTGTTGTACTCAAAGCCCTGACGGTAGAGATGCAACGCGTAGAACATCGTTTCGTTCATCGGGCCGCCGCGGGTCGTAATATAGGCTTGCGTAAAGGCCGTAAAGCCAAGAATTAACTGATTGATAAGGTTGAAGAAAATAACCGGGGTCAGCATCGGGATGGTAATGCTAAAGAACTTGCGGAATGGGCCCGCGCCGTCCACCGTCGCTGCCTCGTAATACTCAGCAGGAATGTTCTTCAGTCCAGCTAGGAAGATCAGCATGGAAGAGCCGAACTGCCAGACCGCTAGAATAATCAGACACATCAGTGCCGTGGATGGCTGTGTTAGCCAGCCCCAATCACATTGAATACCAATAGACTGAAGAACCGCGTTGATGGTACCTTCCTGAATCCAGAGGGATCTCCACATAACAGCAACAGCAACGCTGCCGCCGACGATGGAGGGCAGATAATAAATCGTACGATACACACCAGAGGCCTTGGACTTCCGATTGAGGAGCATTGCAACAAGCAACGCAAAAATCAGACGCAGCGGCACGGATACCAGTGCATACACGAACGTAACACGCAATGCGGTATAGTAAACGCTGTCGGTCGTAAACATATTGATATAGTTCTGGAAGCCGACAAACGTTTCCTTCCCCAAGCCCTTCAAGGGATTGAGGTTGGTAAAGGAATAATACAGGGATGCAAAGATCGGATAAGCGGTGAATACCAGGAATCCGATCAGCCACGGTGCAAGGAAAATATAACCAGCCGCGTTTTCGCTGTTGATAAACGATGACCAACCGCTGCGACGTGTGAGCTGGTTCTTCGGCTGCTTTACAGCAGCGTTCGCATTTCTCACCACAGACAACTCCTTATCCAGTCCTGTAATCAACACCTAATTTCAAGTATTCGGCAGGAAAGACGCAAAAAGCGCTGACTTTTTGCGTCTTTCTGTCACAAGACTCAGTTTATTACTTCGCTGCAGAATAGGAATCTACAAAAATACCGATGGATCTGAGATTAACCAGCGTTGTTTGCAAAGATCTGCTCGCTGTTGTTCCAGCAATCGTCAGCAGCCTGCTGAGCGGTCTTCTTGCCGTACACGATGGCGTCGAACTGATCCTTGATTTCCTTGGTGATTTCAGAACCAGCAACAGGCTCCGGAGGATCGATCTCGGTGGCATACTTGCCGACCACGTCGATGTAATCGTAAACCTTCTTGTTGTTGGCGTCAGCCTCTGCAACAAGAGCTTCGTTGACCTTCTTCATGATGGTAACACCACGATCCGCGCCAGCGAGCTTATTGGCTTCGATGTCGTTAAGGATGAAGGAGATCAGTCTGGCAGCCGCATTGCGATCGGCTTCCGGGCAGTCTCTGGTGATGGACCACAGCATGGAGGGCTTCAGGTAGATACCGCCATTGTCGGTACCGGGCATCATGGTGAGCTGGAAGTCACGGGTTTCGTCGTTGGCCAGCTTCATAACGTTGATAACCTGGTTGCTCCACAGCGGTTCGCCCCAAGTCTTCTTCTGGGCCAGCAGGTCGTTATCCTGATTAGCCGCATAAACAATGTCAGGGCTCAGAGCGTTGCCGGACTTGCTGAGATCTTCCTGAACCTGGAAGGCTTCCTGAAGGAGAGCCTTGTCAAAACCGAAGGTCTTGCCATCTTCAGAGTACATATGCTTGCCCTGGTTGCGGACATACATCTCAACGAAGAATTTCGGGTCGGTAGAAATCAGCGGAACAGTCGGCAGATTCGCCTTGGACATCATTTCCTTAGAAATGGTGTCGAATTCGTCCCAAGTGAACTTCTCGGAAGGAGCGGTAACGCCGGCATCCTTCAGAGCAGTCGCATCGTACAGGTAGCAGAACGCGTTAACACCGGTGGAAATGCCGTACAGCTTGCCGTCGATCTTGCCGCCATAGAAGGCATCGCCCTTGATGTCGGAGAGATCCAGGTTCTTATTCTCAACCTGCGCGGTCATGTCAACGATGGTGCCGTTGTCAATGAACTGACCGATCTTCGCATAGTCCTGCTGCATAACGCTCGGCAGGGTGTTGGAAGCGGCCTTGGTGTTCATGCTGCTCCAATAGTCGTCCCAGCTGACATACTCAGCGTTGATGGTGACGTTGGTATTCTTGGACTTGTACAGGTCAAGAATCTTGTTGGTGTAGTCATGACGGGTAGAACCGCCCCACCAGGAAATACCCAGGGTAATCGGTCTCGTGGTGTCCTCGCTGGACGCCTGCGTGGAAGTAGCGCCGGAAGTGGTTCCGGTACTGCTGGTGCCGCTGTCGCCGCCGCATGCGGAAAGAACCGTCATGAGGACCAACAGCAGGCAGAGAACAAGAGATGTCTTTTTCATTGTTCAACAAACCTCCTATGAATTTTGTGGACGAAAGTTTCGTCACAGACCTATAATAAACTAAGTCGAGCCGAAAAGAAATAAAAAAAACCGTCAATTCTGTTCAATTATTTGTGGGTTTTGTTGCAGGGTGCGTTTATACTCGCTGGGAGTGTACCCCACATACTTCTTGAACACCTGACTAAAATACTGAGGGTTCTCACCCAAGCCAACCTGTGTGGCCACCTCATAAAGCCTTTCGCCATCGCTGTTTTCAATCAGATACTTCGCATTTTCCATGCGTACCTTGAGAACATACTGTGTAAACTTTTCGCCCACCTCCTTTTTGAAAAGCTTCCCAAGGTAACCATCGTTCATAAATATTACTTCATGCGCAAGCTGCTTGAGTGACAAATTTGGGTCCGCATAATGTGTCTGCACATAGCGGATGATAATCTGGGCGATGTTTCCATGCCGGGTCTCCAGATAGTCAAGCTGATCTTTGTCCGCCCAGGTGGCAAAGTCAGGAGGAAATAATTCCCTCACTGCATCCGGCATCTTTTCCATATTTTCATTGATCGTTTTAATTAAGTTATCCAGGCGCTGCTTTTGCAGGCGCTCGGCCTTGATCTCCACCAGCATCTCCGCAATCTGTTCTTCATTGCACGGCTTGAGCAGGTAGTGCTTCACGCCGCAGCGCATCGCCTTTTGTGCATATTCGAACTCCCCGTGGCCGGAGAGGACGACAAAAATCGTATCCGGCGACAGCATACGCGCCTGATCGATCAGGGTTATTCCATCCATAAGCGGCATTTTTATATCGGTAATAACCAAATCGGGATGCTGCGCGGTGATGATTGCCATGGCTTCCTTCCCGTTTTGCGCTGCTCCGATTACCCGAACCTGGTACTTTTCCCAGTCAATGCATTCCGTTAATCCCTCACGGCTAATCTTTTCATCATCAACTATGAGCAGTTTGTACATCCTCTTTCACCACCTTCGGAATCGTAAGAATCACCTTCAAGCCTCCGCCTGGGTTGTTCTCGAAGCTCATTCCATACTCTTCTCCGAAACACAGCTTTATTCTCTCATTGATGTTTTTCAGTCCGATTCCAAGGCCGTGAGGCGATGTTTTGAAGGATGCGATCTTTTCGAAATCCTCCGGGCTTAGACCCGGTCCGCTGTCCGACACGCACAAACGGATGCAATTGCCTTCGCTGTGCGCCTCCAGCCGCACCACACACGGGTGGTCGGTAGCCCCTACCGCATAATTCATGCAGTTCTCCACAATCGGCTGAATGGTCAGCCGGGGCAAAGTATAGGGATAAAGGTCATCCTCCACATCCAGTTCAAACTGAAGTTCCTCTCCAAACCGGATGGACTGAATATCTATGTAGTCTTTTACAATATCAATCTCCTGACGAAGGGTAATGGTGGATGCGTCGTTTTTGCTGATGGAATAGCGCATCAAGTGGGATAGGGCTTCCACCATGGTCGAGATGTCCTTCTGTCTGGAGCGCTTGGCTAACCAATTGATCGAATCCAGGGTGTTGTACAAAAAATGGGGATTGATTTGGCTTTGCAGCGAGCGGTACTGATAGTCCTTCAAAAGAAGGCGCTTTTTGTAGTCCTCGCTCACATAACGGTCGATGCGGGAAACCAAAAGCGAAAAATTACGGTAGAGATACCCGATTTCATCGCCGCGCTCCGCCAGTTTCTGGTTGCGCGGGGGCTGGGTGCCGGTAGGTTCGCTTTGTTGCATATAGGCAACCAGCCGGTCAAGAGGCTGGGTAATGGAGGCAATCAGCCGGTTTGTCACAAACAGGGCCAACAGAAGAAGGACCGCCAAAGCCACGATCAACGTATTTCTCAATACAATGATATTCTGGAAAATATGGTTATATTCGATGGCAATCACATACAGCCAGTGCCGGCCTTCTGAATACTGATACGCAATGAACTGTTTGCTTCCATTGACCGTTTCAAACGTGTATCCTTCGCGGCTCGGAAGATCGCGCTGCCTCAGGTCATCCAAAAAGGCCTCGTTCTCCGCTCCGCCGGGGTAAACGACGCTGTCCTGCGTGAGCATATAGAATTTCATATTCGGGTCCAGCTGCGACGGTACGTTGTTTCTGCGCAGGTACATTTGCAGGTCATACCGAATAATGAGAATCCCTTCGCTGCGCTTAAGGTGCGCCCGGTTTCGAAATTGACGGACAAAAACCAGTGTGGTTCCATCCAGGATGGTATCGTAAACCGCAATGTCCCCTTCCGCCTCTTCGGCTAGAGCAGTCAACTCCTGTTGGAACTCCTCGCTCATTTCCGCGTCCTGGCCGATTTTCCCTACATGCCCGTCCGGAAAGAGAAACTGCATGGACCGGATGCAGGCATCCGAATAGGAAAACCGCCAAAACCGCTTCATCAACCGGCGAATCTCCCAGCGAAGGTCTGCATCCGTCATGTCGCTGTGGTTGATGCCGGTAAGCTCTTCGAAGATGGCGTCGTCGGTAATCATGATATGGGTAATGGTATCCACTGATTTCTCCACCGACTCCACATTCAGCGCAGACATATTGAGAACCTGCGCCGATTGCTCAAAGAGCACCTGATTGTAAGAATCCAGCGAAAGTTGCGCAGCCAAGAAAGTAACGGAAAAAATAAAGATCAACAAAATTGTGAAAACCAACTGGAACTTGTGCCGGATCTTCAAGTTTACAAAAAAACGAGAAAGTCCGCGGAACAGACCACCGACACTTTTTAGCATTTTCACAACTCTCCCAATTACTCTCTCCCGAAATTGGAACCGTGGTCGTTTTCCATCAATTTTTACTATATATTATATCAGATTTGTCAGTCTGTCAAGTGAACTTGATGAAAAGGCAATATTTTGTTTATTAAAAACGCCATTTATTTCGCAGCAAAACCGGCCTTTTTATGGCAATGTCGTCAGTTGCGTTCACAAATCTGATACATCCATAAAAATCCAGACAGAGCGAGAGGCGTTGATTTTCTTATAAAAATTAGACATTCACCACTAATTTCTACAAAAAAAGCAACGTTTGAAAAGACGTAAAAATTCCTGTTTTTTTTCAGAAGCATTTTTTGCGACTGCTAAAAAAATTATTTGAGTTTTCCTCTATCCGGCGCAAATTTCTGAAATAAATTCCCTATTATCCCCTCAATTTCCCTATTTTGTGATAAAAAGAACACCCAGGGTATTGGGGCCGCAGTGATTGCTGATGGTACACCCCGCTCGGGTCACCAGGATTTCATGGAAGCTTGCAAATTCCTCCACCTTGCGTCTGACCCGGTCGATGTGCTCCTGGGCAATGCCGGCGTGCGTAATAAAAATGCGGTCGAGGGCCAAATCCTCTCTTCCTTTCAGACGGTTTTCCACATACTCTTCCAGCACGTCTCCCAGTTTGCCGCGGAACTTCTTCCCCACCTTCATATTGCCGTCTTCCACCTCGATGCAGGGCTTTAGGCGCAGCAGGTTGGCGCCCAGCGCTGTAATACCGGAGCAGCGCCCGCCTTTCCACAGGTATTCAAGCTTGTCGATAATAAAGCTGGCACGTACCTTGTCCCGCAGCCGTTTCATTTCTTCGGCGATTTTCGCCGCCGGGACCCCTTCCTTGGCCATGTCACAGGCGCGGAGCATCAAAAGAGCCGTTCCGGTGGAGAGGTTCTTGGAGTCCACCACATAGACGTTGGAAAACTCCTTAGCAGCCAGACAGGCGTTGTTATGAGCGGCGGAAAAGCCGGAACTGATGTTGAAATGAATCACCGCGTCCCCTTCCCTGGCTTTGCGGGAGAAAAACTCCATATAATCGGCAGGGGTAGTGGCGGAGGTAGTGGGAAGCTTCCCATTCTGATTATAATAGGCGTAAATATCGTCAGGCTGGACGTCCACCCCGTCCCGCCGGCTTTCCTCACCGAAGTTCACGTAAAGAGGCACCGTCTCAATCCGATAGCGTTCCTTTAGTTCCTGCGACAGGTCGCAGGTGCTGTCCCCTGTAATGATGATGTTCTCCATCTGCCAATGACTCCTATTTTCCTCTTAAAATGGCGGGCTTTGCCGGGACAGCGCGATTGCCGGCGCCTAAAACGGCGGTTCTTTTTCCCTTGTCAAGCCCAATTTTACAAATTTCCAAAGGGAGTGTACCATAAATTCGCATGAATTGCAAATTTCGCAGAAAAAAAGCGCTGAGGCTATTGACAAATGTACTATTTCGTTTTATATTCAGTATTATTTATGAAATAATACCTGTCCAAATTTAATATTGTGAGGTGACGCCATGACTATTCAGTTTAAAAAGGGGGTACTGGAGCTATGCGTGCTCGCGCTGCTTGACAGCCGTGACCGCTACGGGTATGAAATTGCGGCTTCCCTGACCAAAGGCATTGATATTTCCGACGGAACGGTCTACCCGGTTCTCAGGAGGCTCCAGCAGGATGACTACCTGACCTCTTATCTGCGCGAATCCCAGGGCGGTGCGCCGCGGAAGTATTACACCTTGACACCGAAGGGCAAGGAATTTTTATCCTTGCTCGTGGAGGAATGGCGGCGGTTTTCCGCCCAGGTTGACACGATCATTCATGGAGGTGAGGAAAGTGAATAAGGAACAATTTTTGACGACGCTCAACGAGGCCCTTTCTCCCCTTTCCCGCAGCGAACGGGAGGATATCCTCAGCGATTACATTGAACATTTCCGCGCCGGGCAGGAAAACGGGAAGACCCCAGAGGAGGTGGCGGAGGCCTTGGGGGACCCATCCGAGCTTGCAAGGGCCTATATCGAGGAGCTGGCAGGCGGGAAAGGAAGCGGGCCTGACGCCGAAGCAACGGGAAAACCGGATCCGGGCAGCGGCGAGCCTGTATTACAAGCAACCCAGGAACCATCTTTGCGGCCTTACGCACCGGCAGGGACCGCGCAGGGCACCCCTGCATCCCGGGAAAGGCCCCAAGGGAGCCAGGCTCTGGGCATTGTGCTGGTGGTGCTCTTTAACTTTTTCCTGGGCGTCTGGATTCTCATCGCCCTGGCCTGCACTGTGATCGCGTTGTGGGCCGTACCGATTTCCCTGTTCGGCGGCGGGCTTGCTGTGATGGTGGGCGCAATCGTGAGTTTTTCGGGTATGCTTCCGCTGATCTTTTCGCTCTTGGGAGTCAGCCTCATCGCCCTGTCGGGTCTGGCGGGCATCGGAATGTACTACGTCTCCTATTACTTCATTCGCTTTATCGCCATCTACATCAAATTCTGTGCAAAGCTTTGCAGGGAGGGAATCTAAATGAAAATGCGATCGGTAATCATCACCCTATCGTGTGTATTCGGCGTGACGCTGATAGCGGGAAGCATCTGCGCGGCGGTGGCGAAGGACGAAATCGTTGACTTTTTTAAGGGGCGCTACATCACGGCGGAGGGAAAGCCGGTGGAGGACTATCAGGACCGCAAAAGCGCGGCGCTTGCGGGCATTGAAAAGGTCGAGATTTCTTCCAATGCCGGCGAACTCAATGTGATTCTCACCGACGACCCCCAGCTTTCCGCAGAATACAAGCAGAGCGGAGCCTCACGCAAGCCGGAGCTGATGGTGGAGCGGGACGGCGATACCCTGTCGGTCTATGTGGACGAGCGCTTCCAATGGTTCAACTTCGGTGCCTGGGAGCGCAAGCTGACGGTATATCTGCCCAAAGCCTACGCCCGGGATCTGGACATCAAGGTAAACGCGGGCAGCGCCAGGGTGGAGGCTCTGTCGGGTCTGGACGAGGTGAATCTGACCCTCAACGCCGGTTCTCTTTCCTGCGAAGGGGTGCAGGCCCTGGAGCTGGACCTGAAGGTCAACGCCGGAACCATGCAGGTAAACGGCATTGTGGGCGGTTTTGACGGCGACGTAAACGCCGGAAAGCTGATTGCCAACGTGACCAGCCTGATAAGAGACATCGAAGTAGAGGTTAGCGCGGGCAATGCGGACGTGACCATTCCTTCTGACGCCTCCGCCGTGGTCAACCTGCACGCCAGCGCCGGCAGCATCTCCTCCGACTTTGACCTTAATTCCTATAACAATGCCGCCAAGAAGGACATCAATGGCGTTTTGGGAAGCGGCCAGTATAAGATTGAAGGCAAGGTATCCGCCGGCGGCCTAGCGCTGCGGCAGGGGCCCGCCTCCAACTAACGGCGTGTTTCAGCTTTCATTGCTTTCATATAAATGAGCCTTCGTATTTATACAGAAAAAGGCCCCGGCATTGACGCCGGGGCCTTTCTTTATAAAATCAATAGCGCACCAGATAGCGGTCCAGCTCCCACGGAGTGACCCGGGTGGTGTACTCGTACCATTCGTGCAGCTTATGCTCCACGTACTTGTTGTAGATATGCTCGCCCAGAGTATCCCGTACCAGCTGATCCTGAGTCATATCCCGGATGGCATGCTTGAGGGAATCGGGCAGGCTGCGAACATTCTTTTCCTCCAGCTCCTTCTTGCTCATGAGGAAAATGTTCCCGTCAATGGCAGGAGGAGGCGTGAGTCCCCGTTCTATGCCGTCGAGACCCGCCGCCAGGCACAAAGCCAGCACCAGATAGGGGTTTGCCGCCGGGTCGGGATTGCGAAGCTCAATACGGGTTCCTATGCCGCGGGAGGCGGGAATGCGAATGAGTGGGCTGCGGTTGGAAGCGGACCAGGCAATATAAACCGGCGCTTCAAAACCGGGTACCAGCCGCTTATATGAGTTGACCAAGGGATTGGTGACCGCGGTCATGCCGGTGATGTGTTCCATCAGGCCGGCGATAAAGCCGTAGGCTTCCTTGCTCAGGCCGTTTTCCCCGTTGGGATCGTCAAAGACGTTCCTGCCGTCCTTTTGCAGGGACATGTTGATGTGCATCCCGGAGCCCGCCTCGCCAAAGAGGGGCTTGGGCATAAAGGTGGCGTGCAGCTTGTGCTGCATGGCCACCGACTTGACCACCAGCTTAAAGGTCATGATATCGTCCGCCGCGCGCAGGGCGTGGTCGTACTTGAAGTCGATTTCGTGCTGGCCGTTGGCCACCTCGTGATGGGAGGCTTCGATTTCAAAGCCCATGTCCTCCAGAACCAGGCAAATGTCCCGCCGGGCGTATTCCCCCAGGTCGATGGGGCCTAATTCAAAATAACCGCCTTTGTCGTTGGTGTCGGTGGTGGGCTGGCCGTCCTCATCGGTTTTAAAAAGGAAAAATTCACATTCCGGGCCAACATTGAACGTGTAGCCCATCTTAGCCGCCCGATCGAGCACCGAGCGCAGCACGCTTCTCGGGTCGCCGGCAAAGGGCTTCCCGTCGGGACGGTACACGTCGCAGATGAGGCGGGCGGTGCGGCCCGGCGCATCCATCCACGGGAAGATCACAAAGCTGTCCAGGTCCGGCACCAGGTACATATCGGATTCCTCGATGCGCACGAAGCCTTCGATGGACGAACCGTCAAACATGCATTTGTTGTCCAGCGCTTTTTCCAGCTGGCTTGTGGTAATCGCAATATTTTTCAGCGAACCGGTAATGTCGGTAAACTGCAGGCGGATGAAACGGATTTTTTCCTCCGTGCAGATACGCATGATGTCTTCCCTGGTGTATTTGATCACAGTTTGGCCTCCTTTTTTTCCTTGCAAGAGGATCCGCTCCTCCTGAAAACACCGCCGTCAGGCCTTTGCTCGTACCGTGTCCGGCGCCTTTTGCATTGTTACACATTATAGCATTGATCCGGCTGCCGTTCAAGCTCTTATTTTGCCCCAAAGAAGACCGATTCACCCTGGAAGGATTGGTAAAATCCGCTGACGAAATGGGGCGTATAAAGAAGATGGCACACGTACACATTAAGGAAAGGAGGTGTGTCACGGATGAAAAAAGACCCGAAAAAATCCGCAAAGCCGGAAAAGCTGACCGGCGCTTTCTATTACCAGGCCATCACCCATCCCGATTCCCGCGATGAGGAAACCAACATGGCCATTCCAAATGAGGACCACGTGATTCAGAACAAAAACTGGGTAGACAGCAACCACAAATAAATCCGCCATCAAACCGCCGTTTCCGCGCCCATCCCTTGACGGCACGGACAACACGACAAAACGCACCCGGCCGCAAATGCTGCAGACGGATGCGTTTTCTCTTTTTTGGATTACGGCTCGTAATACCGGATGCAGGAGACGACCTTTCCCAGAATCGCCACATGGTCGGTAATAATGGGCTCCATGGCAGGGTTCTCCGGCTGAAGGCGGTAGTGCCCGTTTTCCTTGTAGAACCGCTTGCAGGTGGCCTCGTCGTCAATAAGAACCACCACGATCTCGCCGTTCTTGGCGGTAGGGGTGCGCTCCACCACGATGATGTCCCCATCCAAAATCCCGGCGCCGATCATGCTTTCTCCCATGACCCGCAGGGCGAACAGCTCACTCGCTCGCTTGAGGCGGCTGGTAAAGGGCAAATAATCTTCCACATTCTCCACCGCCAGAATCGGCTGGCCGGCAGTAACCCGACCGAGGACCGGGATAAACCGGGCGCTTTCCCCAACAATGCGGATGGAACGATTGAGCCCCTCGTCCCGGCTGATGTACCCGGCGTTCTCCAACGCCTTAAGGTGGTAATGCACCGTAGACGTGGAGCGGATGCCGGTGGCCGTACAGATTTCCCGCACGGAAGGGGGAACCCCGTCCGTCTGGATACGCTCGCGGAGAAAATTATAAATCCTCGCCTGGGCCTCGCTGATTTCCTTCATCGCCTGCTCCTCCTATCATCCCGCAATCCCACCCAGCATGAGGGCCATCCCCCTGCCGAACAGCTTTGCGATGACACGCTGGTTTTACCGGTTTTATTCTACCATACAAATTTGAAAATTGCAAACAAACGTTCCTTTTGTATGAATATTTTTCACAAAATGCACTGCCATATATTGTTTTAAGATTATTCATATCGATTTCATATCTCGGCAAAAGAACCTGATTATAATCTAAATGTACCCCGAAGAGAAACGGAGCCGCACCGTTCGCGTGGGTACATATACCCTCCTCAAAGCACCCCTCAAGCTAAAGAAAGAAAAACCGGGTCCGAAATGGACCCGGTTTTTCTTTTATTTTCTTTGCGCACCCGATACGAGCGGCGCACAACGGCAGGCAGGGAAAGAAAGCCTTCCTATGCAAAAGCCTGCGCCGTTTCGCAAGTATTCCAGCCTGTCCTCGCGGCAATCGGAAGTCCCGGTTGGCCCCGCTTTGGCGAGGCGGCTGTAACTGCCTTGCCAGCCTGCGGTATCGCCATTTTAAGGCCAGCGGATATGTATCTCTTGTCACGGAATGTATTTTCGCACTCGAAACTCGGTTCCCGCCGTCTCTGCCAGGACCCGGCATTTCTCGATTTCCTCTTTGCCGATGGTGTCCACCACCGAGAGCACCACCCGCGGCACATACGCTTTTGCTTCCTTTGCAAACTGCAAAAGAGCCGGATGGGCTTTGAGGCCGAACTTCGGGTGGCAAATCCGGTCGTAATCCTCGGGAGTGGCGCTGTTGAGGCTGATGGAAAGTACGTCCACCAGACCCTTTAGCTGTGGCGCCGTTTTTCGCCCGTGAATCAAGTCGGACAGGCCGTTGGTATTGACGCGGATTTTAAGCGACGGATGCCGCTCCTTGAGCGCACGGCTGACTGCACACAGCTCGTCGATTCGCTCGAGAGGCTCGCCGTACCCGCAGAACACCAGTTCCTTGTACCGGCTCAAATCCCGCTTCTCAATGTCCTCGATGATTTCCTGAACACTCGGCTCCCGATCGAGCCACAGGCTCTCGGCAGTGCCGTAGCTGGAGCCGTGAGTGCGCACGCAGAACTCACAGGCATTGGGGCAGCGGTTGGTGATGTTCACGTACAGGGAATTGCCCACTTCATAGGTAATGGTCATAACTGTCTCTCACTCTCTGTCATGTAAAGTAACGAGGATTCCGGGATATCAAAAAGCGCGCAGGTGTTTTTCCGGCACTGGTCCACAAGCGTCTGCGCGTCCATTCCCCGCTCTGCCGCAATTTTCTGCGCCGTAAGCGGGATGAACGTGGAATCGTTTCGTTTGCCGCGGAAAGGGACCGGCGTCATATACGGGCAGTCGGTTTCCAGAAGGAGCCGGTCGAGAGGCACTTCCCTGGCCACCTCCACCGGCACCCGGGCATTTTTGAAGGTGACAGCGCCGCCAAGACCGATGTACATACCCAACGCCACTGTTTCCCTCATCAGTTCCACGCTGCCGGAAAAGCAGTGCATCACGCCCTTGGGACGGGCTTTTCGCAAAATTTCCATCATGTCCCCATGGGCTTCCCGGTCGTGTAAAATCACTGGGAGGCCGCAGTCCTTAGCAAGGGCAAGCTGCTTGATCAGCAGCTGCTTTTGCAGGTCTCTTGGAGAAAAGTCATAGTGATAGTCAAGGCCGATTTCGCCCACGGCCACCACCTTGGGATTTTCGATCAGGGCACAAAGCTGCTCGTACCAGTCCGCCGGGGCCTTTGCCGCCTCGTGGGGATGAATGCCCGCTGCGGCAAACACAAAAGGATACTTCTGCGCAAGCGCGATGCTTTCTAGGGCGGTAGGCAGGTCGGACGCGCAGTTGATTACTCCGCAGATGCCCTGCTTTGGCAGGCTCTGCAGCAGAGCATCCCGGTCCTCCCGGAAGGCCTCATCGTCATAATGGGCGTGGGAATCAAAAATGCCATACATAGGAACCCTCCTTTGGGTTTGATGACAACAGGGCGGGAAAGCAAATTGCTTTCCCGCCGTTTTTCATTTCTTCGGCTTTCCCGGTTCGAAATTGGTTCAAAATAAGCAGGCTGGGGCAGACGCAAAAACGCTCTTGCTTTTACCGGCTTTCCTCATCTGCAAACCCGGTTTTCTCTTACCGGATTTTGGCGCCTGCGGGCACCGCATCGTCCAAAAAGACCACCCGTACATCGTCCTCAGCCGCATCTGCCGCCAAAATCATACCGCAGCTTTCCACGCCGCGCAGCTTGGCGGGTTTTAAGTTCGCCACCAGGATGACGGTCTTGCCCACCAGATCATCGGGCCGGTACCATTTGGCGATGCCGGAAACCACCTGCCGGATGCCTTCCCCGTCGTCGAGCTCCAGACGCAGAAGCTTGTCGGACTTTTTGACCGGTTCGCAAAGCTTAATTTTCGCCGCGCGCAGCTCGACCTTCGCAAAGTCCTCAATGCCGATGAGCGTGGCGATCCCTTGGGGCTTTTCTTCCTGTTTCGGGGCCTTCTCCGCTTTCTTTTCCACCGTGTGGCCGGCGGCGTCCAGGCCCGTGAGCTTTTCCAATTCCGCAAGCTCTTTTTTCATATCAATGCGGGGGAAAAGGGCGGCACCCTTCTTCACCGTCAAATCCTCCGGCAGCAAGCCCCATACGGCTGTCTCCTGCCACTTGGCGTCCGCCCCCGACAGGCCCAGGCCTTCCAAAATCACCGGCGTGGTGGAAGGCATAAACGGGGCAATGAGGATGGCGCTGATGCGGATGCATTCCGCCAGATTATAGAGCACCGTAGCCAGGCGGGGCGTTTTCGCCTCGTCCTTGGCCAAGGCCCAGGGCATGGTCTCGTCGATGTACTTATTGGTTCTCGAAATCAGCTTCCATATTTCCGCAAGGGCACTGGAGAACTGCATGTTGTCCAGATATTTCTCCGCGTTTTCCTTGGTGGCCTTGGCAAGGGAAATCAGGTCCTCGTCAATGGGCTGGGCCTCCCGCTCTGTGGGAAGCGTCCCGGCAAAATACTTTTCGATCATCGCCTGGGTGCGGGATACCAGGTTTCCAAGGTCGTTGGCCAAGTCGGAATTGATGCGGCTGACCAGGGCTTCGTTGGTAAAGTTGCCGTCCGACCCGAAGGGGATTTCCCGCAAAAGGAAATAGCGGATGGCGTCCACCCCGTACCGCTCGCACAGGACCACAGGGTCCACCACATTCCCCTTGGACTTGCTCATCTTGCCCCCGCCGATGACCAGCCAGCCGTGGCCGAACACCTTCTTAGGCAGCGGAAGGTTGAGCGCCATAAGCATGGCGGGCCAGATGATGGTGTGAAACCGTACGATTTCCTTGCCTACCAGGTGCACGTCGGCGGGCCAGTATTTCCGATAGAGAGAATCGTCGCCGGAGCCGTAGCCCAGAGCGGTGATGTAGTTGCTCAACGCGTCGATCCACACGTAAACCACGTGCTTCGGGTCAAAGTCCACGGGAATGCCCCAGGTGAAAGAGGTGCGGGAAACGCACAAGTCCTCCAGGCCGGGCTTAATGAAGTTGTTGATCATTTCGTTGAGCCTGGACTGGGGCTCGACAAAATCCGGATGGTCCTTATAATACTCCACCAGCTTGTCGGCATAGGCGGAGAGCTTAAAGAAATACGCTTCCTCCTCCGACCGCTTGACCTCCCGGCCGCAGTCGGGACACTTGCCGTCCTTTAACTGGGTTTCGGTCCAGAAGGATTCGCAGGGAGTGCAGTACCACCCTTCGTAATGCCCTTTGTAGATGTCCCCCTGGTCGTAGAGCTGCTTGAAAATCTTCTTGACCGCTTCCTCGTGATAACCGTCGGTGGTGCGGATGAACTTGTCGTTGGAGATGTTGAGCAGTTTCCACAGCTTGAGGATGCCGTCGACAATGTCGTCCACATACTGCTTGGGCGTGACCCCTTTGGCCTTCGCCTTGTCCTCAATTTTCTGGCCGTGCTCGTCGGTGCCGGTCAAAAACATCACGTCATATCCCTGCATTCGCTTATACCGCGCCATGGTATCGGCCGCAACGGTGCAATAGGCGTGCCCGATGTGCAGCTTGTCGGACGGGTAGTAGATTGGCGTCGTGATGTAAAAGGTTTTGCTCATAATGGTTCCTCCTCGCAGTTTTGGATATGACGTCTATAAAGAATTATTATACCAGATTCTTTCTGAAATTCAACCGAAGGGCCCAAACAAAGGAAAAAGCGGACGAAACGTCCGCTTTTTTAAGAATCCCGCAAAAGGCCGTATTTGATCTGAATCCGCGAAAGCTTCTCCAGCATGGGCTTCGAAAGGACCAGCAAAAACACCACGGTGGAAGCCGCATGGATCAGGTCCATGGGCAGGCCGGTCAGGTAAGAGGTGAGCACCGCCCCCCAGGTGAGCTTGGATGAGCCCAAAAGCACGGAAGCCGGGTTCATGATGCCGCCGTAAATCACAAGGGTGCAAAGCCCGCCGAAGACGCATAGGGAGATGCGCCCGGGTTTGAGCCTTCCTTCCCGGAAGAGGAGGCCCGCCAAAAAGCCCACGATGCCAAAGCAGAACATTTGCCACGGAGTCCAGGGGCCTTGGCCGAAGAAAAAGTTGGACACAAAGGCGGAGACCGCGCCGGTCAGAAATCCCGCCTGGGGCCCAAGCGCCACCCCCGCAAGAATGACGACGGCCATCATAGGCTTGACTTGCGGAAGCATGAAGAAGGCCGCCCGGCCCGCCACCGCGATGGCGCAGAGCACGGCGATCACCACCAGCTCCCTGGCCTGGGGCTTTCGCTTCTCAAAAAGAAGGAAAAAGGGAACCATGGTGTAGACAATCAGCAGAAGGCTGATAAAGTAATAGGCCCGGTCGTGCAGGACGAAGACGCCAAGCAGGATGGTGGCGGGAACCAGCACCAGAACCAGGAATAGAGAAATCAAGGTCTTGACGGGGAAACGCCGTTTTCGCGGCATAGGGCAATCACCTCCTCGTTGGTCACCGCGTCCGCAAACAGATGGCGGGCCATCCGGTTGGCGGCGGTGGTATAGAACCGGTTGCCGGAGAAGAAGGCCTTGGGCTCTCCCTGGGAGACGATGGACCCGTCGAAGAAAAGGGCGCACCGGTGGGCGTACTTGGCGCAAAACTCAATGTCGTGGGAAACGAGCAGCACTGTGACCCCCTGGCCGCAAAGGCGGGTTAAGATACCGCTGAGGATCTCCTTATAGTGGTTGTCGAGTCCTTTGGTGGGTTCGTCCAGCAGCAGAATCCGCGGCTCTAAGAGCAATGCCTTGGCCAAAGCCGCCCGCTGCTGCTCGCCGCCGCTGACGTCGTAGGGATGGGCGTCGAGCAGGTCCTCAATTTGGGCCAGCTTCGCCGTCTCTATCAGCCGGGCGTCCGCCGACTGGCGGCCGCACCCCTGCAGCATCTCCATCAGGTCCTCCCGGATGGTCTTTTTGACAAAGAGGGCCTGGGGGTTCTGCGGCAGCATGGCAAGACATCGGTCGAAAAGCTCCCCGGCCTTATATTTTCCGATCTCCTTTCCCCGAATGCGCACCTTGCCGCGCAGAGGGCGGTTTTGACCGGTGAGCAGGGTGAGCAGGGTGGTCTTTCCCGCCCCGTTCTGCCCCATCACGGCGAAAATGCTCCCCTTGTCCACCGTCAGGGACAGGTCCTTGATGACGTCGGGGCCGGTTTTCTCGTAGCGAAACCACACGTCTTTCAGTTCCAGAGCGGGCTCGCCTTTCCCCTTCGGCGCAGGGCTGTCCGGCAGCGCCTTGACCTTAGGCGGGTTCTCCCGAAACAGGTTAGACAAAAACTGCCGCCCTTCCCGCACAGTCAGCGGGCATGGGGGCGGCGCGTCCAAGGCAGCGTAAATCTGCATGGGGGCGGGCATAGACGCGAACATGTGGTGGTCAAGGGCCTTGAGCCTCTCCCCCGCTTCCTTGGGCGGCGCGTCCACCAGGATACGGCCCTCGTCCAGAACCACCACCCGGTCGGCCATGGGGACGGCTTCCTCCAGCCGGTGCTCGGTCAAAAGAACCGTCACTCCCAGCTCCCGGTTGATTTTTCGCACCGTCTGCAAAAACTCCGCCGCGGCGATGGGGTCAAGCTGGGAGGTGGGCTCGTCGAGCAGGAGAAGGCGAGGCTGCATGGCCATGATGGAGGCCAGGTTCAACAGCTGTTTTTGCCCGCCGGACAGGTCAGCCACGTTCTTATGAAACCAGGGGCCGATGCCGAAGAAGCTGGCCATCTCCGCCACCCTCAGGCGGATGGCGGCGTTTTCCACTCCCAGGCTTTCCAGGCCGAAGGCCAGCTCGTGCCAGACCTTATCGGTCACCAGCTGGTTGTCCGGGTTTTGCAGGACAAAACCGATTTTCGCCGCCTGGTCCCGGGGGGAAAGGGCGGCGATGGGCTGGCCGAACAGGCGAATTTCCCCGCTTTTCTCCCCATGGGGGGCCAAGGCGGGTTTGCACTGCCGAAGAAGCGTGGTTTTCCCGCAGCCGGACTTGCCGCATAAGACCGCAAGCTCCCCTTCCTTGACCGAAAGAGTTACGCCGCGAAGGGCGGGCGTTTTTCGGTTTGGGTAAGAAAAGGTCAGGTTTTCGAGAGCAACCGCCGCCATTTTAGCGCCTCCTTTCCATCCAGAATCAGCGGGGTCAGGCACAAAAGGGCGTATCCCGCATAAATAACCGCGCTCAGGCCAGTCACCTCTTTTTGAACGAGGCGGGGGAAATACTGCATGCTGTTTTCCCCCAAGGCCGCCCCGGCGAACACCAGCACAAGCAAACTAAGCAGGCCGAGAAAAACCGCCGTGTCCCTCCGGTCAAACCGGTAAAGGGAGAAGCTGGTCCGCCCTTTGAGCCCATAACCCCGGGCCTTCATGGAATCGGCCGTGTCGACGGCGTTTTCCAGCGCCCAGGTGGTAAGAATGGAGAGAATCTGCATGCCGTTTTTCGCCCGGCGCAGAAGGCTCCCTGCCCCCGGGTCCCGTCCCACACAGCGCTGGGCCTGAGCGATGACCCTCGCCTGGGCCTTGAAGCGGGGCACAAACCGCAGGCACATGGACAGCAGCATGGACAAGGCCGGGATCACCCGGCCGAACAGGGAAAGGAACTTATCGGAAGTCATCACGGCGTTGTAGCAGGAGAACCACAAAAGCACCGAAGCGAACATCACCGCCGCCGCCAGGCCGTAGCAGACCGCTTCCAGGGTGATGGGATTGTCGTTTACATACACGAGAACGGTCACCCCGTCGTGATTGAAGGCGGGGTTGATGAGAGCCACCAGGAGCATCATGGGCAGTAACCCCAAAAGGCTGAATTTTATCGCTCGCACGCCGTTTAACCGCACGGCATAGGCGAGGGAGCAGACAAAGGAAATGCCCAGAAAAACTGGGTGGAGAAAGAACATGGAGAATAGGAGCACCGCGGCGAAAAACAAAAAATTCACCGCCGGATGGTAGGAGGAAAAGCCGCTGTTCGTCATTCGCTTCCCTCCACGACCCCCACGTCCCCCTTGACCACGGTATAGTCCCATTCCACCCGGTCGCCGTCCTTAAGCTGGTAGGCCGCGCAGCTCATTCCCGGCGTTTGGCCGTTGACCCGGTACATCCAGCCGCCGGTTTCGCCGCAGTCTTTTTCCCGCAGGTTCTGGATGGAGGTGATGTAGATGGTCTTAAACAGGGCGTTGCCGCTTTTGGTAAGTGGGATGCCCGCCGCGTCCGCCTCCCTTTTGAGCACGTCGTAGACGCTCTCGCCTTCCTGGAAGGTCACCTGGCGGGCGGCGTAAATAACGCCGGAGGCAGGGACGAATTCTCTGCGGGCAGGGTCGAGCAGATCCATATGCTTGAGAATGTTGTCGCACCGGATGGAAAGGGTACAGGTGAGGGTTTGAGGCACACCGGGCGAGGGGACGGACGCCTCTCCCCCGCCCTGAGAGGAACTGCCTTGGCTTTGGGCGGACGAACCGTCCGCGGGCTGCTGGGGGGCCTTGCTTTGCGGGGAGGACGGCTTTGACGAAGCCGGGTCGCTTTCGCCCCCGTCTGCCGGCTGGGAGGACGTGGAGTCGCCGTCCGGCTGGGAAGGCGCTTGCGGCAAAGAGGATTCCTCGGGTAAAGTGCTGATTGCGCTTTGAGGCAGGGACTGGGTGGAAAGAGAACTGCTCTCTGCCGGCCGGTCCTGAGGAAACTCCACCTTGCAGCCGGAGAACAGCACCGCCGCCGCCAGCAAGAGCAGCAGCCACGCCCAGCGTTTGGTTTGGTTCTTCATACGAATCCTCCCTGTGCATTCAGCAACCGGGTATTTCCGCTTGATTCAAACGGAAACACCCGGTTTTTTAATCGGTTGTTCGAGACTCTTTATGCGTTTGCTTTTCTGCGCAGGGCGATCACGGCCGCCGCGCTTAGGCCCAGCAGCACCACCGCCGAAGCAGCTGCCGGCACGCCGGTGGGCGGAGAGGGCTCCGCGTCGCTGTTCGCCGTGATCAGGCTGACGGTGAGAAGATATTCGGTGACGGCGCCGGCGCGGCCGGTGACCGTTACGGTCAGCTTGCCGCCGTCTGCAACGGCCAGCTCCTGGCCCACGGCAACGTCCGCCGTATCATAGGGGCCCATTGGAAGGTTCGCCACTTTGACCGAGGCAGTCCCCGCCGGCAGGGTGACGGCATATTCCGTCTGCCCGGCAGTCACCGGGACTTCGATGGTCTCGCCGTTCGCCTCCAGGACAAACCGGGTGGCGTCGGTCTCCGCCCGGAAATCAAAGAGGTCGCGCTGGTTTGCACGCAGGCGGGTATAGGCGGCAAGGGTGTAGGCCACCTGCTCGGTGGACATGGCGCCGCTGCCGAAGCTGCCATCTTCGTTGCGGTGACGCAGAATGCCGTCGATAAGGGTCTTGCCGTCTTCGGTGACAAAGCGGCTGTCCTGGGCGGGGTCAATTCCCAGCGCGCACAGACCGATGACCAGCTGAACGGTGGCTTCCGGGCCTACGGACCAGGGGGAATACAGATCGCCGGTGGCCAGCTGCTGGGGCACGAGGCTTTCGATGGCTTCGTCCACCACCTGGCGCACCGTCTTTTGGCAGGCGGCGGGAGCGCCGTCCGGATCCTTCTGGACGGCGGAGGTGTAGGAATACACCTTGTCGGAGGTATAGTACGGGGCCAGGGCCTGGATGGCCATGCCGGTCATGTCCGGGTCGGAGCTATCTCCAAACCACGCGAATCCGCCGGTGGTGGTCTGGTTCTCCAGGATGCCCTGAATGATGTCGTCCCGGTCGTAAAGCGCGTCTAAGGGCACCTCATAACGCATAGTATCCAGCGCCAGCAGGCCATAAATCAAAGCGTTGACGCCTTGGTTGGGAAGGACCCCCTGTCCGTTCTCATCTTTGCGGTTATAGACGCCGTCGGCAATCAGGTTGATGGGGTTGCCGTTTTGGTCCTCCCCAACATGGGTGGGGTCCCCTCCGCAGGCAAGGACGCCAAAGGTAATGCGGTGCCAGTCGGTGGTATTGCGAAAGGCGTTAGCACTGCCGTTTTCCTTGTATTTTTGCTGCACATAGGCGGTCAGGGCAGTCAGGTACCGGGAATAGTCCTCTTTCAGCCCGGCCCGGCTGGCAGCCAGCACCAGCCATTCCCCGCCGATGCCCGCCGTCTCCAGAAAAGCGTCATTTAATAAAGTATCTTCCCCCAGCTTCGCCCACTCGAGCGCGCCGAAAAGGGCGTCGTGGAGTTCCTGGTCGCTTACAGCCGCGGCTTTCACCGGTTCCTGGGCCGCCGCGGGCAGCGCCGCCGACAAAAGCAGCGTCAGCGCCAGCAGAACGCCCAGCATGGTTTTACTCAGATGTTTCATTTTACGAATCCCTCCGCTTCTAATTTTCCATCCTACCGCGCCGCCTTCTTTCCGGCAAAAGAAAAAAGGACCGAAATCCGGTCCTTTTACGCAACGCAAGACGCTGCCTTTCAAAGGCAGCCGCTCTCAAACGCCATGTATTTTCCCACCGAAAATCTGTGCGACTCGTCTGCGGCAGGTCTCCTGGCTCGAAGATCGTCCTTTTGCGCCTTTGCCTTCCCAGTTTCCCAGTGGCATTTGAAAAAGCGCTTCGTCCCTTCTTACAGTAGCGGGGGCTGCTGCGGCTTTGCACCGCATTCCCTATTCTTGCAGCAAGCTGCAACCGGCAGACGTACGATATTAGGTTTGGCTTTAGTATAGCCTTTTTCCTGTCCCTCTGTCAAGCACAGTTAAGCTTTGCCGCAAATCTTCAGAAAAAAACGCAAATTTGCAAGGATTTTCTCAAAGCGGCAGGGTAAAACCGATGACTGCGCCCCCATCCTTGTTGTTTTTGGCGCGCATCTCACCGCCGTGGGCGTTGACGATGGATTTGCACAGAGAAAGGCCGATGCCGCCGTTTAAAGCGGCGGTGGCGTCGGCGTCAAACAGATGGGCCACCTTCTCCTTGGCGATTCCGCTGCCATGGTCGCACACCTCAATGAGCACGGTGCGGATGCGCTTTTGGATGCGGATATCGACGGCGGTATCCGCCGGGGAATGCTGCACGGCGTTTTCCATCAGGTTCATCAGCACCTGCTCAATCAGCGTGGCGTCCATGAAAACAAGGAGAGAGGGATCCGCTGCATAAACGGAAAAAATACGGTCCGGATATCGGTTTTTCATCCGGGCGGCCGCTTCCTCCGCCACCGCCTTGACACGTTCGGGAACCTTTTTGAGAGGTAGGCTTCCCTCCCGCAGCCGGGTGACCGAAAGCAAGTTTTCCACCATGCGCATTAACCATGCCGATTCCTTCTCGATGTAGCCCGCCAGTTTTGCGTCCGTTCGATCCTCTCTGACCAGGGTTTCGCTAGCCTTGTGAATCTCAGTCAAGGGCTGGCGCAGATCATGGGAGATGGCGCGCAGAAGATTGTTGCGCATTTTCTCCTTCTCGGAATCCACGCTTACCTGCCGCTGCTCGTCGGACAGGCGCTGGCGCTCCAGGGCCATAGCCACCTGGGAAATGATCATCCGCAGAAAGGCCCGGCTGTCCGGACTCAATGCCCCCTTTTCACAGGAAACGCCCAGCACACCCAGCACGCTGCCCTGGGACATAACCGGCGTATAAAACCCGTAAGCCCCCTGCAGGGTATCGGTGCCGCAGCCCGCCCGCTTGCGGTTGAGAAACACCCATTGGACCACCGCCTTTTCCTCTTCGCTCAGAAGGGTTTCGGCACTGCGTTCATCCTCCGCCTCCAGCAGTACGCCGCCGGGCTGGCCGTCCTTGTCCATGGTATAAAAGACCGCCGAACGGCCGAACAGCTTGACGATATAGCCGTTGACCAGATTGACGATGTTGCGCAGACCTCGGGTGGAAAGAAGCTTTTTATTGATTTCGTATAAAATCTGGGTGCGCTGCTCCCGGGCGGCGGAATTTTGCACTTGTTTTTTGATGCGCACGGTCAGGGCGCTGGTGATTACCGCCAGGCAGAGCATGATGACAAAGGTGATGGGATACCCGGTCTTCATAAAATCGAAGGTAAAATACGGATAGGTGTCGATGATGTTGAAACCGATTAGACCAATGACCGATGCGAGGATGCCGTAAAGATACCCGGTGGTAAAGCGCGAAATAAGCACCACGGAAAGAATGTAGACGATGGCGCTGTTCTGCGCGCCGATATCCGCCCCCCGCAGAAGGATGGAAACGACAGTGGCTCCCGCCAGAACCAGAAGGGTTTTGAGCAGGTCCGCCACAGAAAAAGGAAAGCTGTTTTTAACGTCCACATGCCCCGGCTTTTTATAGGGAATTTCCCGGCGGCCGGCGTCGGGGATGATGTGCACCTCTACGTCGCTCAGTTCCCCGATGAGCCGGTCCTCGAAATCCTCCTCGAAGCAGTGAAGAATTCCCCGTTTTCGCCGGCTTTTGCCAATAACGATGTTGGTAATGCCGTTTAGCTGAGCGTACCGGGCGGCCACGAGCACCACGTCCTCCCCGTAGAGGGTGACCACCTGGGCACCAAGCTGTTCGGCCAGGGTCATATGATCGCGCAGGATTTTCTTTTCCTCCAGAGATGCGTTTTCGGTCTCGGGGGTTTCCACGAACACCGCCGTCCAGGGCGCATGGAAGGACTCCGCCATCCGGGCGGCTACTCGGATGTTTTTCGCCGAGGAGGGGGACATGCCGATGAGGACCAAAAGCTTCGTGCTTCCCGTGCGGGCAGCGGGACCGTTTTTGGCCGCGCTGTCCCGGTAGATGCGGTCGGCGGTGCGGCGCATGGAGATTTCCCGCAGGGTGTCCAGGTTTTGGCGAGTAAAGAAGTGGTGCATGGCGGTGGCGGCCCGGTCTGGCCGGTAGATCTTCCCGCTTTGAAACCGCTTTAAGAGCTCTTCCGGCTCGATGTCGATGAGTTCCACCTTCTGGGCATCGTCGAAGATGGAATCGGGCACCGTTTCCCGCACCGAGACATTGGTGATCTCCTGAATGACGTCGTTGAGGCTTTCAATGTGCTGGACGTTGACAGTGGTGTATACGTCGATGCCCGCGTTGAGAAGCTCCTCCACGTCCTGATAACGCTTTTTGTTGCGTACGCCGACGGCGTTGGAATGGGCCAGTTCGTCTACCAGAATCACCTGGGGATGCCTTTTTAAGGCTGCGTCCAGGTCGAACTCCCGCAGAATAATATTTTTATAGGGGATTTCCTTGACTGGGAGAATCGGCAGCCCTTCCACCAGGCGCATGGTTTCCGCCCGGGTATGGGGCTCGATGTAGCCTACCACCACGTCCACTCCGCTGTCGAGCAAATCGTGGGCTTCCTGGAGCATGGCGTAGGTCTTGCCAACACCGGCGCAGTAGCCAAAAAAGATTTTCAGCTTGCCTTTGTTCTGTTTTGGTTCTTCTGTACTGACCTGTTCGAGCAGCGCATCGGGATCCGGGCGCAGTTCGTCTTCGGACACAACGGTCATCCCCTCTCTTATAAAAATGGCAAAGCGCGCTTTGAATTCGTTTTTCAAAGCGCTCTGCCCAACGGCCGCGCGCTCTTTCGGACGAAACGCCCGAGCAAAGAACACGGCCGGTTGCGATTATAGACGAGCCGCCCTTGCGCTTTCTAAAAAGTACAAAGGCGGCGGGTACTGTAGAACGGTTACGCAATGTATCCGTCCAGCTCCAGATTTACCAGCAATACGTTGACCGCCGGTTCTCCGAAAATCCACAGGAAACGGCCGGAGGTATGCTTTTCAATAATCTTGCGCACATCCTCCTCGCTCATGCCCCGCTCCCTCGCCAGACGGCTGACTTGATATTCGGCCGCTTCGGGAGAAATCTGCGGGTCCACGCCGCTGCCGGAAACGGTCAGCAGGTCCATGGGGATGTCGGCGGTGTTGGAAGGATCGAGCTCATGAAAGAAGTCGATGCGCTCCTGCACCATCTGGGCATGCTCCTCGCTTTCCGGGGAAAGGTTGGTGGGCGCGCCGGGAGTAGGCCGGCCGATCAGGTACTGAGGGCTCGTGAATTCCTGCCCCATGTAGGCCGAACCGATGGCCACCGTTTCCCCGGCCGGATAGACCTGGGTGGATTCCTCTCCGGTTTCTTCGTCGGTGGTGGTGACAGTCAAATCCTTTTTCAGAGTCACGGTGATGATGCTGCCGTTTGCCTGGTCGTGGAAGAACAGCTGGGAAATGCCGGTCACCAGGAGCGGGTAAATCACGCCGCACAGCAGGGTAAGCACCAGCACGCAGATGAGCGCCGGTTTTAAAACCCGCATTTTTTCCTTCTTGGCGGGCACTTGTGTTTTCTCCATGCTTGTTTTCCTCCTTTATACGATGCCGAAGAAGGTCAGAATCATATCAATCAGTTTGATGGCGATAAAGGGAGCGACGATTCCGCCCAGGCCGTAGATGAGCACATTGCGTTTGAGCATCTTGCCGGCGGAAACTTCCCGGTATTTGACGCCCTTGAGAGACAAGGGAATGAGCGCCACGATAATCAGGGCATTATAGATGATGGCTGACAGAATGGCGGAGGTGGCGCTGGTCAGATGCATAAAGTTGAGAGCCGCAAGCTGGGGGAAAATTCCCGCGAAGAGCACCGGAATGATGGCGAAGTACTTGGCCACGTCGTTGGCGATGGAGAAGGTGGTCAAGGCGCCGCGGGTCATCAGAAGCTGTTTGCCGATGCGCACCACTTCAATCAGTTTGGTGGGGCTGGAATCCAGGTCCACCATGTTGCCCGCTTCCTTGGCCGCCTGGGTACCGGAGTTCATAGCGACCGCCACGTCCGCCTGTGCCAGGGCCGGGGCGTCGTTGGTGCCGTCGCCAGTCATAGCGACCAGATGGCCTTCCTTTTGGTACTGGCGGATGAGCTCGAGCTTGGTTTCCGGAGTGGCCTCCGCCATAAAGTCGTCCACACCCGCTTCCGCGGCGATGGCGGCGGCGGTCATGGGATTGTCACCGGTGATCATGATGGTCTTGATGCCGATCTTGCGCAGGTCCTCAAACTTTTCCTTGACGCCGTTTTTGACGATGTCCTTGAGGTACACCACGCCCAGCACCTTGCCGTTTCTGGCGACAACCAAGGGCGTGCCGCCGGCATTTGCCACCTGCTCGACCATGGTCTGGCACTCCTGGGGGTATTCTCCGCCCTTTTGCTCTACGTAGGCCTTTACCGCGTCGGCGGCGCCTTTGCGGATCTCTTCTCCATCCAAGTCCACGCCGCTCATGCGGGTTTTGGCAGAGAACTCAATGAATTTCGCGTGTTTATCCGACAGGTCCCGGCCGCGGATGCCAAAGCGTTCCTTGGCCAAAACCACGATGCTGCGGCCTTCCGCCGTTTCGTCCGCCAGGGAGGAAAGCTGGGCCGCATCGGCCAGATCCCTTTCGGTAACACCGGAAACGGGCAGAAACTCGCTGGCCTGGCGGTTTCCCAGGGTGATAGTGCCGGTCTTATCCAAAAGCAGCACGTCCACATCGCCCGCCGCTTCGATGGCCCGGCCGCTCATGGCCAGGACATTCGCCTGGTTTAAACGGCTCATACCGGCGATGCCGATGGAGGAAAGGAGAGCGCCGATGGTGGTGGGCGCTAAGCAGACAAGGAGAGCAACAATGTTCGTCAGGGAAACGGCGCTGCCGGCCCCGGCCTGCTCGCTTGAAAACTCGGAGAAGGGCAACAGGGTGGCCGCCACCGCTAGGAAGATGATGGTCAGGGTAACCAGCAAAATCTGCAGGGCAATTTCGTTAGGGGTTTTTTTGCGGGAGGCCCCCTCCACCATGGCGATCATTTTATCCAGGAAGCTGTTGCCCGCCTGGGCGGTAACCTTGACCACCAGCCAGTCGGACACTACCGTGGTGCCGCCGGTAACCGCGCTGCGGTCGCCGCCAGACTCACGGATGACCGGGGCCGACTCGCCGGTGATGGCGCTTTCGTCCACCGAAGCGACGCCTTCAATGACCTCGCCGTCCATAGGCACCTGTTCGCCGGCGCTTACCAGAACCACGTCGCCGGGTTTCAATTCATTGGAGAGCACCTCGGTATAGTCCGCGTCGGGCCGGGGCTCCTTGAGCTTTTTGGCCTTGCAGTCCCGGCGGGACCGGCGCAGGGTATCCGCCTGCGCCCGGCCGCGGCCTTCAGCGATGGCTTCCGCGAAGTTTGCAAACAGGACGGTAAACCAGAGGATAAATGCAATGGTGAGTACATACCAGCCTTCGCCGTCCTTGATACCGGCAAAGGTGAGGAAATACAGGGCGGTGATGAAGATGGCGCCGATGTAAACTACCAGCATCACCGGGTTTTTAATCTGAATCCGGGGGGACAGCTTGCGAAACGACTGCCCTACCGCATCCAGATAGATGTCTTTTTTCGAATGGGTCTGTTTCATCGTGATCCCCCTTTAACCTAAGGTTGTAAAGAATTCGGCAATCGGACCCAGAGCCAGCGCCGGCAGGAAGCTCAGAGCACCCACAAGAAGGACGACGGCGATCAGAAGTCCCACAAACATGCCGTTGGAGGTGGAGAGAGTTCCGTCGCTGACCGGCACAATCTTTTTCTTCGCCAGGTTGCCGCCCAGGAAAATAATCGCCACCATGGGGACGAATCGGACGATGAGCATAACCAAGCCGGTAAGAATGTTGGTAAAGGGTGTGTTCGCGTTAAAACCGGCAAAGGCGCTGCCGTTGTTGCCGCCGGTGGAGGCATAGGTATAGAGAATTTCTGAGAACCCGTGGGGGCCGGAGTTGGTAAGCCACTCTGGCGTCTGGGGATTCATAACGGTGAGCATAGGACCGATAAGCATAAGAAGAGGCGGGGCCAGAATCACAAGGCACACCATCTTCATGTCAAAGGCTTCGATCTTCTTTCCTAAGTACTCGGGAGTACGGCCCACCATGAGGCCGGCGATGAACACCGCCAGCAATGCAAAGGCCAGCATTCCGTAAAGGCCGCAGCCCACGCCGCCGAAGACCACTTCACCCAGCTGCATGAGGAACATGGGAATCATACCGCCAAGCGGCGTAAAAGAGTCGTGCATAGCGTTTACCGAGCCGTTGGACGCGCCAGTGGTTACCGCCGCCCACAGGCTGGAAGCACCTACGCCGTTGCGCACTTCCTTGCCCTCCATGTTGCCAGACACCACAGCGCCGTCAAACTGGGGCGCGGTGAAAATCTCAGCCGCCGTAACGCCGATGAGAGCGACAACGAACAAAATAAGCATAGCGAGAAAAATCGCCCGGCCTTGCTTGCTGTCTTTGACCGCTTTGCCGAAGGAGAAGCACAGGCCAACCGGGATGATGTAGATGGACCAGCATTCCAGCAGGTTAGAGAATGCGGTGGGGTTTTCCAACGGGAAGGCGGAATTGACACCGAAGAAGCCGCCGCCGTTGGTACCCAACTGCTTGATGGCGATCTGGCTGGCCGCCGGGCCTACTGGAACGCTCCCGGCCGCGCCTTCCAAAGTAACAATATCGTGATAGGAACTGAAGGTCTGCACCACGCCCTGAGAGACCAGCAGAACGGCCACGATCAGGGAGAGAGGCAGAAGGATATATACGGTACTGCGGATCAGGTCCGCCCAGAAGTTGCCGATGGTTCTGCACTGGCGGCGGGTAAAGCCCTTGATGAGGGCGAAGAGCACCGCGATACCGGTGGCGGCGGAAACAAAGTTCTGCACGCCCAGGCCCAGCATCTGGGTCAGGTAAGAAAGGGTGGACTCGCCGGAATACGCCTGCCAGTTGGTGTTGGTAACGAAACTGGATGTGGTGTTAAAGGCTAAGTCCGCGCTGGTGCCGGGCAGTCCTTCGGGGTTTAACGGCAGAAAGCCCTGACACAGATGCAGCAAAAACAAGAAAATGAATCCAAACAGAGAAAATGCCAATGCGGATAACGCGTATTTTTTCGCGCCCATTTCTTCGTTGGGGTTGACGCCCATCACCTTATAGGTAACGTTCTCCACCGGACGAAGGATCCGGGTGAGAAAAACCTTTTTGCCAAGCATAACCTTGTACATGTAGATGCCCAAGGGAATGCCAAGGCCGATGAGCAAAATCAGAAACCCCACGTCCTGCATAATTACATAGCTCATAGCTTCTCACCTCGAAACAGTACATAGAACAAATACGAAAGCAGTGCAAGCGCCAGCACGCCTGCGATGGCTACAACAGCTTCCATTTTTCTTGCTCCTTTTCAGTTTATTTTTGAACAGGATGTATTATAGAGCCTTTGCAGTAAAAACGGTGTGAAGGTACAGACAAGGCACATTAAGATTTCGTTAAGAACAAGACGGCATTCCTTGTTTTGACAAACCACAGCCGGTTCGTGGAAATTCTACTGGTGATTCTCACCAAGGGCCGCCGGCAATACAGGAAACGCCTTTCTTCTTCCTCTGCGTACCCTGGGGCCTATTTTCATTTGCATTTTTAAAAGCTTGATTGATCTTAATGGAATCTTTATGTGATCGTTCTTCTTCTTTATGCAGGGTTTATTTTCGCGATGCTATAATGAATACAAATAAAAACAAACGGGTTTTTGCCTAAGCTATCAGCAGAAACCCGTTTGTTTTTATTTCCCGTTTTTTTATGGGAGACTTTTGCTGAATGAAAAAACAGTGTATAATAAGGTATACGTTACCTTTGCAGAAAGGGCGGAGATGGGGATGAACACATCCGTTTCGGCGGCCAGCCGGTTTTGGATCAACTTTCTCAAGACAGCGGGGATTTTGCTTCTCTGCACATTGATTTCCATCGGGTTTAAACACCTGGAAAGCGTTCGGGAAGAAAATATATTAATGGTATATCTGACCGGGGTGCTTCTGGTAAATATCAGTACGAAGGGTTACGGCTGGGGATTTTTCTCCTCAGTGGTATGCGTCTTCGCCTTCAATTTCTTCTTTACCGACCCGGTGTGGACGTTCCTGGTAAGCGATCCCAACTATATCATCACCTTTCTCATTTTTCTGGTGATCTCTACTCTTACCGGTACCCTGGCCAAGCGGCTGCAGCAGCACGCGGATACGGCCAAACGCAACGAGCGTCAGGCCAGGCGGCTGTACGAAATCAGCAAACGGTATTTGAATTTGACGAGCGTGGAGGAAATCGCCTTGCACGCCTTAAAAATCCTAAGCGAATACCAGTACCGGTGCATTCTTTATCTGGAAAGCGACGACAAGGACGGACAGGGGCTGCGCGTGGTTTCCTTTGACGGGGAGGACGCAAAAGTGGCCGACATGAACCGGGACCTGGCCAAGTGGTGCTTCTCTCATAAAGAGGCGTGCGGCTGCGGCACCGGCCATTATAAGAACTCCAGCTGGCAGTTCACTCCTCTGCAAAGCAGCAACCATGTGCTGGGAGTGGCGTCTTTTTACAGGGGAGACCAAAAGTGGAGTGAAGATCGCTCCCTTTTTCTGAACACCGTCCTGTCCCAGGCGGCGATGGCCATCGAGCGCGAACAGCTTCGCCGCCAACAGGAAGAAATCCGCATGGAAATTGAAAAAGAAAAGCTCCGAAGCAATCTGCTGCGTTCCATTTCCCACGACCTGCGCACCCCGCTGACCGGTATTGCCGGATCTACCAGCTTTCTGATGGAATCCTTCGGCGAGCTAGACCGGGACACGGTTAAGAGTCTCTTGTCCGACATCACAAATGACGCCATGTGGCTCAACAACATGGTGGAGAACCTACTGAACATGACCCGGATTCAGGACGGCCGGCTTCTCATCCAAAAGCAGGACGAGGTGGTGGACGACATTGTATCCGAAGCCTGCGGCAGGGCTGCAAAACAGCAGAGGGAGCACCGGCTGTCTATCCAGATGCCGGACGAGCTGCTTTTGGTTCCTATGGACGGCCGGCTGATGGTGCAGGTGCTGGTGAATCTTCTGGACAACGCCTTTCAGCACACGAAGCCCGACAGCCAGATTCTGCTGCGGGTATTCCGCCAGAAAAATGAAGCGGTATTTGAAGTGTCCGACAACGGCGGCGGAATCGATCCCACCCTGCTTCCCCATATCTTCGAAAGCTTCGTCTCCTCGAGAACGGAGAAGTCGGATTCCTCCCGGGGCGTAGGGCTGGGGCTGTCCATCTGCAAGTCGGTCATCGAAGCCCACGGCGGCAGGATCACCGCCCAAAACAACGCCCACGGCGGAGCCACCTTCCGCTTCACACTTCCTCTCGATAAGGAGGCGCAACCGGATGAATAACGAGCCCAGCATTCTCATCATTGAGGACGATAAGAACATTCAAAATTTTCTGTCCATCTCCCTGAAAACCAACGGTTACCGCCACGAGACGGCGGCCACCGGCTTAGAGGGGATTTCCCTCTTTCTCTCCAATAATCCCGATCTGATTCTTCTGGATTTGGGGCTGCCGGATATTGACGGGCTTAAGGTGCTCGAGCAGATCCGAAGCTTTTCCGACGTGCCGGTGATCGTAGTGTCGGCCAGAGGGCAGGAGAAAGAAAAGGTGCAGGCGCTGGACATGGGGGCGGACGATTACATTACCAAGCCCTTTTACATCAACGAGCTGCTGGCCCGCATCCGGGTGGCGCTGCGCAAGCACCAGCCTAAGGTAGCCAGAAACAGCGTGTTTACTCTGGACACGCTGACCATCGACTTTGAAAAGCGCAAGGTGTTTGTGGAGGGTAAGGAAGTCCATCTGACCCCGATTGAATATAAGCTGCTGGTGTTGCTGGTGGACAATGCCGGAAAGGTGCTCACACACAGCTTCATCAACAAGCAGGTCTGGGGGTACAGCAACGTGGAGGAACCCCAGTCTCTGCGGGTATTCATGGCCAACATCCGCCGCAAAATCGAGAAGGATACCACCCATCCCCGGTATATCCTGACCGAGGTGGGCGTGGGGTACCGGTTTGTAGACGAATAACCGCCTTGAGGTCTTCTTTTACATGCTTGGCCCGGTGATCTTTATAAAAGAAATAAAAAGGGCCCGGCGACGAAGAAATTCG
>NZ_JBBMFD010000013.1:0-71988 GCF_040096205.1 Solibaculum intestinale | reverse complement strand
GCGGCTAACCCGGCCGGTCTCTCTCCCCGTATCGCTGGAAACCGCTTTTCTATTCGGCCCGGCGCTTTGCAGAAACGTGTCAGGCGGCTTTCACCGCTTTGAGAATGCGCACCACAATGGGACTTAATACAATGTTGACGCCCAGCTCCACCAGGAAATTGATCCCCAAGAGACTGAAAATGATATAATAAAGCACGTCGGTTCCGCCAGCCCAGCTGATCAAAACCGGACGGAAAAACAGGATCAAGCCCAGGCAGAAAATCCCGGTGTTCACAATGGGGCTTAAAACGGCGGCCACTGCCGTTCCTCCAATGACGCTCTTGGGCGCGATCAGGCGATAGACAAGGCCCGCCACAAAGCCTGCGGCCACACCCTTAACCATACAGACCAAAATGCAAAGGAAGGGGTTGGCATTCCAGATCATCGCGCCACCTGCGTCCGCACCGGTGATGCAGCAGATGAGCACGACTACACTGAATACGCCGCCCAGGTACGCGCCCGCGCCTTTTCCGTAAACGGCGGCGCCGACCACAATCGGAACCAGTGTCAGGGTGATGGAAATGGGGCCTACTTTTACAAAGGTGGCGACCAGCTGCAATACGATGATTACAGCGGTGAAAATGGCAAGGCCTACCATTCTCTGGGTTTTCGTCAGGGATGAGGTTGCGGTTGACATAGAAATTCCTCCTAGCTGCTGCTCCGCTAAGCGGATGCAGCGCCGAATTTATCCAAAACGCCGATTTCCGGCGCTGTTGGCGAGGTTACCGGTTGCGCTCGTAAAGCAGGCGCAGGCCTTCTAAGATCAAATTGTCACTGTGGATGATTTCCCGCTTGCAATGGGGGATCACCACACCGGCGATGCCGCCGGTGGCCACCACGGTAGCCTTCTCCCCGATCTCCTCCTCGATGCGTTCACAGATGCCGTCGATCATGGCGGCGGTACCGTAGACGGAGCCGGACTTCATGGAGTCAATGGAGTTTTTCCCGATCACATGGGACGGCGCCTCCAAACTTACCTGCGGCAGCTGGGCGGTGCGGGAGGTCAGGGCGTTATAGGAAATGTAAACGCCGGGGATGATGATGCCGCCTAAAAAGGAGGTGTCTCTCGCTACCACTGAAATAGTGGTGGCGGTGCCAAGGTCAAAAAGGATGCAGGGGCAGGGGAACTTGGCAATGGCCCCCACCGCGCCCGCCACCAGGTCCGCGCCCAGCTGAGCGGGATTGTCAATGCGAATGTTGAGCCCCGTTTTCAAACCCGGGCCCACAAGGAGCGGCTCTTTGCCCACCAGCTTTTCTACCGCCCTGGCGATGACCGAGGTCAGCGCCGGGACCACCGAACAGATAATGGCCCCTTGAAACTGCGTGGGCGAAAAGCCGTACAAGTCAATAATATCCCGCAGCTCGATGGCGTACTGGTCCTCCATACGGAAGCGGTTGGTCTCCATGCGGGATTCAAACTGCAGAGTTTCACCCCGGTAGGCACCCAGTGTGATGTTGGTATTGCCGATGTCAATGGTTAGCAGCATGGACGTTCCTCCGCTTCCTTTGGTTCTCATTTTATGGATATAGTATACCCGTTTCCTCTTCTTTTGACAAGGGCGGCAAACGCAAAAACTTTCACAAGGTTGGCGACTTTTGAAAGCGATTTTTCGATATCTTGCGTTTTGACGAAACTGCGCAAAAAAATACTACGCCTGCGGTATTGCATTGCGCGACCAAGGGAATTATAATACGGGTAACAAGAAGGCCGCTTCCTCTTTTGAGGAGGCAAATCACCATTCTATCAAAAATTGGAGGAACTGCAATGACACAGATTACCAAAGACACCGTTATCGGCGATATCCTGGATATGGACGAGAGCACGGCCCCTTTCTTCCTGGAAATGGGTATGCATTGCCTAGGCTGCCCGGCTTCCAGAGGGGAATCGGTGGAGGAAGCCTGCCAGGTCCACGGGGTGGATGCGGACGAGCTGGTCAGAAAGATCAACGCCCATCTTGCGGGCAAATAACCGCGCGTCTTTCCTAAAATATGTTTTTCCGCCCGGCCGTTTTGCCGGGCGGTGTTTCTATCCGGTACTGTTCAACCATTTTACATATGCATGGAGGATTTTTGCTCATGGACCTTCGTCCGCTTTTTCGCCGGCTTTCCGGCTTTTCCCTGTTCGGAGACCTGAAAGGCTCCAGGGACTTTAAGCGCTTTGCCGCCGTTCACATCAGCTTTCTGTTCTTCACCACCCTTTCCTCCGTTTTCATCAACACCTTCTTTATGAAGAACACCGGCGACATGCGCGCGAGTATTCTCTTTAACCTGTTCAACATCCTTACCGCCATGGTTTTTATGAACATCGCCGCCCCCATCTGCAGCAAAACCTCTCCGCGCACCGTGGTCATTTTGGGCGTCATCGCCTACAACCTGGAGTACGCGTTCGTGCTGTTCATGGGAGACGCCAGCAGCAACTATGTCATTCTGGTGGGCCTCTTAAACGGCCTGGGCGGCGTGTTCTACTGGCTGGGGTATTATAACCTGCTCACCGACACCACCAAGGACGCCAACCGGGACCAGGCTCTGTCGGTGTTCGGCATCGTGCTGGCCGTCATCAACCTGGTGGTGCCCATGACCTCAGGCTTTCTTATTTCCTCCCTGCCCGGAAACGTGGGCTACTTCGTCATCTTCGGCATTTCCTTCGGCGTCTCCATTCTGACGATGGTCTGCACTTTCTTTGTAAAAGCGCCCCCGTCGCGCAACAAATCGTTTCACTACCTGACGGCCATTAAGCTGGTAGCCAGGGAAAAGCGGCTTTCCCTGCCCATCGCGGTCAAGTTCTGCCGAGGGCTGCGGGAGGGGATTTTCACCTATATCATCCCGGTGTTCCTCTTTTACATGCAGCCCAGCGAAGCGCTGGTGGGGTTTTCCACCTTCCTGACCGGCGTAGGATCGGTGGTTGCCTTTGTGGTCATCGGCCGCTTTATGCACCCGCAAAACCGCATTCGGCTGCTGGTGCTGGCCACCACGATTATGGTGGGCTTCTCGGTGATCCTGCTGCTGGCCACCAACCTGTACGTGGTCCTCGCCTATAACCTGATCAATGCGTTTTTGGTTCAGTTCATGATTACCCCCACCACCAGCATCTTCATCGCGTCGGTGGAGCAAGTGCCACAAGCGTATGACAAACGCCAGGAAATCTTCGCCATTAAGGACATTATCCTAAACGGCGGACGGGCCATCGGCATTCTGATTTCCCTGATGCTGCCGGTGGACCTGACCTTGTACGCAGCGGCGGTTTTGGTTATGACGGCGGCCCAGTACGGCACTGCGTTTTTGGGCCATGTGGCCGTCAAGATGCTGCGCAAGCCAAAGGAGGAAACGGCATGAGAGAGCATCCCTTTTCCCTGGGCCCCAGGCTGCGTCAGTGCGCCGCGTTCGTCCGCCCGGGCAGCCGGGTGGCCGACATCGGCACCGACCATGGGTATCTGCCGGTGTGGCTGACGCGCCGCCAAATTTGTCCCCACGCCATCGCGGCGGACATAAACGCCGGCCCCCTGGCCCGGGCCCGGGAAACGGCGGACACCTACCGGGCGGCAGACCTGGTGGAGCTGCGCCTGTCCGACGGTCTCGCCGCTCTGAAGCGGGACGAGGTGGACGACATTGTGATCGCCGGGATGGGCGGGGAACTGATTGCCTCCATTCTTGGGCGTGCACCCTGGGTGCAGGATGAGGCGTTACAGCTCGTATTGCAGCCCATGAGCCATCCGGAAAAGCTGCGCGCTTTTCTGTACAAGAACGGGTTCGACCTCATACGGGAAGAAACGGTGTTAGACGGCGGACGGCTTTATACAGTGATGCTGGCGGCCTTTGCCGGGCGCGCCCTCTCCCCTTCCCTGGAAGAATGCTATCTGGGGCGGCTGGGGGAAAGCGTCTCTCCCTACACCCCTGCTTATCTCACCCGCCAGGCAGCGCTGCTCGCCAAACGCAAGGCCGGCTTTTCCCCTGAGGAGAGCGAGCGCATCGACCAGGTCATCCATGCGCTGGCGGAGAAGGCCGCCGCCCTGGACCTAAAGCAAAAGGAGGCATCCCTATGACCACCATCCGCAACATTTTTGCCGCCATCGACGAATTCGCGCCCTTTTCCCACCAGGAAAGCTGGGACAACAGCGGCCTTTTGGTGGGAGACCCGGACGCCCCGGTCACCAAGGCGGTGGTGACGCTGGACGTTACTAAGGCTGTGGTAAAAGAAGCGAAAGACGAAGGCGCCCAGCTCATCGTCAGCCATCATCCGGTCCTGTTCCATCCGGCCAAAACCTTTTTGGCGGACAGCATTTCCTATCAGCTGGCCGCGGCGGGAATCGGCGCCATCTGCGCCCATACCAGTTTGGACTTAGCGGCCGAAGGCGTTAACCACTGCCTAGCCGACCGGCTGGGACTAACCGACCAAAGGCCCTTTGTGCGGGAAAATACCCGGTTTTATAGGAAACTAGTCGTATTTTGTCCCCATGAATATACCAACCGTATCCATTCTGCCATGAAAGAGGCAGGGGCGGGCACTTTGGGCAACTACGCCGGGTGCGCCTTCGTGTCTCCCGGAGAGGGCCGTTTTTTGCCGCTGGACGAAGCAAAGCCCTTTTTGGGCAAGCCGGGCGAATGGGAGTATGCAAAAGAGGACCGGCTGGAAATGATCTGCCCGCCCTCCAAGGTGGAGGCGGTTCTTGGCGCCATGCGAAAGGCGCACCCTTATGAGGAGCCGGCTTTCGACGTTTTCGAAACGACCGCTTTGGCGGATTCGGATTCGTTGGGTCTCATCGGGTTTCTGGACTCGGAACAGCAGCCGGAGGAATTCGCGGGCTACGTGGGCGAATGCCTGCGCTGCGGCGGTCTGCGGTATGTGCCGGGACGGCGGCCGGTCAGGCGGGTGGCGGTGTTGGGCGGCGCTGGCGGAGACGCCGTTGCGAAAGCCGCCGCCGTGGGCGCGGACGCGCTGGTAACGGGGGACGTAAAGCACCATCAGCTTCTGGAGGCGATGGAGGCGGGTATGACCCTGGTGGACGCAGGGCACTTTTCCACGGAAGACGTGGTGGTGGAGCCGCTGTGTAGTCGGCTGGCCGCCCGGTTCCCCCAGGTGGCCTTCCACAAGTCGGCGGTTTTTGGGGACCCAGCCCGGTACTGGACATCCTCACGGTAAGGCGGAAAAAGACGGGATTCGCAAAACAAAAGGCCCCTGCGCGAAAGCAAATGGCTTTCGCGCAGGGGCCTTCTTCGATTCCAATGGGAAACAGGACGTCAGCAGCCGCGTAACATACCGCATCTCTGCGTTGCGGCGTCTTCGCCTAAATAAGCAGGCGGCACGGCAATGAACTGGCTGTTCCTTTGCGGGATACAAAACGATACAGCGGGCAGCCGAGGTTACACCGGGATTCCTGTGACCCTGGAATAGACGCCCAGCATGTAGTTCGCCAGGTCTTTAGCACCCTTGTCCTTGACGCTTTCGCGCACCTGCGCGCGCATCTCCCGCTTTTCCTCTAAGGACATGCCCGCCAGCTTACGGACAATTTCGGCCATCTGCTCCGGGTTTCGATAGGTAAAACCGTTGACCCCTTCCTGGACCTGGCCGGCGTTGAGCGGGTCGAACCGCAGCACCGCAGGCAGGCCGGAGGCCATCCCTTCGAGCATGGAAATGGACATCATCTCGGTGATGGACGCGGTGATAAAAAAGTCACACGCCATAAAATAGGGCGGGACCTGCTCATGAGGGATGCTTCCGGTAAAGGTCACCCGGTCCCCGATGCCCAGCTCGTTTGCCTGCTTTTTAAGAGGCTCCTGCTCCGGCCCGTCACCGATGATGACCAGACGAAGCGCATCGTCTTTTTTGAAATACTCCGCCCAATAGTCGAGAAGCAGGTGCACGCTCTTCTCCCGTCCCAAACGGCCCACGAAAACGCCTGCCGTGGCCTCTTCGGGGATTGCGAGCTTCTCGCGGATACCTGCAATCTGCTCAGGCGAAAACCGGTCCGGGTCAAACTCCTCGTAATCAATGCTGTTGGGGATGATCTCCACCGGCTTCTTCACATGACATTTTTCCAAAAACTCCTTGGCCTTGGCGGAAGGGCTGGTAATGGCGTCCGCCTGCCTGGCCAAGATGTGGGCGTACCCGTGGGATACGCTGCGCATGGCCGGCACAAACAGGTCGGGCGCAATGTAGAAGATATACTCGTCATACATGGTGTGCAGCGTGTATACCAACGGCTTTTTCAGGCGCTTGGCGGCGTAGGCCGCGAAAATTCCCATGCTGAATTCCTGGTGCATATGCAGCACATCCGGACGAAACGCCTTCAAATATTTCATACGTACTCGGCTGTATAGGCTTGAAACACTGTATCCGTACAGTTCCTTCTTCTTAAAGCTGTGAGCCGGGCAGTGGAGAACCCCGTCCTTGAGATAATGCTTCTTGGCCTTGGGATCGGTGGTCACGATCATTACCTGATGCCCCAATGCCGTCAGCCCGTCTTTGAGCACTTTTACGTGGGTGACCACGCCGTTGATATACGGCAGATAGGTCTCGGCAAACAATGCAATTCTCATAGTTCCTCCCTATTCCGCGTTTTTAGGCGCCGGCAAAACGAAAACACAAGCGTTCCCCGGCCTTTCCTTTTGACGCCCGATCTGATCCAGTCCCTGCGAACCGGTTGCAGCGTTTGTTTCACTCTGTATGTTTTATTGTACCATAGTTTGCCGCGCATTCAAAGAAAAACTTGTCTTTTCCCTCCGCTTCGCCGAATTTTCACGTACTATTGGCAGAACCGAAAGAATGCGGTATAATAGGCTTGTCCCTATAAACCAAATGGAAAAGAGGATGATGCATTTGGCTGGCACCTTTTCGGTCAATCTGAATAAGATCATCAAGGAATTCTCCTTGGAGACGCTGTTTCTGCCGGGGGATCCGCAGGAGCTGCTTGTCACTTCCAGCGACATCAACCGTCCCGGTTTGCAGCTTACCGGCTTCTACGAATATTTTGACAACACCCGCATCCAGGTCATCGGAAAAAGCGAATTCGCGTTTCTCGACCAGCTGGAGGAGAAAAAACGGGTATCCCTCATCGAAACGCTTCTCTCCCGCAAGCCGCCCATTGTGATTCTGACCCGGGGGCTGGAGCCGTTCCCGGAAATTCTGTCCTTGGCGCCCCGGTACGGCGTGCCGGTCTGCCGCACGGCGGACGGAACCTCCGCTTTCATCGCCAGCCTGATTTCTTATTTAAACGTCCAGCTCGCGCCCCGCATCACCCGCCACGGGGTACTGGTAGAGGTGTACGGCGAAGGCATCCTTCTCTTAGGGGAAAGCGGCGTGGGCAAGAGCGAAACGGCCATTGAGCTGGTCAAGCGGGGCCACCGGCTGATTGCGGACGACGCGGTGGAAATCCGCCGGGTATCCAGCCGGTCGCTGGTGGGCTCCTCTCCGGAAAATATCCGCCATTTTATTGAACTGCGGGGTGTAGGCATCATCAACGCCCGCCGCATCTTCGGTATGGGTGCGGTTAAGGTAACCGAGAAAATCGACATGGTTATTCAGATGGAGCAGTGGGACAGCTCGAAGGTCTACGACCGGATGGGAATGGACAGCGAGCAGACCGAGATCCTCGGCATTCGGGTGCCTATGCTCACCATTCCGGTAAAACCCGGACGGAATCTGGCCATTATCATCGAGGTGGCCGCCATGAACAACCGCCAGAAAAAAATGGGCTACAACGCCGCCCACGAGCTGCTTTCCAAGCTCGGGATGGCGGCGGATTTCGGGGCGCCCACCGAGGCAAACCCCGAATGGAACGAATTTTAACCGGTACTCTGAAAAACGCAATCCCCGGCCGCTGATTTGTCCTGCGGCCGGGGATTGCGCGCCGTTTAGGGGATTTGTGATTGTATCCAAAAGAAGAACCGCCTCCTTGAAAATTTCGGAGGAATCGAAAGAACCGTATGACCATGCAGAAAGGAAGATCTATTTTATGAAGCTTGCCGCAGATTTACATGTTCACACCATCGCCTCCACCCACGCCTACTCTACCATAACCGAAATCGCCCGGCATGCGGCCGACATCGGGCTTTCCGCCGTGGCCATTACCGACCACGGGATCGCGCTGGAGGATTCCCCCCACATCTGGCACTTTGAGATCATGAAGTCGCTCCCCCGGGAACTCTTCGGCGTGCGCCTGCTGATGGGGGTAGAAGCGAACGTGCAAAAGGGCGGCACTCTGGATATGCCGGAGCGGATTCTAAAGCAGCTCGACTGGGTGGTGGCGTCCATGCACAAATCCACCGCCGTCATGGATTCCCCCGCGGACGTAACCGAGGCGTGGCTGAAGGTCATCGACAACCCGCTGGTGGACCTGCTTGGGCACATCGGCACGCCGCGGTACGTCTGCGATTACGAGGCGGTCGTGAAGGCCTGCGCTGAAAAGCACAAGCTCATCGAAATCAATGCCAACACCTTCCGGGTCCGCCCCGAGTCGGCGGGCAACTGCCGCAAGGTGGCCGAGCTGTGCCGGCGGTACGAGGTGCCGGTGTGCGTGGATTCGGACGCCCATTTTCACCTGCACGTAGGCCAGCCCGGCGGCGCTGGAGAAATGCTCGAGGAAATCGGGTTTCCAGAAGAACTGATTCTCAATGCCTCCTACGACCGGCTGCTCGCTTACCTCCAGAACCGTCCTTCTCGTTAAAATCACAGGTTTTTCACATCCTCAAATGAGAAATTCGAAAGAAATGCCAATAGATTTCTTTTTTTTCTGAAAAAAGTGTGGAAAACCTGCACGAACTTTGCTATAATAGCTTGGATACTTTTAGAAGTGTTGACTCCCAGATTGTTTCGTCGGAAAGAATCCGGGATCACGTTACAAATTCAGGAGGTAGATTTTGATGAGCCACAAGTATGTGTTCCTTTTCTCCGAGGGAAAAAGCTCCCTGCGCGAGCTGCTCGGAGGCAAAGGCGCCAACCTTGCCGAAATGACCAATCTCGGCATGCCCGTTCCCCAGGGTTTCACCGTTTCCACGGAGGCCTGCACCCGCTATTACGAAGACGGCCGCACCATCGCGCCGGAAATTCAGGAGCAGATTACCGAGAGCCTTGCGAAGATGGAAGCGCTCGCCGGCAAGAAGTTCGGCGACCCGGAAAATCCGTTGCTCGTCTCCGTACGTTCGGGCGCCCGCGCTTCCATGCCCGGCATGATGGACACCATCCTCAACCTGGGCCTCAACGACGTGGTGGTGGAGGGTCTCGCCAAAATCACCAACAACCCCCGTTTTGCTTACGACTCCTACCGCCGCTTCATCCAGATGTTCTCCGACGTGGTCATGGAGCTGCCCAAGTCCTCCTTCGAGCGCATCATCGACGAGATGAAGGAAGAAAAGGGCATTCAGCTGGATACCGAGTTCGACGCGGACGACATGAAGAAAATGGTCGTGCGCTTCAAGGAATTTTATAAAGAAAACAAGGGCGTGGATTTCCCGTGCGAACCCCGCGAGCAGCTTATGGAAGCGGTGCGCGCGGTGTTCCGCAGCTGGGATAACCCCCGTGCTAACGTTTACCGCCGCATGAACGACATCCCCTACAGCTGGGGCACCGCCGTCAACGTGCAGATGATGGTCTTCGGCAACTCCGGCGACCGTTCCGGCACCGGCGTGGCCTTTACCCGTGACCCCGCCACCGGTGAAGCGAAGCTGTTCGGCGAATTCCTCATCAACGCCCAGGGCGAAGACGTGGTGGCCGGCATCCGCACTCCCCAGAAGATTGAAAAGCTCAAGGAAATCATGCCGGAAGTTTACGATCAGTTTGCTGAAATCGCCAACCGTCTGGAAACCCATTACCGCGACATGCAGGACATGGAGTTTACCATTGAAAACGGCAAGCTCTACATGCTGCAGACCAGAAACGGCAAGCGCACCGCCGCCGCGGCCCTGAAGATCGCCGTGGACCTGGTGGACGAAGGAATGATCACCAAGGAAGAAGCGGTCATGCGCGTGGAGCCCAAGCAGCTCGATTCTCTGCTGCACCCGCAGTTTGACGCTGCGGCCATCAAGGCCGCAAAGCCCATCGCCAGCGGTCTGGCGGCTTCTCCCGGCGCCGCCACCGGCAAGGTGGTGTTTACCGCCGAGGACGCCAAGGAATGGGCGGACAAGGGCGAGAAGGTTGTTCTCGTGCGCCTGGAGACCTCTCCGGAGGACATCGAAGGCATGGCGGCGGCCCAGGGCATCCTGACCGTACGCGGCGGCATGACCTCCCACGCGGCGGTCGTGGCCCGCGGCATGGGCACCTGCTGCGTCTCCGGCTGCGGCGACATCAAGATGCATGAAGAAGAGAAATACTTCGAGGTGGCCGGCAAGACCATCAAGGAAGGCGACTATATTTCCATCGACGGCTCCACCGGCAACATCTACGCCGAAGCCATTCCCACGGTGGAAGCCACCATTTCCGGTGATTTCGGCCGGTTCATGGCGTGGGCGGACGCGGTGCGCGTGCTCAAGGTCCGCACCAATGCGGACACCCCCCGCGACGCGGCCCAGGCGGTCAAGTTCGGCGCAGAGGGCATCGGCCTTTGCCGCACCGAGCACATGTTCTTCGAGGGCGACCGAATCAAGGCTATCCGCGAAATGATCGTCGCGAAGACCGTCGAGGCCCGCAAGGCGGCTCTCGCTAAACTTCTCCCCTATCAGCAGGGCGACTTTGAGGCCCTCTACGAGGTCATGGAAAGCCGTCCGGTTACCATCCGGTACCTGGATCCCCCGCTGCATGAGTTCCTCCCCACCAAGGAAGAAGACATCGAGGAGCTGGCGGGTGAACTGAAAATCACGGTGGACGAGCTCAAGCAAGTCATCGCTTCGCTGCATGAGTTCAATCCCATGATGGGTCACCGCGGCTGCCGTCTGGCGGTCTCTTATCCGGAAATCGCCGAAATGCAGACCGAGGCGGTCATTTCCGCCGCCATCAACGTGACCAAAAAGCATCCGGAATACCACATTGTGCCTGAGATCATGATCCCGCTGGTGGGTGAGGTCAAGGAGCTCAAGTACGTCAAGGACATCGTCACCGGCGTAGCGGACAAGCTGATCGCCGACTCCGGCCTGGAGATGGAGTACCATGTGGGTACCATGATCGAGATTCCGCGCGCTGCGGTTACGGCCGATGAAATCGCCAAGGAAGCCGAGTTCTTCTCCTTCGGCACCAACGATCTGACCCAGATGACTTTCGGCTTCAGCCGTGACGATGCGGGCAAGTTCCTGGACGCCTACTATGACGCGAAGATCTACGAGTCGGATCCCTTTGCGAGACTCGATCAGAAGGGCGTGGGCCAGCTGATTAAGCTGGCGGCTAAGTTGGGCCGCGAAACCCGTCCGAACATCAAGCTTGGCATCTGTGGCGAGCACGGCGGTGATCCGAGCTCGGTGGAGTTCTGCCATAACATCGGTCTTAATTACGTGTCCTGCTCTCCCTTCCGTGTGCCGATCGCGCGTCTGGCTGCCGCGCAGGCCGCTCTGAAGGAAAAGAACGCGAAATAAGAACATTTAATAACAACCAAAGGCGCTCCGGAGTATTCCGGAGCGCCTTTTTTATCGGATTGCTCTATGGCAACAAAACCGCACCCGCTAAAAAAGTGGGTGCGGTTTTGTTGTATGTTATGCCAGCGGCTCCTCTTCGAGCCCGGCTGTCTCTTCTTCGTCCAGGTCATCGTCGTCAAAGGGTACCTGCATCTGATCGCCAAGGACCTTGACGTAGTATTCCCGGGTGCGCGGCCCGTCGAACTCACAGAAATAGATCGCTTGCCAAACGCCCAGGAGAGGCCAGCCCTCGTCCACAATGATCGTGACCGAACATCCCATCGCACTGGAACGGAGATGGGCAAAGGAATTCCCCTGCGTGTGCTTAAAATCCGGCGTGTCCGGGAACGCCCGGTCAAATCCCAGCAACACATCTTCGCAGACATCGGGATCGTGGTTCTCGGTTATGGTGATCCCGGCGGTCGTGTGAGGACAGAAAACCACCGCAATTCCGCTTTCCACACCGCTTTCCTTAATGGCGTCCTTCACGCTCTGGGTGATGTTGTAACAGCCTTGTTCTCCCGTACGCAATGTAAATTCCCATAAATTCGCCATTCGACTCACGCTCCTTCCCATTCGGATGGTGCATTCCAACGAAAAGCAGGTACTCCCAGGAAGAGAAACCGCCCCTTCCCTATCTTCATGGTACTACCGGGAGGGGTACAAGTCAACAAACTCCAAGAAAAATTCACATTTCTTTTGTTTCCTGCTCCACCGGCCGCACTGGGATGCCCCGCTTTGCAAGATACTCCTTTAAGTCGGCAATTTCCATTTCCTTATAGTGAAACAGGGAAGCCGCCAGCACCGCGTCCGCCTTACCCTCGGTAAGCACGTCGTAAAAATGCTCGTAGGCGCCGGCACCACCGGAGGCGATTACTGGAATGTCCACCTGGGAGGACACTGCCTTGGTCATGGGAATGTCGTACCCAGCCTTGGTGCCGTCGGTGTCCATGCCGGTTAGGAGAATCTCTCCCGCCCCTAGCTCGTTGGCGCGCACCGCCCATTCCACCACATCAATGCCGGTGGGCGTGCGGCCTCCGTTGATGTAGACCTCGAATCCGGAACCGTCCGCTCTGCGCTTGCCGTCAATGGCCACCACCACGCACTGGCTGCCGAACTTGTCCGCCGCCTCCCGGATAAGCGCGGGACGCTGAACGGCGGAGGAATTGATGGAAATTTTGTCCGCGCCTTCCCGCAGTATCTCCTTGAAATCGTCCACCGTACGGATGCCGCCTCCAACAGTAAAGGGAATAAACACCGTATCCGCCACCCTCGCTACCATATCCAGCACAATGCTGCGCGCATCGGAAGAAGCGGTAATGTCCAGAAACACCAGCTCATCTGCGCCCGCCTTGTCGTAGGCGGCGCCGATCTCCACCGGATCGCCGGCGTCCCTGAGGTTTACAAAGTTGACCCCCTTGACTACCCGGCCGTTGTGCACGTCGAGACAGGGAATGATCCGTTTTGCATGCATCGCTTTACCCCTCCTTGCTGGTTCTGACTGCGCAGATGAAGTTTTCCAGTGTGCCAAGGCCCGTCCGTCCGCTCTTTTCCGGATGGAACTGGGCGGCAAACAAATTGCCTCTCTCCACCGCCGCGTCAAAGCGGATGCCATAGTCGGCCATAGCTGCGCTCACCGACCGATCCTCGGCAAAGCAGTAGTAGGAGTGGACAAAGTAATAGTAGGGCTCCTCCGGCAGCCCGGCAAACAGCCGGCTGTCCTTCCGGTACGTCACCGAGTTAAACCCAATATGGGGAATTTTCAGGCCGATTTCCTCCGGGAACCGGCGCACCGTCCCCTTTAGAATTCCAAGGCCTTGTACGCCTGGGGTTTCCTCGCTTTCCTCAAAAAGAAGATGAAGCCCCAGGCAGATGCCCAGAAAGGGCCGCCCGGTTTCCACAAAACTGCGGATGACCTGGGGCAGCCCCCGTTCCTCCAGGGACTTCATGGCGTCCCCGAACGCGCCCACACCGGGCAGAATCGCCGCGTCCGCCGTCAGGATGACATCCTTGTCCGCCGTCAGCGTCACCGGCTCTCCCAGATGGGCAAAGGCCTTCTGCACGCTTTTTAAGTTGCCAGCGCCGTAGTCAATCAAAGCGATCATATCGGTTGTTCACTCTCCGTTATATGGATTGGTACCTGGATGGATTCCTTGTACCGCAAGATCCGGTTTGCATTCCTCGACCAGAACCGCAGACCCATACTCTGCCTGGAAAAGTCTTTCTCTTCGATACCAAAACAGGGCGGGATCGGTTCCCGCCCTGTCAAACTCTCGTTATTTGCTTTCGCTGTACTTCACCGCCGCGCCCACAAAACCGGAAAAGAGCGGGTGAGGACGGTTTGGACGGGACTTGAATTCCGGATGGAACTGGCAGCCCACAAACCACGGATGGTCCGGAATCTCTACCATCTCCACAATCCGCTTGTCCGGCGAAATGCCGCACAGCAGCATACCCGACTGCTCGAGCTCGTCGCGGTAGACGTTGTTGACCTCGTAGCGGTGGCGGTGGCGTTCCTCCACATCCTGCGTGCCGTAGGCCTCGTACGCCTTAGATCCCTCCTGGATATGACAGGGGTACTTGCCCAGGCGCATAGTGCCGCCCAGCTGCTCCACTTCCTTCTGCTCGGGCATCAGGTCGATGAAGGGGTGAAGGGTAGCCGCGTCGATCTCGGCGCTGTTCGCGTCCTCATACCCGAGGACATGGCGGCCGAATTCTATGATGGCGATCTGCATACCTAAACAAATGCCGAAGTAAGGCACTTTATGTTCCCTGGCATACCGGGCGGCCACGATCTTTCCTTCGATGCCGCGGGTACCAAACCCGCCGGGGATCAGGATACCGTCCATATCCTTCATGCGTTCGGCGATGTTCTCCTCGGTCAGTTCCTCCGAATCCACCCAATGGATGTTTACGTCGGTGTTATTGCCAATGCCGCCGTGCTTGAGGGCTTCGGCAACCGACAGGTACGCGTCGTGCAGGCCCACATATTTACCCACCAGGGCGATGTTCACGGTTTTCGGCAGGCTCTTGAGGGTATCGACCATCTTTGTCCAGCCGGTCAGGTCAGGTTCGGGACATTCCATGCCGAAATGCCGCAGCACGATCTGAGGCAGATGCTCCTTTTCCAAGGCCAGCGGAACCTCATAAAGGGTGGGCAGGTCCAGGTTCTCAATGACGCAGTCGTTTCGCACGTTGCAGAACAGGGCGATTTTATTGCGCAGGTCCCGGCCCACCGGCTTCTCCGACCGGCAGACGATCACATCCGGCTGGATGCCGAGGCCCAAAAGTTCCTTGACGCTGTGCTGGGTGGGCTTGGTCTTCTGCTCGCGGGAAGCGTTTAAGTAGGGCACCAGAGTGACGTGGATAAAAATGCAGTTATTTCGGCCGATGTCGGCGGCAAACTGGCGGAAGGCCTCTAAAAACGGCTGGCTTTCGATGTCGCCCACCGTGCCGCCCACTTCAATGAGAGCAAAGTCATAAGAATCCTTCCCCAAGGCGATGCGGCTCTTGATTTCGTTGGTGATATGGGGAATCACCTGCACAGTGCCGCCGTTATAGGCGCCGTTTCGCTCCTTGTGGAGCACCGACCAGTACACCCGGCCGGAGGTAACGTTGCTGTTCTGGGTCAGGCTTTCGTCGATAAACCGCTCGTAATGGCCCAGGTCCAGGTCAGTTTCCGCGCCGTCGTCGGTGACGAACACCTCGCCGTGCTGGAAAGGATTCATAGTCCCCGGGTCCACGTTTAAGTAAGGGTCAAACTTCTGCATGGTCACCTTGTAGCCCCGGGCCTTGAGCAGGCGGCCCAAGGACGCGGCGGTGATTCCTTTTCCCAGACCGGATACCACGCCTCCGGTGACGAATACGTATTTAGTCGGCATGTCAAATACCCTCCATGTATTGAAAGCACATTCCTGTTTCGATCGAACATTTCAGGCGGTTCTCCGCCCGAGACATGCCGGCTGTTATTCCCACTCAATGGTAGCCGGCGGCTTTGAGGTGATATCATAAACGATGCGGTTGACATGAGGCACCTCGTTGATGATGCGGGAGCTGATCTTTCCAAGCACCTCGTAAGGAATTTTCGCCCAGTCGGCCGTCATGAAATCGGTGGTGGTGACGCCCCGCAGAGCGACGGTGTAATCATATGTCCGCTCGTCCCCCATGACTCCCACGCTTCGCATGTTGGTCAGGACCGCGAAATACTGGTTGATGGACCTGTCAAGCCCTGCATCGGCCACCTCCTGGCGGAAAATGGCGTCCGCGTCCTTTAAGATGGCGAGCTTGTCCTCGGTAATGTCCCCAATGATGCGAATGGCAAGGCCGGGACCCGGGAAAGGCTGACGCCAGACCAGAAACTCCGGAATGCCAAGCTCGATACCCGCCCGGCGCACCTCGTCCTTAAACAGGTCGCGCAGCGGCTCGATGAGGCCTTTGAACCCAATATCCTTGGGCAGGCCGCCCACATTGTGGTGGCTTTTGATGTTGGCGGCGGAACCGGCGCCGCTCTCGATCACGTCGGGATAGATGGTGCCCTGCACAAGGTATTCCACCTGGCCGACCTTTTTCGCTTCCTCTTCAAAGACGCGGATAAATTCCTCGCCGATGATCTTGCGCTTGCGCTCCGGATCGCTGACCCCCTTGAGCTTATTAAGGAAGCGGTCCTTGGCGTCCACACGGATGAGGTTGATATCGAACTGCTCCCGGAAGACCTGCTCCACCTCGTCCCCTTCGTTTTTGCGGAGAAGGCCGTGATCGACGAAAATACAGGTGAGCTGCTTGCCCACCGCCTTATGTACCATAACGGCGGCTACTGAGGAATCCACCCCGCCGGACAACGCGCAAAGCACCCGTTTGTCCCCCACCTTCTCGCGGATTTCCGCAATCGCGCGGGCGGTAAAGGAGGACATCTGCCAGTCTCCCGAGCAGCGGCACACCTCAAACAGGAAATGGCGCAGCATCTTCTGGCCCTCCGGGGTGTGCATCACCTCCGGGTGGAACTGCACCGCGTACAGCCCCTGTTCCTTGGACTCCATCGCCGCCACCGGGCAGTTTTTCGTGGTCGCCGTCACCGCGAAACCGGACGGCGGCGTCTTTATGTAATTGGTATGACTCATCCAGCAGGTGGTATCCTTGGTTACGTCGGAAAAGAGGGGCGAAGCGTTGTCCACGCAAAGCTCGGTCAGCCCATATTCCCGGGTATCCGCCCGGGAAACCTCGCCGCCGAACATCTGGCACATGAGCTGAGCCCCGTAGCAGATGCCCAGAACCGGCACGCCCAGCGAAAACATCTCCTTTTCACACGTAGGCGCTCCCTCGTCGAAGACGCTGCTGGGGCCGCCGGTAAAAATAACGCCGCGGTAGCCCTCCGACTGAATGTCCGAAAGGGGCGTGGTATAGGGCTTTACCTCCGAATACACGCCGCATTCGCGCACCCGCCGGGCAATCAGCTGATTGTACTGCCCGCCGAAGTCGAGCACAAGGATTTTTTCCATTCGATGAATCTCCTTTATCGTGAACTTTCCAAAACCTTCTCCATGTTAAGAGCCTGTCTGCCCGTTTTTATACGTGATCTCCGCCGACACCCTGCCGAACACGCAGTTGGCCCGCCACACCACATCCTGGGTCTCGATCTCCAGCGTGGAATTGAACAGGTACTTGACCATGGTGGCCTTCCCGGTTTCATTCTCGTATTTCTTCTGCCAGGAGAGGAACCGGCCGCTGCCGTCCCACTGGTCCACGTCCTCCACCCCGATCATCAAAAACTCGATGGCTTTGGCGGTTTTTGGATCGGTGTTTCCAATCAAAAAACGGGAAGCGGATCCAAGCTCGTCGCCATCGGTGTAGGCGTCGTAATAAAACTGGAAGTTGGTGAAAATCAAAGTGGCCACGCAGACCACCGCCACCAGAATAGAACGCCAGATCCAGCGGCGCTTGTCCTTAAACAGGCCAACCCCTAAAAGCAGCGCGAAAAACGCGGCCAGGCCGACACAGATCCACACAATATTGTCCATAATGGAATCAACGAGGGCGGTAAAATCAATTGACTTTAAAAAGTCCGTCACGATAGCGGTCACCTCATGTCCCGAATTTTGTGCGGCCGTGGGCCTCGGCTCTCATTTCGCCGTCTTTCCGGTTTATTCGCCCCAATCAGGCAGTAATTGTTTATATTATACACGGTTCGGCAAGTTGTTGTCAATGAGGCAAGCCTTCAAAACAAAACCGCCCGGAGACGGGCGGTTTGTGGTTATGGCTTGCTGATCTCGCAAATGGCTTGGGCAATTTCCACGCCGTGGCGAAGCCGGGCGATGTCGGCCACGCTGACCATCCCGGTCACCCGCCCATTTTCCACCACCGGCAGCCGCCGGATCTGCTCGCAGGACATGACCTGCGCCGCATCGTCCACATGCTGGCTTGGCGTCACATACGTGGCTTTTTCAGTCATAATGTCCCCCGCGCGCACCGACTTGGGATTCTCCCCCTTGGCCACGCACCGCAGGACGATGTCCCGGTCGGTGAGCATACCTTTGAGCTCGCTTCCCTCCACCACGGGAATGGCGCCGATGTTGTTGTCCTCCATGAGTCTAGCCGCCTCGTAGACCGACTGGGCCGCCTGGGCGGTCACCACCCGGGTACTCATGATTTCACTGACGTACATACTTGTCACCCTCTCTTCGCTTTGAAAGCCGGTCTTTGGGCAGGAAAATGCCTCAGGAATCCGGCTCTTCAATGGGACTAGTATTTCCGTCTTTTCGCTTCGTTATTCCATAATTGCGTTCAATTACCCGGTTCGGCCGCCATTCCCACGCCCGGCGAAAGCCATGTTCCGCCGCTTCGCCCGTATAATCGGCCTGGTAGCCGGAAAGAAAGGCGGGAACGTGGGTTTTCTTCGCCTTCTTATTATAAGGGCAGACCTCTTGGCACACGTCGCACCCCCAGCAAACGCCGCTTTCTGCAAGCAGGCGTTCTTCCCATCCGGTAAGCGTCCCTTTTTTCTGGGTGACGGCGGAAAGGCATCGCTCCTTTTGGACGCCGCCATTCGATAGCGCCTTGCCTGGGCAAGCGGCCCGGCAGGCCATACAGCCCACACAGCGTTTCATTTGGCCGCCGGTAGGCTCCACTTCCAGATCCGTCACAATTTCGCACAAAAAGCACCAGGAACCGTATGTTTCGCTGATGAGCAGGCCGTTTTCCCCGATCACCCCCAGCCCCGCCTTCGCCGCGGCATAGACCTCGGGGATCGGAGAATTGTCCACAAAAAAAGCAAAGCAGGCCGCCGGGAAGGCGGCCTGAAGGCGGGCGGCGGCGTCCTTAAGCATTCCCGCGGCTGCCTCATGGTAATCGGGTACCCGCGCATACCTGGAAAGGTTGCCCGTTTCCTTCGAAACCAGGTAAGGAAGCAGCAGCATAAACACGGTTTTCGCCCCTTTGGGCAGCCGGGCGGCTGCCCGGCAATCGAGCAGCCGGTCCGCCAGCTCCTCGAACCGGCACGCCCCGCAGACGGGAAACCCGCTTGCGGTCAAATACGGCTCTATTTCACAAAAAGGAAGCATCATATCGAAATCACCTCAAACGCGTCCGTCCGCCTTTCCTACCTGCTAACGAAGCTGGGCGAAAATCCGTTTTTGAGCGCCTGACTTGATCAGGATCGCTGCCAGCGGAATCCCCAGCACCATGCTGGCCGCCGCTTCCCCAAGCCCCACCTCCACGATCATGGAGAACCACAGCGGGTGCCCCAGAGCGAGAGACAGCTCGGTGCCGATGAAGAGGACGTTGAACACCACCGGTGGCAAAGTCGCCAGTACCGGCACCCCTTTGATGCAGACGTTTCGCAGCAGATAGGTGCATACGGCGGCCAGCAAGGTGGCGGCGGAACCCACGAAGATATCCAGGATTCCCAAAATGTTCGTCCCCATGGCGGCGCCTACGGCATTCGACAGAATACAGCCCAAGGTCAGGCCCGGGATGGCGGCGGGGGTAAAAATAGGCAGGATGGTCAGCACTTCGGCCACCCGGCACTGAAACGGCCCAAAGCTGATGGGGGCTAAGGCCAGGGTGAGGGCGGTGTACAGCGCGGCGATGACCGCGCCCTCCACCAGACGGCGTAACGCTTTGTTTGGCATCATTCATCATTCCTTCGTAGTTTTCTTTAAGGTCAGGAGGTTGCGACTGACCGCCGCGAGGAAGCGCGGCACTTTCTATGTCATCCGCTCAAAAAAGCGGTTGCTTTACGGATGGGGGATTTCCGGGTGAAGCTGGTACCAGATTTCCGGCATCAGACAGTCTTCGTTTACTGTGGCGAGGGCGGGATTCACCGCCGTCTCCCCTTCCTGCAAGCGGCGCGCCACGATGACGATGCGCGCGTCGTCAAATAAAAAGGAACAAGAGGACAGGGTCAAAAGCTCGTCGTCCGCGTCCACCGTAACGGGGATGTCGTAAAGAGAACGCTTACGCACTTCGTCGACAAAGCTTAAGAAATCCTCGTCACTGGCAAAATCGGTGCGCAGGTAATTGAAATTGGGTGCGTGTTCCTCCCTTGTGCTGGCATAGAACACGGAAACGATCTCGTAATCCCCTGGGCGGTACACCGTATCCATCTGGATGGCGGCATGCTGCTGGTAATAGGACAGGTCCTTATACTTCTCCATGTCCCCGAACATCTGGCCATTTTCCACCCGGTGGCCGTAGATGATCAGGTTGCGGTCGGTGCCGTCGATTTTGTTGCGGTAATCGAAATAGGGATTGCCGAACACGCTGCGCCGCTTATAGAAGTTACGGTTGAGGTAATACTCGTTGTCCGCCGCCTGGGTGACCGGATAGTTCATCCGGGTGCCGGGCACTTGGATATAGCCGCGCACGTCGGGGTTGTTGCGGTAAAGGTCGGCAAAGGAAGCGGGCACCCAGTCGGGCACCTCCGCCACCGGAGCGGTGGAACCTTCTTCGCCGTCCTGCGTGCTGTCCGGTGCGGGCGGGGCGATGGGGGAAGTGCTGCTGTCCGACCGAGTATAGTCCCCTGCAAGCTGGGAATAAAGGCTGTCGTTCTGGGAGGGCTTGATAAGCTGGTCGTCCACCAGGTACCACACCGAGAAAAGAAACGCCGCCACCGCCGCAAGCAGAAGAAGCTTAAAGAGCACGTCGGAGAACCGGTCCCCCTTCCAAGGCAGGTATTCGGACAAAAAGCCTAGGAAACCCGGGCGTTTGGGTAGCCGGCCTGTGGCGACCGGCCAGGGCGTAATTTCCTTTAGGAACTTTCCGCCGCGGCTTTTTTTGTTGAGCGCGATCCCGGCCTCGAGAAACTCCCGGTCCTTGTCCAGCAAAAGGCGCAGCATGTTGAGCGCATGGGAAGCCGAACCGGTTCGCACATAGGATCGGTCGTTCTCCTTGGCGTACTGCACCTTTTTCACCCAGACCGTCTTCCCGTCGGCCACGGCAATGTAGACAAGGCCCACCGGCTTTTCCGCCGTGCCGCCGGTGGGACCGGCGATGCCGGTGATGCCCACGCCATAGTCCGCCCGGCCGGCTTTTCTTACGCCGATGGCCATGGCACAGGCGGTCTGTTCGCTGACGGCGCCGTATTTCTGCAAGGTCCTGGGCGGCACGCCTAAGAGATTGGTTTTCTTTTCGTTGGAGTAGGTGATGAAGCTGTTTTCAAATACGGCGGAGGCGCCGGAAATATCGGTTATCCGTTTGGCGAGCAGCCCGCCGGTGCAGGACTCGGCACAGGCCACCGTTTTCCCCGCCGCTTTGAGCTTCTCCACCACCGCCGTTTCCAGATTCTCCACGTCCACGCCGTACACGGCGCTTCCAAGCCGCTCCTTAAGCTCCTCCATCATCGGGCGGCACATGGCGTCCGCCACTTCCCTAGAGGCAGCCCTGGCGGTCACCCGCAGCTGCATCTCCCCGGTCTTCGCGTAGGGAGCAACGGTGGGGTTTTCTCCTTGCATCAGGTCCACCGTCATGGCCTCCGCCTTGGACTCGCCCACCCCAAACACATGCAGCGTGTGGGACACGATTACCAGGTCCGACCGCTTTTGCAGCCAGGGACGTACGCTGCGGTCAAACATGTGTCGCATCTCCCTGGGAGGGCCTGGCAGCATGACGACGGACTTACCGTCCTTTTCGATGACGCAGCCGGGGGCGGTGCCCCATTCATTCTCGAAAATCTCGCACCCTTCGGGAAGCATGGCCTGCTTTACGTTATTTTCGGTCATCTCCCGGCCGAGCTTTTCAAAGAACACCTGGATTTTCTCCAAAGACGCCGTGTCCAGCACCCGCTTGACGCCCAGCACCCGGCAGATGCCTTCACAGGTGATGTCGTCCACCGTGGGGCCAAGGCCGCCGGTAGTGATGACCAGGTCGCTGCGGGACAAAGCCTGCCGCAGCGTGGCGGTAAGGCGGTCCATATTGTCCCCCACCACCACCTGGTAATGGACGGTGATGCCGAAGGCGGCCAGCTCCCTGGCCACATACTGGGCGTCGGTGTTGACGATGTCGCCCAAAAGCAGCTCGGTTCCAACGGACAGAATTTCCGCTCTCAATCGAATCCCTCCCGATCTTGTGGCGTGTTTAGTCGGCGTGCAGCATCTGCGCCTGGGCGCCGGCAACGGCCCTTTGCACCATGTTCTCCCATTCGAACGCTCCTTCGGCCTTCACCACTTCCTCGAGGCTCGGCCGGGTTTTGGGATGCTTGGGGGTAAAGACGGTGCAACAGTCCTCATAAGGCTGGATGGAAATTTCAAAGGTCCCGATTTTCCGGGCGATGGTGACGATTTCGTCCTTATCCATACCGATGACCGGACGGAACACCGGCATCTGTGCGATGGCGTCGGTGCAGGCGATGGCCGCCATGGTCTGACTTGCCACCTGCCCGACGCTTTCGCCGGTAATCAGGGCCTGGCACTGGTTCTCAAGCGCCAGCTCCTGGGCGATACGCATCATAAAGCGGCGCATGAGGATGGTGAACAGGTCCTGGGGGCAGTGCTCGCGCAGGTTCTCCTGGATTTCCGTAAAGGGCACCACCAAGAGCTTAATGCGTCCGGCATAACAGGCCACCTGGCGGAGCAGCTCCACCACCTTCATCTGCGCCCGTTCGCTGGTGTAAGGCGGGCTTGCAAAATGTACTGCCGTCAGCTCCACGCCCCGTTTTGCCAGCATATACCCAGCCACAGGGCTGTCGATCCCGCCGGAAATGAGCAGGGCCGCCCGCCCGGCGGTTCCCACCGGCATGCCGCCGGCCCCCGGCAGAGAACCCGCGTGGATGTATGCGCCGAAGTCCCGGATTTCCACCATCACCGTCACGTCCGGATGGTGGACGTCCACCTTCAGATGGGGGAAGGCTTCCAGCAGGCAGCCGCCCACCTCGCTGCAAATTTCCGGGGACTTTAAGGGGAACGCCTTGTCCGCCCGCTTCGCCTCCACCTTAAAGGTGCGCGCGGCCAGGAGGGGATCCTCCAGGTAAAGGGGCGCTTCCTTTAATATCGCGTCCATCCTCTTCTCCGTTACCCGCGCTTTGGACAAGGCCGCCACGCCGAACACCTGGGAAAGTCGCTCCACCGCCTCGTTCAAATCGACATCCTCGGATTTGGGGGTAACGTAGATGGTGGACTGGGCGTTTTGTATGGCAAACTCGCCCAAAGGCTTTAACCGGCGGCGGATGTTCTTTAAAAGCACCGCCTCAAAGGTAGAGCGGTTGAGGCCTTTCAGGGCCAGCTCGCCCACCTTCAATAGTATCATTTCCTGCATATGTTCTCCTCAATTCGGTTATTCTTTTGCCTGCCTGCAAAGCTCGTAAAGGATGTTGAGCGCTTCGATGGGGGTTAAGGTGTTTACGTCCACCTCTCTGAGCCTTCGGGAAATGTTCTCAGCAGCGGACGGGGCAAAGCTCATCTGCCCGCTTTCTTCCGGTTCCGGCGGAGGAGGCGTCTTGCGCTTTCTCGTATGGACCGGCCTTACGGCCGCCGTGCCTTCCCCTTCCAGCTGGCGGAGAATCTGCTTGGCCCTGGCCATCACCGTGTCCGGCACGCCGGCAAGCTTTGCCACCTCGATGCCGTAGCTGTCGTCCGCACCGCCGCGGACAATCCGGCGCAAAAAGGTGATGTCGTCCCCCCGCTTCTTGACGGCAATGTTATAGTTCTTCACTCCGTCGAGCTCGTCTTCCAAAGCGGTCAGCTCATGGTAATGGGTGGCGAACAGCGTTTTCGCTCCCAGCTTCTTTTTATCGGCCACATATTCGAGCACCGCCCGGGCAATGGACATGCCGTCGAAGGTGGAGGTGCCCCGGCCGATTTCATCGAGAATCAACAGACTGCGGCGGGTGGCGTTTTTGAGGATAAAGGCCACCTCGGTCATCTCCACCATAAAGGTGGACTGGCCGGAGGCCAGATCGTCCGACGCGCCCACCCGGGTGAAAATCGAGTCGGTGATACCCACGGTGGCGGCAGCGGCAGGAACAAAGCAGCCGATCTGCGCCATCAGGACAATCAGGGCAGTTTGACGCATGTAGGTGGATTTGCCCGCCATATTAGGCCCGGTAATGATGGCCGCCCGGTTTTCGTCGTCGTCGAGCAGGGTGTCGTTTGGAACAAAGGGCACGTCCTTCATCATGGTTTCCACCACTGGATGGCGGCCTTCCACGATGCGCACCGTGCTCTCCATGTTCACCTCGGGACGGCAGTACCCGTTGATGGCCGCCGTCTGGGCGAAGGAACAAAGCACGTCCAGGCGCGCTACCGCCTGGGCGGTGTTCTGAATGCGGGAAAGCTGGTCAGAGACGAACTTGCGTACCTGCTCGTAAAGCTGGTACTCCATGGCGACAATCCGCTCCTGGGCGCCCAGCACCCGCATTTCCAATTGTTTTAGTTCTTCGGTGATGTAGCGTTCGCAGTTGGTCAGCGTCTGCTTGCGGATATAGGTGGGCGGGACCTGGCTTAAATTGGATTTGGTGACCTCGATATAATAGCCGAAGACCCGGTTGTACCCCACCTTTAAGTTCTTGATGCCGCTTCGCTCCCGCTCCTGAGCTTCAATTTTCGCAATAAAGCTCTTGGAATCGGTCATATCCTCGCGAATGTCGTCGAGTTCTTCCGAATAGCCCTTGCGGATGATGCCGCCTTCCCGCACCGACACCGGCGGTTCGTCTACAATCGCCCGCTCAATGAGGTCGTGCACGTCCTCCAGCGGGTCGATGGCGGTGTGGATTTCCCGCAGCATCCCGGCCTTGGCGTTTTGCAGAATTTCCTTGATGCGAGGCAGAAATTCCAGGGATTTCGAAAGGGCTTTTAATTCCCGGCCCCCCGCCGAACCGTAGACCACCCGGGTCATCAGCCGCTCCATGTCGAACACGCCCTGCATCAGCTCTCCCAGCTCCGCCCGGGCGATGCCTTCGCTGAACAGTTCATCCACGGCGTTTAACCGCTGGGTGATGCGCGCGCAGCTGACAAGCGGCTGCTCAATCCAGAATTTAATGAGCCTCTTGCCCATGGCGGTGCGGGTTTTGTCCAGCACCCAGAGGAGAGAACCCCGCTTTTCCTTGGTGCGCATGGTCTGGATGAGCTCCAAGTTTCTCCGGGTGGACAGGTCCAGCTGCATATACTGGGATTCGCTGTACAGGCTAATGCCCTGGATGCGTTCAAGGCCGGTACGCTGGGTTTCGTAAAGGTATCCCAGCGCCACACCCAAGGCTACGGTAGCGTTAGGTTTCCCCTCCAGTTCCAGGGTTTTTAAGGTACAGTGAAAATGCCGGCGAATCAGGTCGCTGCACTTTGCTTCGTCAAAATTGGCGTCCGGCTGGACCGACACCACGCCGTTTACTTTATTTTTACAGAAATCGGTAATTTCTTTGCTGTGCCCCGCCTCCGGGTTTAAGAGCACCTCGCTGGGGTTAAATCGGCCGATTTCGTTGCAGATGCGCTGGGCTAAATCTCCGTCGTCAAGCTCGGTGACCTGCATGTCGCCGGTAGAGCTGTCGGTAAAGCACAGGCCCGCCCGGTTGCCGAACATGGCGACCACGCACAAAAAGTTATTCTTCCCCTCGTCGAGCATGGAGTTTTCAATGACGGTGCCGGGCGTGACCACCCGCACCACCTCCCGGCGGACCAGGCCCTTGGCCTTGGCCGGGTCCTCCGTCTGCTCGCAGATGGCGACCTTATAGCCCTTGGCCACCAGCCGGGCGATGTACGCCTCGCAGCTGTGATAGGGCACGCCGCACATGGGCGCCCGCTCGTCCTGGCCGCAGTCCCGCCCGGTGAGGGTCAGCTCCAGTTCCTTCGACGCGAGCTTGGCGTCCTCGAAGAACATTTCGTAAAAATCCCCTAATCGGAAAAAGAGGATGGTATCTGGATTCTCTGCCTTGATGTTCTGGTACTGCTGCATCATCGGCGAAAGCTTCGCTGAAAGATTCGCTTTCAACTATAATCACCCCGTCTTCTACCATTCGCCTAAAGTTCCATGGAACTTTTATTACACCACAAGCACGCTGTGCTTGTGGTGTAATATGCCATTTTCGGCGGTTGTCCGTCCGGACGAGCCGAAAGGCATGAAAAATCGTATAATAGTCGCTTTTGCAGCTATTATAACACAAAAACGCAAGGCGGGAAACGACTCTTCGACATTTTTTGCCGCTTCTTCGCTTCCCGCCTTGCGTTTTATTTGCGCCCTTTAGTTGCACCCGGAACAGCCCGAGCAACTGCCCGAACAGCCGCCGGACGCCTGGGCGGTATCCGGGTCGCCGCCGTTTGCGGAAACGGCGATGATGGTGTTGATTTCGTTTAAGAGCGCGTCCATGGCCTGCTTGGCGTCGTTGTAAGCGGCCATGTGCACATTCTGCATGACGGTTTCGTAGCAGTCGCGCAGCTCGGCGTTGAGCCTCTCAAGCTTTTCCTGGTCCTTGTGCTCCTTGCTGGCCTCGGAGTTGATGGAGATGCGCTTGAGGTTGAATTCCCCGATGAGACGCTGAAGCTCCTCGTCCTGGTCGTTTGCCTCCTTGGCGGCCATAAAGGCAAGATAACGCTCGTCCTCCTGGATGGCGTGGCCCAACGCTCTCGTCAGCTGTAAAATATCCATGTTTTTTCCTCCTAAAGTTTGGTTTCTTCGTCGATCGCTTCCCCCACGAGAATCCAGTTCCGCGCGCGGGTCACTTTTACGTTTACCGTGCGCCCGATTTGCTCAGGGCTCCCGGTAAACTCGATGATAATGTTGCCGTCGGTGCGGCCGGTGAGCAGGCCGTTTTTCCCTTCCTCCTCGCACAAAACCTCCACTACCTGCCCCACCATGGAAGCCGAGCGTTTCGCGGCGATTTCCTCCTGCACCTTGAGAAGTTGGGAAAACCAGGCCGACTTTTCTTTGGCCTCAATGGGATCGTCCATTTTGGCGGCGGGAGTCCCTTCTCTGGGAGAAAAAATAAAGGTAAATAAGGACGTGTACCCCACCTCTTTGATGAGGGACAAGGTTTCCTCAAAGTCCTCCCGCGTTTCCCCAGGGAAGCCCACAATGATATCGGAGGTCAGGGAAAGGTCCGGGATGCGCTTTTTCGCATATGCCACCAGATCCAGATACTGCTCCCGGGTATAGTGCCGGTTCATGGCCTTTAAAATGCGGTTGCTGCCGGACTGGACCGGCAAATGCAGATGGTGGGATACTTTGCGGCTTTCGGCGATGACATCAATGAGCTCTTTCGTGGCGTCCTTGGGGTGAGAGGTCATAAACCGGATTTTAAAGTCTCCAGGCAGGGCGTCTATGGTTCTGAGAAGCTGGGCGAAGGATACCGGTTCAGGCAGGTCCTTACCGTAGGAGTTGACGTTCTGCCCCAAAAGGGTAATCTCCTTGTACCCGGCGGCGATGATCTCCTTCGCCTCCGCCACAATGGCTTCCATCGTGCGGCTGCGTTCCCGCCCCCGCACATAGGGAACAATGCAGTAGGAGCAGAAGTTGTTGCACCCATACATGATGGGAAGCCATGCCTTGAGCTCCCCGTCCCGGCGCACTGGCAGCCCTTCCGCCACCACCCCGTCGCTGTCGGGCAGTTCGAACACCCGGCGCTCGCAGGTGAGCAGCCGGTATAGGAGCTCAGGCAGCTGGTGGACCACATGGGTACCGAACACCAGGCTCACGTAAGGGAAGCTTTTGCGGATGCGTTCGGCCACCTGGGGCTGCTGCATCATGCAGCCGCAAAGGCCCAGGATGGTGGCCGGATGGCGCTCCTTGATGTGCTTGAGCGCCCCCACGTTTCCGAATACCCGGTCCTCCGCGTGCTCGCGGATGGCGCAGGTGTTGTATAAAATCAGGTCCGCCTCTTTGGACTCTTCAGTAAACTCGAATCCCATCTGGGCGAGCATGCCCTTGATCCGCTCCCCGTCCGCCACGTTTCCCTGGCAGCCATAGGTATGGACATGGGCCAAAGGCACAGGGTTTCGGGTACGCAGGAGCATGAGCTCCTTCACCTGCTCGGCAAACGCCTGCTGTCGTTGAAGCTCCCCGGCGGGAACCAGTTTGTTGCGTTTCTCAGACAAGAGTTCGTTCCTCCCACTCTATGGCAATGGTCATGGCATCGGCGGGGGCTGTCCCCGCGTGTTTGTTCCCCGCATCGGCGCCGCCGGAAAAACTCCCGGCAGTTCGCGCTTTGTGTAAAACAGGCACACCTGCTCTGTCGGCATAAAACGGCCTTCGTCGCTTTGTACGCTTCGTCCATCGCCGGACCGAACGGCTTTTCCCCATCCGGCAGCCTACCTTTTTTTCTCAGACGTGTGACAGGAAACGGGCGGCTTTATACAGCCGCCCGTTTGAAAGCGAAAGGCCTTTTACTTTGCTACGATGTTGACAAGCTTCCCCTTGACGTAGATTTCCTTGACAATCTGCTTGCCGTCGAGAAGCGGGACGATTTTCTCGGCCGCCTTGGCGCAGGCGATGGCGTCGGCCGCCTCGCTGCCGGCCGAGATGGTGATCCGGTCGCGGACCTTGCCGTTGATCTGCACGGCAACCTCGATCTCGTCTTCTCTGCACTTTTCCTCGTCATACGCCGGCCACTTCTGGTCGGTCACCATGCCGCCGTAGCCCAAGGTTTCCCACAGCTCCTCGGTGATATGAGGCGCGAAGGGGTTCAAAAGCAGAAGCAGGACGCGGTATTCCTCTCTAGTAATGCCGCCGGCCGCCGCGATGTCGTTAATCAAAGCCATCATGGCGGCGATGGCGGTGTTGAACTTCAGGTTGTCAATGTCCTCGGTAACCTTGCGGATGGTTTTGTGAAAAGCTTTTTCCAGCTCTGGGCGGATGGGCCCGTCCATCACATTCTTCTGCAAATCCCAGATCCGGTCCAAAAACCGGCGGCAGCCGCGGATGGAGCTGCTCGACCAGGGCGCAGCCTTCTCAAAGTCGCCGATGAACATCTCATACAGGCGCATGGTATCCGCGCCGTATTCCTTGACGATGTCGTCGGGGTTGACCACGTTGCCTCTCGACTTGCTCATCTTTTCTCCGTTTTCGCCCAGAATCATGCCGTGGCTGGTGCGCTTGGCATAGGGCTCACAGGTGGGAACCACCCCGATGTCGTAAAGGAACTTGTGCCAGAACCTCGAATAGAGCAAATGCAGAGTGGTATGTTCCATGCCGCCGTTGTACCAGTCCACCGGCATCCAGTAGTCGAGCGCTTCCTTGCTGGCAAGCGCCTTGTCGTTGTGCGGGTCGCAGTAGCGCAGGAAATACCAGCTCGACCCGGCCCACTGAGGCATGGTATCGGTTTCCCGCTTGGCTTTGCCGCCGCAATGGGGGCAGGTGGTCTCCACCCAATCGGTCAAAGCAGCCAAAGGGGATTCTCCGTCCTCGGTGGGCTCGTAACTTTCCACCTCCGGCAGCTTTAAGGGAAGCTGGTCCTCCGGCAGCGGCACGTAGCCGCACTTGTCGCAGATGACGATGGGAATCGGCTCGCCCCAGTACCGCTGGCGGGCGAACACCCAGTCTCTCAGCTTGAAGTTGACCTTTGGTTCGCCCAGGCCCTGTTCTTTGAGCCAGGCGGTAATCTTTTCCTTGGCCTCCTCCACGGTCAGCCCGTCGAGCATGCCGGAATTGACCATCACGCCGGTGGCGCAGTCGGTAAACGCTTCTTTCTGAACGTCGCCGCCCTTGACCACCTCGATGATGGGCAGGTCAAACTTCTTGGCAAACTCCCAGTCCCGGGTGTCATGGGCCGGAACCGCCATGATGGCGCCGGTGCCATAGGAAATGAGGACATAGTCGGAAATAAAAATGGGGATTTCCCGGCCGTTGACCGGATTGACGGCCATGACGCCGTCAAGGCGCACGCCGGTCTTGTCCTTGGCCACCTCGGTGCGCTCAAAGTCCGACTTGCGGGCGGCCTCTTCCTGATAGGCCTTGATTTCGTCCAGGTTTTGAAGCCTTTCCGCCCACTTTTCCAGGATCGGGTGCTCCGGGGAAATAACCATATAAGTAGCGCCGAACAGCGTGTCCGGCCGGGTGGTGTACACCCGCAGCTTGTCCCCGGCGGTGGTGGCGAAATCCACCTCCGCACCGGTGGAACGGCCGATCCAGTTTCGCTGCTGGGTTTTGACCCGGTCAATGTAATCCACCTTGTCCAGATCGTCCAAAAGGCGCTGGGCATAGGCGGTAATCTTGAGCATCCACTGGCTCTTGGTCTTGTGAATGACCTCGCCGCCGCACCGCTCGCAGACGCCGCCGACCACTTCTTCGTTGGCAAGCACGCATTTGCAGGAGGTGCACCAGTTGACCGCCATCTCCTTCTTATACGCAAGGCCCTTTTTAAACAGCTGCAGGAAAATCCACTGAGTCCATTTGTAATACTCCGGGTCGGTGGTGTTGATCTCCCGGCTCCAGTCAAAGGAAAGGCCCAACGATTGCAGCTGCTTTTTAAAGCGGGCCACGTTCTGCTTGGTCACGATCTCAGGATGCACGTGATTTTTGATGGCGAAGTTTTCCGTGGGCAGGCCGAACGCGTCCCACCCCATGGGATAGAGGACATTAAAGCCCTCCAGGCGCTTTTTGCGGGCCACAATGTCCAGCGCCGTGTAGCTGCGGGGATGGCCTACATGCAGCCCCTGCCCGGACGGGTAGGGAAACTCCACCAGCGCATAGAATTTCGGTTTGGAATAGTCGTTTTTCGCGTGAAAAACGCCCTTTTCCTCCCAAATATCCTGCCACTTTTTTTCTATCTTCCCAAAGTCGCACTTCATTTTGTTTCTTCCTCCTCAACCTTTGCAAACAATTCCTCCGGCTCAACCGGCTGTCCGTCCGTCCAGAGCCGTTCTAGGGAATAAAAATCGCGGGTGTCCTCCAGGAAGAAGTGGACGACTACATTGCCGTAGTCCACCAAAATCCAGGAAGAAGACTGATACCCCTCCACCCGGGCGGGCGTGAGCGCAAACTTGGTCTTCATCTGGTATTCCACCTCATCCGCCAGCGCCTTAACCTGAGTGGTGGAGGTGCCGGTGCAGATGACGAAGTAATCGGCCAGGATGGTCAAATCCCGGATGTAGATAGCCTTGATGTCCTTGGCCTTCTTTTTATCTAAAACACAAGCGATTTCCTGAGTCAGTTCCAATGCTGTCATTCGCGTTTCTCCTTTTCCGCCTGGGCTTGCAAAGCGAGCAGGCTCTCGTTGTAAGCGTCGATGGTGTCCGGGGCGACCGTGCGGTCCCGCCGGATGAGGTCGGTCACGGTAAACGCAATCCCTTCCACGATGGCCTTTTCCAGGCTTTCCTTTGCAATCTCCCGCACCACCTGGGCGTCCTCATAGTCCCGATCGTCCGACGTGTAATCGGCCACAAATACCACTTTTTCCAATAGCGACATGCCCGCCCTGCCGGTGGTATGGTAGCGGATGGCGTCGAAGATAGCCGGGTCGTCGATGCCCAGTACATCGCGCACATAAATGGCGCCTGCGATTCCGTGCCACAGCTTCTGGGACGAGCGTTCCACATTCGTAAGGATTGTACCAGAATTCTCGATGATTTGCAACTGGGCGTCCCCGCCCGCGTCCTTCATCACGTCGTGCAAAAGTCCAGCGATACGCGCCTTCTCCACGTCGGCGCCATACCTTCGTGCCAGCCGCACCGCCGCCTTGGATACCTCAATGGAATGCACGTACCGCTTCTCGGTTAGTTTTTCCCGCAAAACCGCCTCGTACTCCATATGCCTGTCGCTTCCCTTCCGCTTGCATTTATTGATAGAGCTTACGCTCGCATATATACTGTTTTACCGCTTGTGGCACCAGATCGTCCACCGGTTCTCCCGCCCGCAGCCGATCGCGCACCAAAGTGGAGGAAATGGGCAGCAGCGGGAAATTAACGACGGCGGTCTGCGCGCCGTACACGGCCCGCAGCCGGTCGGCGTAGCGGTATAGGTCCTCCGCCGAGTCCTCGTCCCTGGGCGCCGCGCAGAGCACCGCCAGATGAGCGATGTCCCCAAACCGGTACCACTGTTCCAGCGTGAGAAACATGTCTGCCCCGGTGATGAGATAGAGGGCGCTGTCCGGGTAGCGGCGATGAAATTCCAAAAGGGTATCCACCGTGTAGCTTTTGCCGCCCCGGATCAGCTCTACGTCGGACACGTCGAGCCCTTCTTCTCCTTCTACCGCCAGCTTGCACATTTCATACCGCTCGTCCCCGCCCGCCAGGTCTTTATGCACCTTGTGGGGCGGCGTGGCGGTGGGGACCAAAAACACCGTATCGAGCCCCAGCGCCTTTCGAAACCGCTTTGCCAGGCTGATATGGCCCAGATGCACCGGGTTGAAAGTTCCTCCGTAAATGCCGATTTTCTGCAACGTTTGCCACTCCCATCCGAGTGAAGGTTATCCCGGTCAGATCAGCTCGATTTTCGGCTCCTTGGGATTGCGCCGAAAGAGCACGAACCGGCTGCCGATCACCTGCACCACGTCCGCCTTCGCGCACGCCGCCACCGCCTGGGCCACTTCCTTCACCGATTCGGGCGAGGTTTCCAGCACCCGCACCTTAATCAGCTCGCGCACCCGAAGCGCGTCATCCACCTGGGCGATGAGCGCGTCGTTGACGCCGCCCTTCCCCACCTGAAAGATGGTTTCCATGGTATTGGCAAGGCCCCGCAAATAGGCCCTTTGCTTGCTCGTTAACATATCGTTTCTCCGTTCTTTGTTATTGTCCGCTTTCCCGCTCTCTTAAAGCCTGCTGAAGCTTTTTAAGCGCCCTGCCCCGGTGGCTCATGCCGTCCTTTTCCCGGTCGGTCAACTGGGCGAAGCTGCGCCCGTCTTCGATTAAAAACACCGGGTCATAGCCGAAGCCGCCCTCGCCCACCGGCTCGAACGCAATGGTTCCCTCGCATTCGCCCTGGACGCAGAGCTCTTCTCCCGACTCCAGGATACAGCACACCGCGCAGACAAACCGGGCCGTGCGCTTCTTTTCCGGCACTCCTTCCAGGTTTCGAAGGAGCTTTTCGATGCGCATTTCATTGGTGGCGCCTTCTCCCGCGTACCGGGCGGAATAAATGCCCGGCGCGCCGTTTAGCGCGTCCACCGCCAGGCCGGAATCGTCCCCAATAGAGGGAAGGCCGCTTTTCTCAAAGGCGGCTCTCGCTTTAATCTGGGCGTTCTCTAAAAAAGTTTTCCCGGTTTCCTCCACGTCGGAGAAATCCACGCCCACTTCCTTTAAGGAAACCGGCTCGATGCCGATGGGACGAAGAAGCCGGGCGATTTCCTCCAATTTGTCCCGGTTCTGGGTGGCGACTACAAACCGCTTCATTCAGCCGCCTCCCCGCCCTCAAACAAAGCCTTCGCAAAGGCCGCCGAATCAAAGGGCTGCAGATCGTCCATCTGTTCGCCCACACCGATGTATTTCACCGGAACTTCCAGCTCCTCCATGATGGAGATGACCACGCCTCCCTTGGCGGTGCCGTCGAGCTTTGTCAGTACAATGCCGGTAATGCCCGCCGCATTCTTGAATTCCCTGGCCTGGTTGACGGCGTTTTGCCCCGTCGTCGCGTCGAGCACCAGCAAAACCTCTTCGTCCGCGTCCGGCAGTTCCCGCTTGATAACCCGGCTGATTTTCGCAAGCTCGTCCATCAGGTGCTTTTTGTTGTGAAGGCGGCCGGCCGTGTCCACAATCACCACGTCCGCGTGCCGGGCCTTGGCCGCCGCGATGGCGTCGAACACCACTGCCGCCGGGTCCGCCCCTTCCGCATGGCGGACAATCTCGGTCTTGCTGCGCTCTGCCCAGATTTGCAGCTGCTCGCCCGCCGCGGCGCGGAAGGTATCCCCCGCCGCCAGGATGACCTTTTTTCCCTCTTCCCTGAGCTGGTTTGCAAGCTTGCCGATGGTGGTGGTTTTGCCCACTCCGTTGACGCCGATGACCAGGATGATGGAGGGCCGGCTGCTCAGATGAAGGGTCTGGTCCCCTTCCAAAAGCTCGGCGATGATCTCCCTGAGTAAGCCCCGGACCTCCTCCGGATCGGTAATCTTCTGCTTTTTGACCCGCTCGCGCAGTTCTCCGCAGATGCGTTCGGAGGTGAGCATCCCCACGTCCGCCATAATCAGAATTTCTTCCAGCTCCTCAAACAACTCCTCGTCCACCTTCTTGAAGGATTTGAAGAGGCTGTCCATCTGCTGGGCCATATTGTCCCGGGTCTTTTTCAGCCCCTGGGCGATTTTCGAAAAGAGTCCCATACGTTTGTTTCCTTTCTTCCCGCTATTCTCGTATGCAAAAGCTGCCCCCGGCAGCCGTATGCGTATATTAAGACAAATGCCACTTCTCCTGCAGCTCGGACGCCCGCAGCTCTAGGAGCTTGGACACGCCCTCCTCCTGCATGGTCACCCCGTAAAGCACGTCCGCTTCCTCCATGGTGCCTCTGCGGTGGGTGATGGCGATGAACTGGGTGTTGCCGCTCATGCGCCGCAGATAGGAAGCGAACCGGCTGACGTTCACATCGTCCAGCGCCGCCTCGATTTCATCGAGCACGCAGAAGGGAGACGGGCTTACCCGCAGGATGGCAAAGTAGAGGGAAATGGCTACCAGCGCCTTTTCCCCTCCCGAGAGGCTGTCTAGATGGGTGATGATTTTCCCGGGCGGCTGCACGGAAATTTCAATGCCGGAGGTGAGCACGTCTTCGGGATCGGTCAAGGTAAGCTGCGCCTTACCGCCGCCGAAAAGCTCGGTGAAAATCTGGCCGAACTCGCCGTTGATCTTCGCAAACCGGTCCAAAAACAGCTCGTGCATCTTCCCGGTGAGCTCTTTGATCAGGCGGTAAAGCTCGTCCCGGGCATGCTCCACGTCCTCCACCTGGGCTTTCAGGAAGGTATAGCGTTCGCTGACCTCTTTATATTCCTCGATGGCGCTGACGTTTACCGAACCCAGCGACCGGATGGCGTTTTTGATTTCGCCCAGCCGCCGCTGGGCCTTGGGCAGGTCCTCTACCGGCGCGGCGGCTTCCTCCGCCTCCCGCCGGGTCAGCTCGTACTCGTCCCACAGCTTTTTGATGAGCTCGTCGTAGTCCTTCTGGCTGGCCGCCTTGCGCTCTTCCATCCGGGCAAGCTCCCGGCCCAGGCGCTCGCGCTCGTCCGACCGTTCTTTTTCCTGCCCGCGCAGCTCCTGAAAACGCCGGCTGCAGCCTTCCCGCTGTTCGGTTTTCTCGCGGATGTCGTTTTCCGCCCTGGCCGCCTGCTCGCGCAGAGCCCGGGCGGATTGCAGCCGCTGGGTGATGTCCTGGGTCAGCTGCTCGTTCTTCTGAAGAAACTCCGCTTTTTGAAGCTCTAGTTCCTCCTTGTGTCTTGCTTGCCCGCTTTTTCGCTCTTCTAACTGCCGGATGGACTCTCTAGCCGCTTCCACGTCCTTCTCCACCGCCAGAAGTTCCAGCCGCAGCGTTTCGCTCTTTGCGGAAAGCTGCTCGCGGCGGCGGTCCAAATCCTCCCGTCCGCCGGTAAGCGCCGCCAGCTCCTCTTGAACTTTCTCCTTCTGTGCGGCGATGTCCGCAGCATCCTTGCCCACGTTTTCCAAAGCCGCCGTCAGCTCCGCCTTTTTATCGGCCAAAAGAGTGCGCTGCACTTCGATGGACCGCAGGTTCTGCTCCGCGGTCAAAAGCTGGCTCTCCACCCGCTTTTGCTCCGCCTCAAAGCGGATGCGATCCTCCTGGGCGGTGACGATTTCTCCTTTGACGCCGGAAAGCTCCGCCTGGGACGCGGCCAGCTCTTCGGCAAAGGCCTGCTGCTTCTGCCTGGCAGCAACAGCCTGCCCTTCCAACGCCTTCGCCTGCCCCTTGATTTTTTCAATTTCGGTTCGCCGGCCCAAAAGCCCGGCATTCTTCGTGTGAGAGCCGCCGGTCAGGGAACCGCCGGCGTTGACCACCTGCCCGTCCAAGGTTACCACACGGAATTTATAGGAATACCGCTTGGCGATGGCAATGGCGCAGTCCAAATCCTCCGCCACCGCCACCCGTCCAAGCAAAGAAGTGACGATGCCCTCGTATTTCGGGTTATATTCCACAAGTCCCGCGGCGATTCCCACAAACCCGTAGCAGTCGTCAAGCCCTTTCTCATAAAGCCGGGTTCCCTTGACGGAGGTGACCGGCAGGAAGGTGGCGCGGCCGCCGTCGCCCCGCTTTAAATAAGCGATGGCCGTTTTCGCGGCGTTCTCGTCTTCGGTGACAATGTTCTGCATGGCGCCGCCCAGCGCCGTCTCGATGGCCTGGGCGTATTCTCCCGGCACGGTGATGAGCCGGGACACCGGACCTAGTATGCCCCGCAGCGTCCCGTGAGACGCCTGTTTCATTACATTTTTGACCGAATACGCAAAGCCCTCTAAATTTCGTTCCAGATCCTCAAGCAGTCTTGCCCGCCGGTGCATTTCATTTGCGTCCAGGGAAAGCTTGTCCGCCAGCTGTCTCTGCCCGTCCAGCCGCTTTTGGCGGCTTTCCAGGCGGATTTGATAGCCCTTGGCGGCATTTTGCAGGCTTTCCATGTGCCCGCCCAGCTCTTTGAGCCCGTCCTGGATTTCCACAAGCTCCCGCAGCAGCGCGTCCTTGGTGAGTGTCGCCGCCTGCTGGGACTCGTCGAGCGTTCTTTGCCGCCCTTCAATGCTTTCCAGCTCCGACTGGGCGGTGATGGACGTGATGCGCACGTCCGCGTCCTTCTGAGTAAGCACGGAAAGGTCCTTGCTCAAACGGTCCATCTGCTCGGAATGACCCAGGTTTTGTTCCAGCAGCTCCTGCATCCGGGCGGTGCACTCGTTGAGCCGGGCGGTCTTTTCCGCCGCCGTTTGCCCGCCCTTCTTCATTTTTTCCTCATATTCGGCCATCTGCCCGCGCAGTTCTTCCCCTGACTGGCTGCTGGCCGCAATTTCCCCTTCGATGCGCTGGATGGAAGCCAGGTTGTGCTCCACCGTGTTCTTGAGGACGTTTCCTTCCCCTTCGGTGCGCACCGCCTGCTCTTCCAGCGAGGAAACCGACCGGCGCACCTCGTCGATGGCGGCCGCCAGCCGGCCCGACTCGATCTGCACCTCTTCAATTTCCCGCTCAATGCCGGAAAGCGTTTCTTCCACGCCCTCGTGCTGGCTGCGGGCGGACAAGAGCTTATGCTCCTGCTCCAAGAGGATTTCCTTGGCTCTGCTGAGGCTCTTGACCCAGATGCCGATTTCCAGCTCTTTTTTCTCGCCGGATAACGTTAGAAACTTTTCCGCCTTGGCCGCCTGCTCTTTGAGCGGCTCCACCCGGCCTTCCAGCTCCTTTAAAATATCTAGCAGCCGGACGAGATTTTCCTCTGCCGCAGAAAGGCGGCGCTCCGCCTCGATTTTTCGGTAGCGGTATTTGGAGATGCCCGCCGCTTCCTCGAAGATTTCCCGGCGTTCGTCCGACTTGGAGCCCACAATGTCGGCAATTTTGCCCTGGCCGATGATGGAATACCCGTCCCGGCCGAGACCGGTATCCATAAAGAGCTCGTGCACGTCCTTGAGCCTTACTGCCGCGCCGTTTAGCAGATAGTCCGACTCGCCCGACCGGTAATACCGCCGGGTAACCCGCACGTCGTCGCTGTCGAAATTAAGGCTCCGGTCAGTGTTGTCGATAGTCAGGGACACTTGGGCAAAGCCCTTGGCCTTGCGGGTGGAAGTACCCACAAAGACCACGTCCTCCATGCGCGCGCCACGCAGCTGGCGGGAGGACTGCTCGCCCAGCACCCAGCGTACCGCGTCGCTGATGTTGCTTTTGCCGGAGCCATTGGGGCCTACCACCGCCGTGACGCCCTGGCCGAAGGTCAGAGTGGTCTTGTCCGCGAAGGATTTAAAGCCCTGCAGTTCAAGGGATTTTAACAGCACCAAAGTTCCGCCTTTCTATGTACGAGTGATTCGAAGCTCTCCCGCCTTCATCCCTTCTTCGGGGACCACCTTGCAGGAGAAGCCAAGCTCTTGTAACCGGGCCAGATTGCGTTTCTTCTGCCCCGTCATTTTCGATTGGTCCCTTGGATTGGTATGGATGCAATAGCGCCCCGGCTCCCTGCCGCTCAGTAGTCTCTCTGCCCGGCAAAAGAACCGTTCGTTCTCGCAAAGCTCACCGAAAGCCGGATGCCAAGGCCCCGCAAGCCGGTGCTCCTGTAAAGATACCTCGGCGTGCAGCCCCACCCGGATGACCCGGATGTGCCGCTTCTCAAAGAAGTCCAGAAGTCTGGCGCAGAGGGCCACCGTCTCCCATAGCCCCGGCGGCGTATACCGGCCTTCTAAGTACCAGCCGGCAAGAGGGGTCCCCTCCATAACCACCGTGGGGTAAATACGCACCGTGTCCGGCTTCAATGCCGCCAGCTCATGGGCGGTACGCCGGGCACCCTCGTCGGTGTCGCCATAAAGCCCAGTCATCATCTGAAGGCCTAGAGAAAGCCCCGTCTTCTGAATGCGCGCGGCCGCTTCCCTTACGTCCCGGACGGTATGGCCCCGCCCGTTTTTTTCGAGCACCGCATCATCCATGCTCTGGGCGCCCAGCTCTACCGCGGTAACGCCGTAAGCCTTTAAAAGGCCGAGCACCTCTTCGTCCACCGCGTCGGGCCGGGTGGAAACCCGGATGCCGGAAAGCTTCCCCTCGCCCACATAGTCCCGCGCCGCCTCCAGCAGCCCGCACATGAGGCCGCGGTCGATCGCGGTAAAGCTGCCGCCGAAAAAGGCAAGCTCGCTGTCTTTTGTGCGGTCGCCCAGAGCCTTTAACGCCTGTTCGGCTGTCTTGCGCACCGTTTCGGGCGTGGGAATTTGCGCCTGCCCGGAAATACACCTCTGGTCGCAGAAGCTGCAGGCATACGGGCAGCCCGCGTGGGGAACAAAAATAGCCACGTTTGCGTGCTTCACTTGTCGCAGCCCATCAAGTGCAGCGCTTCCCTTGCCGCCTGTTGCTCCGCTTCCTTTTTGCTGTGCCCGCTTCCTTTGCCGATGCAGTTGGAATTTAAAAACACCTCTACCGTGAAGCGCTTGTCGTGGTCCGGCCCGCTCTCACCCGTCAGGACATAGCTCAGGCTTTCGCCTGGATTTTGCTGAACAATCTCCTGAAGGGTGGTCTTGTAGTCCCGGAACGGCTTCGCGTTGACGGTGCTTTCCTCTTTAACAAAGCGCAGGATGTGCCGCCTGGCGGGTTCCATGCCTCCGTCCAGATAGATGGCGGCAATGACCGCCTCAAACGCATCCGCCAGCACCGAAGGCCGTTCCCGTCCGCCGGTGTGCTGCTCGCCCTTGCCCAAAAGCAGGTACTTGCCCAAATCAATTTCCCTTGCAAAGCGGCAAAGGGACTTTTCACACACCAAGGCCGCCCGCATCCGAGTCAGTTCTCCCTCTGGCTGGGTTTCGTAACTGCGGTAAAGATAGTCGGACACTACGATGCTCAGTACCGAGTCTCCCAAAAATTCCAGCCGTTCATTGCTCACCCCGCCTTTTTTTCCTTCGTTAGCATAGGACGAATGGGTCAGCGCCGTTTTCAGCAGGCCTTCGTTTTGGAAGGTATACCCGATTTTCTTTTGCAGTTCCTTCATGTGACACGCCTCCTTTTCCTCTTGTTTTTCCCCTGAGCTGCTTTTAAGCGGCCAAAGGGAAAAATACCGATTGCCGGTACCCCCATTCTCCGGGAATACCGGCAAAAATGAAACGAAATTCTATGCTTCCTTTTATGATAAAAGTCCCGGGCCGGCTTTGTCAATAGACCGCCCCGAATCCGAACAGAATGCGGGGATTATTTGCTCCCCTGCAGGCTTTCCTCAATGGTACCGATGACGTTTCCCTTGGCAAAGTCACAGGCCAGGCGGATGGCGTTCTGGAAGGCGTAAGCGTTGGAGCTGCCGTGAGCCTTGAAAACCGGCTTAGAAGTGCCAAGCAGGGGCGCGCCGCCGTATTCGTCGGTGTCCATCCGCTTTTTGAAGGCTTTGAGCCCCGGCATAATCATGGCCGCGGCCAGCTTTCCCTTTAAGTTTGCCTTTAAAATGCCCTTAATATTCCCGAACAGGGTGCCCGCCACCCCTTCGGTCAGCTTTAAGATCACGTTTCCGGTAAACCCGTCCGCTACCAGCACGTCGCACACGCCCGCCGGGAAATCCCTGGCCTCCACGTTGCCGATAAAGTTGACCGGCGCCTTGGAAAGCAGAGAAAACGCCTCGTGCTGGAGTTCTCCGCCCTTGGTGGGCTCGGTACCCACGTTGGCAAGGCCGACCTTGGGCGCCTTTATTCCCATGACCTTTTCCATATAGGCGCTGCCCATAATGCCGAACTGCTCGAGCATCTCCGGACGGCATTCCACGTTGGCGCCCCCGTCGATGAGCATGTAAAACCCACTGTCGCTGGGTAAAATCGGGGCCAGGGCGCACCGCTTGATACCCTTGATGCGCTTGACAAGCAGAGTCGAGCCGATGAGCAGGGCGCCGGTGGACCCGGCGGACACAAACGCGTCCCCTTCTCCGGCGGCGAGCCTGCGCAGCCCCTCGGCCATGGAGCAGTTTTTCTTGGTCTTGACCACTTCTCCCGGCTCGTCCTCCATGGAAATCACGTCCGGCGCATGGACGATTTCCATGCCTGCAAGGGAAATCTGATTGTCTGCCGCCACCTTGCGGATAACGCTTTCGTCGCCGCACAACAAAATGTCACACCCGTAAGCGGCCACCGCCGCAGCGCTTCCCTTCAGTATTTCCAGCGGCGCGTTGTCGCCGCCAAAAGCGTCCACAATGATTTTCATAACGCTACGCTTCCTTTCCGTCTTGTTCCTTTGGGAAAGATGCTTCCTTCTCAAGCTTTTGCACCGTTTCTTCCAAGCTGGAAAGCGCTCGCTTGGCAAGCGCTCCATACCGCAGCTTTTTGTCCCGGATGTGCTCGGGCAGAGAGGGGAGAATGCCGAAATTCGCCCCCATAGGCTCGAATTTCGCCGTGCTCCCAGCCGTGATAAAATGCAAAAGCGCCCCCGACATGGTGTCGGGTCCCGGCAGCACCGGTTCTTTCCCCAGCACCCGCCTTGCGGCATGAATCCCCGCCCAGATGCCCGACATGGCCGATTCCATGTACCCTTCCACCCCGGTAATCTGCCCGGCGAAGAAAAAGTTTTGGTCGGTTTTCAGGCTTTGGTCGGGGTTTAAGAGCTTAGGGGAGTCTAAGAAGCTGTTGCGGTGCATCACCCCGTACCGGGCAAACTCCGCATTTCGAAGAGCTGGAATCATGGAGAACACCCGCTTCTGCTCGGGGAATTTCAAATTCGTCTGAAATCCTACCAGATTATAAAGGGTCCCCTCGGCGTTCTCTCTGCGAAGCTGCACCACCGCCCAAGGCCGGTGCCCGGTGCGCGGGTCGCGCAACCCCACCGGCTTTAAGGGGCCGTAGCGAATGGTGTCCGGCCCGCGCTTGGCCATAATCTCGATGGGCATGCAGCCCTCGTAGACGTTGGGCTTGTCAAAGGCGTGAAGGGTGGCGCTTTCGGCGTGGATGAGCGCCTCATAAAAAGCCTCGTACTCTTCCTTGTTCATGGGGCAGTTGATGTAATCGTCCTCCCCCCGGTCGTACCGGGAGGCGGCGAAGGCGCTGCCCATGTCCACCGACTCGGCCGTAACAATGGGGGCGGCCGCATCATAAAAGCTCAAATACCCTTCCCCCACCTTTTGCTCCACCGCTTTGGCAAACGCCCCCGCCGTCAGCGGCCCGGTGGCCACAATGGTGACCCCGTCCTCTGGCAGCGCGGATACTGGGCGGCGCTCCACGGTAATAAGAGGATCTTCTTCCATGGCCTTCGTAAGAAGGCCGGAAAACCGATCCCGGTCCACCGCCAGCGCGCCGCCGGCGGGCACCCGACAGGCTTTCGCCGCCTCCAAACAAATCGAACCCAGCCGCTCCATCTCTGCTTTTAACAGCCCGCCTGCGCTTTCTAAGCGCATGGCTTTGAGGGAATTGGAGCAAACCAACTCTCCAAAATTAGCCGACCGATGGGCCGGGGAAAACTGGATTGGCTTTTGTTCGAGCAGGGTGACGGGAATTCCCGCTTTTGTCAGCTGCCGCGCTGCCTCACACCCGGCGAGGCCAGCGCCGATTACCGTAACCCTGTTCATTGCTCCTCCGTCTTCTTGGCTGCCTTTTCCACCGGACGCTCATAGTCGCACTCTTCTGAGGCGCAGTAGATTTTCGCCATCTTGCCTTTTTTCTGGAACAGGCTTTTGCCGCACTTGGGACACTTCTCCGCAATGGGCAGATCCCACGTCATAAAGCCGCAGTCCTTATAGTTTTCACAGCCGTAGTAAGGCCGGCCCTTTTTGGACTTTCTCTCAATCATTCTGGCGCCGCATTTCGGGCAAAAGCCGCCGGTTTCCTTGACGAGCTTCTTGGTATTCTTGCATTCGGGGTATCCCGGGCAGGCCAGGAACTTACCAAACCGCCCGAGCTTGATGACCATCTTGCGCCCGCATTTTTCGCATACAATGTCGGTTTCCTCATCCGGGATTTTCACCCGGGTGCCGTCCATCTTCTTTTCCGCTTCCTCCAGAGTATTCTCAAAACCGCCGTAGAAGTCGTGAAGGGTCTCCACCCAGTTTTTCTCTCCTGCTTCCACTTCGTCGAGATCGTGCTCCATATTGGCGGTGAACTTTACGTCCACGATGTTTTGAAAAAGATCCTTCATCAGCTTGGTGGTCACGTCTCCGAGCACGGTGGGCTTTAACGCCTTCCCTTCCCGCTCCACATAGTCCCTCGCCAGGATGGTGGTGATGGTGGGCGCATAGGTGGACGGGCGGCCGATGCCGTTTTCCTCCAGCGCCTTAATGAGAGACGCCTCCGTAAACCGGGGAGGCGGCTGGGTAAAGTGCTGGTTGCCCTTAAGCTCTTTTAGACGCAGCACCTCGTCCTTTTCCAGAGGCGGCAGCATGGTGCCCGCCTCTTCCTCCTCGTCCTTGCTTTCTTCATAGAGGACGGTAAAACCGTCGAAGCGAACGGTATGGCCGGAGGCCTTAAACACATAGTCCCCCGCCGAAATGTCCGCCGCCACCGTGTCGTACACGGCGTTTGCCATCTGGCTGGCGATAAACCGCTCCCAGATGAGCTTATAAAGCTTATACTGATCCAGGGAAAGGCTGTCTTTCACCTGGGCGGGAGTGAGGCTCGGCATGGTGGGGCGGATGGCTTCGTGGCCATCCTGGGCGGAGGCGCGGCTTTTGAACACACGGGGCTTTTCCGGCAGGTACTTGTCCCCGTAGGTTTCCTTAATATAGGCGGCGGACGCGTCCCGCGCCTCGTCTGCGATGCGCAGCGAGTCGGTACGCATATAGGTGATCAGACCCATGGCGCCCATCCCGGCCACTTCCACGCCTTCGTACAGCTCCTGAGCCGCCTTCATGGTACGCCTAGCCTGGAAGCCCAGCTTACGGGAAGCGTCCTGCTGCAGGGTGGAGGTGATAAAGGGCGGCGCGGGAGATTTGCGGCGCACGCCCTTTTTGAGCTTGGCAACCTGATAGGAGGCGCCCTCGAGATTCTTTAGAATCTCGTCCGCCTGTTCCTTGTTTTTGATTTTGATTTTGCCCTTCTGGTCCCCGTAAAAGACGGCGGCAAAGGGCTTTTTGGTACCCTTTTTTAAGAGCTTTGCGTCCAGAGTCCAGTATTCCTGAGGCTTAAACTTCTTGATTTCCTCTTCCCGGTCCACAATCAGCCGCACCGCCACCGACTGGACCCGTCCGGCGGAAAGGCCTCTTCGCACCTTGCGCCAAAGAAAGGGGCTGATCTTATAGCCTACGATCCGGTCAAGGATGCGCCGGGCCTGCTGAGCGTTGACCAAATCCTCGTCGATCTGACGGGGATGAGCCATGCCCGCCTGTACGCCGGATTTGGTGATCTCGTTGAAGGTCACCCGGTTGGAGGCGTGCTCATCCAGGTGAAGAAGCTCCGCTAGGTGCCAGGAAATCGCCTCGCCTTCCCGGTCGGGGTCGGTGGCGAGATAGACCTTGTCGCTTTTTTGGGCAGCGTCCTTCAGCTCCTGAATCAGCTCCTCCTTTCCCTTGATCTCGGTATACATAGGCTGAAAATCATGCTCCACATCCACGCCAAGCTTGGACTTGGGAAGATCACGGATATGCCCCATGGAGGCGATGACTTCGTAGTTCTTTCCCAGGTACTTTTTAATGGTTTTGGCTTTGGCGGGAGATTCCACAATTACCAAATCTGACATGAAATTACCATCCTTGTGTATCATTCTCCTGTTTGAATCAGGAGTTATCGGTTGGGTTTGCGGCAAAAGCGCCGCCCCGGCAGCGATTGGGCCAAGCCCGCGATTTCAAGCTCGGTTATGGCTGCAAGCGCCCCACGCACTTCGACCTTTGCCGCGGCGGCCAGGTCATTGATATGGGCAGGCTCGCAGGGAAGAACCTTATAGAGCGCCTTCGCCCCATCGGACAGGGTGGGCATAGCTTCGTCCTTACGCAGCGCCTGCGGTTTTTCCACGGGCGCGGAATGGGGCTTAGCGGCAGACTTCTGCTTTTGGGGTTTTCCCGGAGCCGGCGGCGTAACCGGGCTGGCCGATTCCTTGACCCCGGCGATTTTCAGGCTTATCCTATGCGGATACCGGTCGATATATTCTTCTAAGATGTCATAGGCACAGGCCACCGGCTTGGCCCCTTGGGCAATCAGCCGGTTACAGCCCAGCGACGTGGGACTCATGACGCTGCCGGGAATCGCAAATACGTCCCGGCCCTGTTCATTTGCCCAGTTGGCGGTGATGAGCGCGCCGCTTCGCTCGCCCGCCTCCACCACCAAGGTGCCCAAAGACAGGCCGGACATAAGCCGGTTTCGAATGGGAAAGGCGTTGCGGCCGATGGGCGCGCCCGGCGGGTACTCGGACAGGACCGCGCCCTGCTGCTCCACAATCTGACGGCGCAACTCCTCATTGCCCACCAGCTGACCCGCGTTGATGCCGCCGGCCAGCACCGCAATGGTTCTCCCGCCCGCTTTCAGGGCGCCCTTGTGAGCAATGGTGTCTACCCCGTAAGCACCGCCGCTGACAATCACCACTCCGGCCTTCGCCATGGTGGCGGAAATTTGCATGGCCACCTGCTGGCCGTAGGGCGTGCAGCCCCTGGTTCCCACGACCGCAATCAAAACCTCATCGTCCACCTCGCACAGGTCGCCCCACACATACAGGGCCGCCGGATAGTCCGGCAGGGTAAGCAGACGCTTGGGGTATTTGGGATGATCCGGGGTTAGGATGTGATAGTGGAGCCGGATACAGTCCTTAATGATCGGCGTCACCGATTGAGGCGTGATTTCCCCAAGGCACCTAAGCTCCTTGGGCGTAAAGAACCCGGTTTCTTTCCAGAGTGTGCTTCCTCCCTGGTAAAACTCTTCGAGCGAACTGTAAGCAGAATGCACGGCGCGAACCTTGCGGCTGCCCACACCCAGCGCCCTTTGCAGCCAGAGCCAATAATACATGCTGTGCATTCTGTCAACACCACGCCTTCTTTTTATTTGTTATTCCTTATTCTTTGGTCATTTCCCACATGAGGATGGCGCTCGCCACCGACGCGTTGAGGGATTCCGCTCGTCCCTTCATGGGAATGGTCACCCGCTTGTCGCATAAGGCGGCGGTCTGCGGTCTTAGCCCGTTTCCTTCGTTGCCGATGACTACGGCGGCAGGCCCCTTCAGGTCGAGCTTCGTAATGGCCTGCGCCTCTGCGTCCACCACGGCGGCCAGGGTCTGCACCCCGTTTGCCGACAACTCCAAGAGGGCGCCCTCGAAATCCGGCGTGCGTACAAAGGGCAGACGGAACACCGCCCCCATAGACGCCCGCAGCACCTTGGGGTTATACAGGTCGCAGCAGCCCTCCGACAGCAGCACCCCCGTCATCCCGAAGGCCTCTGCGCTTCGCAGCACCGCTCCTAAATTGGAAGGATCCTGCATTTCCTCCAGCGCCAGAATTTTGCATTCTTTTTTTATTGTATATAACCGCGCCTGTTTGTCAAGCGCAGCGCATACGCAAAAAATCCCCTGAGGCTGCTTGGTATCCGCCAGCCGGGCGGCTGCCGAGGGGGACAGAAAAAAGCATTCTTTACCCGCGGCGAAGAGCGCCTGCACCTCGTTTTCATACCGCTTGGCCGCCGCTTCGGTGGCGTAAACCTCCCGGATGTCCGCGCCGCTTTGCAGCGCGTCCATACAAAGGCGGGCCCCTTCGATGACAAAGAGCCCTTCCTCCCGGCGCGCCTTGGCGCTCCCCAGCAGCCGTACGGCGTGCTTTAGCCGCTCATTGTCCCGGCTCGTTATGGTCAGCGGCATGTTCTTCTTCCTTTCTCTTCAGACGTTGCCAGTCATATAAAAGTACGCCCGGGAATCCTCCCGGGCGCATCGGTATTACTGATTGTTGGCAGCCTTCGCCTGCTCGGTCAGCGCGGTGAACGCAGCCGGGTCGGCAATGGCGATTTCGGAAAGCATCTTGCGGTTGAGGGTGACGCCGGCTTTCTTGAGCCCGTTCATGAAGGTGGAATAGTTCATTCCGTTCATGCGGCAGGCGGCGGAAATACGGGTGATCCACAGGCGGCGGAAATCACGCTTTTTCTGCTTGCGGCCGATGTAGGCATACTGGCCGGACTTCATGACCGCCTGCTTGGCGGTGCGGAACAGCTTCGATTTGGCGCCATAGTAGCCCTTGGCAAGCTTTAATACTTTTTTTCTTCTTTTGCGCGTCATCATTGCGCCCTTTATACGTGCCATTTATAAGCAACCTCCATTATCGTAAATGTTATTCAGTAGGACCGCAGGGATTCTTATTTATAGGGAATGAGTCTCTTCACGGCCTTGACATTGGTCACATCGGCCACGGCGGTCTTGCGAAGGTTGCGCTTGCGCTTGGTGTTCTTCTTGGTGAGAATATGGGATTTGTAGGCATGCGCCCGGATGACCTTACCGTTCTTGGAAAGCTTAAAACGCTTTTTCGCGCCGCTGTGCGTTTTCATTTTCGGCATGGTATTTCCTCCTTTATTTTTGTGCGCGGGAATCCTGCGGCAAACGTCCCAGCCTCCCGCGGTCTAATTCGTCCGCCGGCAGGAGCCCGCGGACCTTCCACTATGCCAACGCATAGGAAAAAACTACTTCTGGGGCTTTGCCGCAAGGAACATGATCATATGACGGCCTTCCAGCTTGGGCTGCTTTTCCACGTTCGCTTCCTCGCTGAGCGTTTCGGCAAACCGCTTCATGGTGTTAAGCCCGATTTCGGGATGGCCCATTTCCCTTCCGCGGAAGCGGATGGAAACCTTCACCTTGTTGCCTTCCTTCAAAAAGCGCTTGGCATGGCCGGCTTTTGTATTGAAGTCGTGCACGTCGATATTCAGCGAAAGACGGATTTCCTTGATCTCCACCACATGCTGGTTCTTTCTTGCTTCCTTTTCCCGCTTTGCCTGTTCAAAACGGTACTTTCCATAGTCCATAATGCGGCAGACCGGCGGCGTGGCCGTCGGGGCGATCTTCACCAGATCCAGATTCTTCTGAAGGGAGACCTCCAGCGCCTCTTTCGTCGACATGATACCCAGCTGGGCTCCGTCCGCGTCGATGACGCGCACCTCTCTGTCCCGGATATCTTCGTTGATTTGCAGTTCCTTGCTGCTAATGGGTAAGCACCTCCAAAGCCTTATTTTGATTGGGTCTAAAAAAGAAAAGCACGGATGGATGTTTCTCCGTCCGCGCATCTTCACACAACAAATCTCGGCACCATACGAGCGCCTCAATTTCTTTCGTATGAACGCCTCCGCGGTCCCATGTGCCGGGAGGGTGAGAACGGACAAAATGCTGTTCTGCTTTACTGTCTTGTTTATCCTACCATCTTTCCCCGCGGCTGTCAAGGCTTTTTTCTTGCCGGGCTGCGCTTCTAAACGCCATTTTGCGCACATACTTTATTGACGGGGATTTTCCTTTGTACTATACTAAATGCGGATACATTCGACGGTTCCTGCTTTGCCGTGTTACTCCTTTTCCTTGCGTCAATAGGATATGCGGTCTTTTTCAAATATACCACATTTTTTCGATTTAACTAGGGGGCGCCATGAAAAAGTTTTTCAGCAGTGGAATTTTCAGCTTCGCAAGCTACGCTTCCCAGATACGCAGACGTTCGATTTTTGCCATTCTCGCCATGTTCGTGGGGTTCGCGGTGATGGCGTTTCTCTCTTATGCCGTGCTGGATAAAAACGTGACGGTCTCCTCCTCCATCATGCTGGTCAATAATCTTCCCACCGACGGCAGCGTTGCCGCCGAAGCCCAGAAGGCAGAGCTTACCGAAGAAATCGCTAAGGACTCGGTTGCCATCGTCAGCAGCCTCGACGTGGTGGACCGGGCCATGACCGAAGCGAAAATCTTTATGGACACCGCTTCTTTCGCCAGAGGGGTCACGGTCAAGCGCATTGACGATTCCAACGCTTTAAAAATCACCATTACCTATTCGGACGGCGTGAAGGCCGCCAACATGGCAAACCAGCTGGCCACCATCGGCAGCGACGAAATTCAGCGCCGGTTTACCTCTCCGCCGGTTTCCGCCACCGTGCTCGACCGGGCCTCGGCTCCTTCCACCACTACCACTTTGGTCAAAGCCGTCACCAAGGGCTTCGCCGGGGCGATTTTAGGAATGCTCTTTTACCTGGGCTTCCTTTTCTATTTTCAAATGAAGGACAACTTCATCCGGGACTATAAGAAATACTGCGCCTCCAGGAACACCGTGCTGCTGGGCGTTCTGCCTTCCACGGAAAAACCGCTGGATAAGCGTCCGGGAGAAGGGATGCCGGAATCGGTGCGGATTTTGCGCGCCGCGGTCAAGCACGCCGCCGGGAGCGACGGCAAGTGCCTTCTCATCTGCTCCACCGGCCCGAAAGAGGGCCGCTCCATGATTGCCTCCGGCCTTGCCCTGGCTTTCGCGGAGACACAGGACCGGGTACTGCTCATCGACGCGGATATGCGTTCGGCCCACATCCGCTCCCGCCTGCGGGTGGACTCGGTCAACGGCCTTTCCGACGTGCTCACCGCCCGGGTGAGTATCGACAAGGCTATTGCCAAGGTAAGCGACCACCTAGACGTCATCTGCTCCACCTCCTCCTTTGTGGAGAACCCGTCCGCCCTACTGGAGTCCACCGCTATGTACGCCCTGCTGGACTCCCTGCGCCCCAAATACGACCGAATTTTGGTGGACGCGCCCAATGCCAACAACTTTGCCGACGCCTGCGCGGTGGGCGCCGCCTGCGACGCCTGTGTGCTGGTGGCCCGGTATGAAAAGACCCGGATTGACGCGGCGGACGACGCTATTCTGAAGCTGCAAAACAGCGGTGCAGCGCTTCTCGGCCTTATCGCCAACGACGTGCCCCAAACCTACCGCAAAAAACAGACCCTTGAGCAGTAAAGCAGCTCCTCAGGCGCATTTCCCGCTTTGCCGCTACGCCCAAGGGAAACCGGAGTCAGTTGAGTCAGCCAAAAAGGCCATGCCGCATATGCGGCATGGCCTTTTCTTAGTGCATGATCCGTCCCGGGGCTTTACCCGAAACGCTTATTTCAACGGACCCTTAAAGCCTTTGAATCGGATGGAGAGCACCCCGTCCGCCACCTGAACCCGTCCAGACTCCTGGCTTACATAAGGCGCGGGGCCTTCCATGGAGCCGCAGCGAAACACCGAGAGCAAAAAGCCGATGAGCACCATATGAAGAACCAGCCCCGTCCCTCCGTAGGACAAAAGGGGCAGCGGCAGAGTGGAAAGCTCCAGGAAGCCCAAGTTTGCCGCCAGATAGAACAGGGTTTCGATGAGAAGGGTGGAAAGAATGGCCGTGCTCGTCATTCTAGCCAAAAGCCCCGTCTGGCGAAGGCAGCGGAAAACGGCATAGCCGAAGAAGGCGGCAAACAGGCCCACCACCAGAAAAAACGGAATCCAGCCGAACTTGACAATCAAAAAGGTCAGCACGTAGCTGGTATCCAGCTCCGGGAGTCTGGCAAGGCTGTCTGCCGTGGTTCCCGGGCCGATCAGCACCGCCCCGCTTATGAGCTGGCGGGTCACCGTGGTAAGGTATCCCAGACCCTCTTCGCTGGAAAAGGCGGTCATCAGACGGCCCCAGTATCCCCATGCAAATACCGCGCAGCCTCCCGCAACCGGCAAGTACAAAAGCGGCAGGGCCCACCGCTTTTTCACCCGAAACTGTCCGTTTCCCACCATTAAAGTCAAAAGAAGCAGACACGCAATCAAAATTAGGACTCCTAAGCGCACGCTGAAAGCCCGCATACAGGCAAGCACGCCAAGCGCCATCAAACCGTAGCTTGCCAGCAGTCCTCCATAGCCCTTCTGCCGGAAGTGAAACGCCACGCCTGCGAACACCGCTGGGAACAATAAGAACAGCAACGTTCCCCTTTGGCCCGCGCCGTTTATGATGGGCAGGCATGCAAAGTGAACAAACGACACTGCCAAGAAAATCCAGTAAATCACAAGCGGCGCCCGTGCCAGCACCGTATAATCGGCAAAATAAGCTCCCGCCATTCCCAGTACGCCCACTGCCGCCGCAATCAGCGTGACAGAAAGCTGGCCGGACGGATCCCCCTGCCCGAACAAAGCCCACTGCAATCCGATTCCTACCAGCAGGAGGGCCGCCGTCAGTACAAAAAGGCCCCATTGGGGCTTGGGACGGTGGGTCAGGTCCATCTGCATCCCCACAGCGACCGGGTCGCCCATCTGCTCGACCGCCTTCTTTTCCGCTTCCGTATCCTCGAGTCCCTGCCAGCAGTAAGCCTGCTTCTGGTCGCACATGTGGTCCATCAGCTCCCGGGCGACTCCGGCCCGCGCCCGCTTAAACCGGATTTGTTCACAAACAATCTTTATAAATTCTTCCATTCTAGCAGCGTGCGGCATGGACCGCCCCTCCCTTCATAACCCGGTTGACTGCGGCGGTGTACCGTTCCCATTCCTGCTTTTTTTCCTGGAGTCTTCCTTTTCCCTTGGGGGTGATCCGGTAATACTTGCGCACCCGCGCGCCCTCCGCCGCTCCTTCGTAAGAGGTCAGCAACCCCTGCTCCTCCATCTGGTGCAGCAGCGGGTAAAGCGTTCCCGCTTTGAGCGAAAAGGTATGGTCTGACCGGTTTTCCAGCTCTTCAATCATCTGATAGCCGTACCGGTCCCCTTCCTCCAGCAGCCTCAGCAGCAGCATAGACGTGCTGCCCGCCTGCAAGCTCTTGTCAATCGCCATTGATTTCCCTCCTTATTATATAGGTCATCTATATAATATATTGATCATCTATCTATGTCAAGAGAAAACCCTCGACCTTTTTCGATTTGGCGGTAGGCCGTTCTCTCCTTCAGCTTTCCTTCTAGAAGCGGGTATTTTAAAAGCCACATGCAAAAAGGCCCTTGTTTTGGAATTCCAAAACAAGAGCCTGGCTGCCTTTATTAAACGGAGCTGCTTATTTCGCCATCAGCGCGACCACAATATTCATCACGATGGTCATCACAAAGAAGACGATGGCGATAAACTTGGTGGAACGGGACAAGAACGCATCCACCGTGCGCGCCTTATTCTTCGCCAAAAACGAGTCCGCACCGCCCTGGATGACGCCGCTCAAGCCAGCCTGACGGCCTTCCTGGAGCAAAACAACCGCAATAATACCGAGAGCGAACAACAAAAGAATCACGCCAAATACAATCTCTAAAACACCCATTCTAATGAGCACCTCCGTAAATAGTTACACGATTACGCTAGATTATCTTAGCATACCGCCCACCAAAATGCAAGGATTTTTTCGCATTTGTGTGAAAAGCACCAGCCGTTGACAGCCGCCCGTCCCAACCGTATACTGAGAACAAAAAAGACGCGGTTTGGAAAGGAAGAAGCACCATGACGGAGGAATTTGCGAGGACCACGCTTTTACTGGGAGAGGAAGGGCTTGCACGTTTACAAAGCGCCCATGTAATTGTGTTCGGCATCGGCGGGGTGGGCAGCTTTGCAGCGGAGGCGCTGGCCCGGGCGGGCATCGGGGCGCTCACCTTGGTGGACGCGGACACGGTGGCTCCCTCCAATCTCAACCGGCAAATCATCGCCCTGAGAAGCACCCTGGGCCGGCCTAAGGCGCAGGTGATGGGCGAACGGGTGCTGGACATCAACCCTTCCTGCCGGGTAACCGTCCGCCAGATTTTCTGCACGCCGGAAAACTCCGGGGAGCTGCTGGCCGGCAGCCCCGACTACATTGTCGACGCCATCGACACCGTCTCCTCTAAGCTGGACTTGGTGCAAAAAGCCAAGGCGCTGGGCATCCCCATCATCAGCTGCATGGGCGCCGGGAACAAGCTGGATCCCACCCGCTTTGAGGTGGCCGATCTTTTCGAAACCTCCGTCTGCCCTTTGTGCCGGGTCATGCGCCGGGAGCTTCCAAAGCGCGGCGTCTCTTCTTTAAAGGTGGTTTATTCCAAAGAGCCGCCTATTCGTCCCAAGGCTGCTTCGCCGCAGGAATCCTCCTCCCTGCTTCACAAGCGGCAAACGCCCGGAAGCGTTTCCTTTGTGCCTTCCGTTGCCGGGCTGATTTTGGCGGGGGAAGTGGTCAAGGATTTGGCAGAAGGAAAAAGCCTGCCGAATTCATCGGACAACTAATTCTCCATATTTCCAGAGCGATTTGTCTATACAAAATACACCAAACAATGTTAAAAATTTAATTTTAACGGAATTCTTGTTGTATTTTGATTTTATTCTTGCGATTTTAACGTTGAAATTGCTATTTTCTGCTGCGATATGTATTGAATTCATGAGACAAATATGATATAGTAATGCCAGCGAGTTGTACACACTACTTTGGAGGTGGCCGGTATGCGAAAAACGTTACGAGAACTTCGGAAAGCTCTGGGCTACACCCAATGCGAAGTCGCGGAAAGCCTGAACGTAGACCAGACGACGGTTTCCAAGTGGGAAAACGGAGAGTCCTTTCCCAGAGTGGAAAAGCTGCTGCAGATCGCTGCACTCTATGATGTTTCCTTGGATATGATTGATCTTTCGAAAGAGCGCCCGATTCTTCGCAGAGCCTAGGCCTTGGTTTTCACATGCGTATAGGTGTCCGCACGGATTCTCACCACACGTCGCGGACGATTTACTTGGATAACAGGGAGAAAAACAAAAAGAACGCAAGCAAGAGCTTGCGTTCTTTTTGTTTATTCCATTCCTTCGAGTTCTTTGAGCCAGACGGCGGCGCTGGCGTCGCTGGGCATACGCCAGTCTCCCCGCGGGGATAAGGTCACCGACCCTACCTTAGGCCCATCGGGCAGGCAGGAGCGCTTAAACTGCTGGGCAAAAAAACGCCGGTAAAAGTTCTTGAGCCAGTGAAGAATCACTTCGTGGGAATAGATTCCTTGGAACGCGTGCTCGGCCAAGAAAAGGATCTTTCGCGGCTCCTCAGCAAAGCGCAGCATATGGTACAAAAAGAAATCGTGCAGCTCGTAGGGGCCCACCAGTTCCTCCGTCTTCTGAACGATTTCTCCGTTTTCCGGCGGCAGCAGCTCGGGGCTAACGGGGGTATCCAGAATGTCCAGCAGCACGGCCCGCAGCCGCTCTCCTTCGGCGGTTTTCGCATAGGTATCCACCAGATACCGGATGAGCGTCTTGGGCACCGACGCATTCACCCCGTACATGGACATGTGGTCGCCGTTATAGGTAGCCCATCCCAGCGCAAGCTCGGACAGGTCCCCGGTGCCCACCACCAGGCCGCCGTATTGGTTGGCCACATCCATAAGCACTTGAGTGCGTTCCCTGGCCTGGGCATTTTCAAAGGCCACGTCGTGGGAGAAATCATGGCCGATGTCCTTCAAATGTCGGGTCACCGCTTCACAGATGTTGACTTCCTTCAGGGTTACTCCCAGCTCTCTGGCCAGCTGGCAGGCGTTTTGATAGGTACGCCCGGTGGTACCGAAGCAGGGCATGGTGACGGCGATGATATCCTTCCTCGGCCAGGATAGGGCGTCATAGGCTCGAGTCATTACCAGCAGCGCCAAGGTGGAGTCCAATCCCCCGGACAGGCCCACCACCGCATGCCTAGCGTTCGCGTGAGCCAACCGCTTTTTAAGCCCCGCCGCCTGCATGGTGAAAATCAGCTCACAGCGGCTGCTACGCGTTTCCTCGTTTGCCGGGACAAAAGGAGTCTTCTCAATGCTGCGCTGCAGCGTGCAGGGAGCAAAGCCGATGGAAAATTCGATTTCCTCCAAAACGTTTTCCCACCGCTCAAAGGTGTTCATCCGCCGACGTTCCTGCCACAAGTGCTGCAAATCCACGTCGGCCAGTGCCATCCCCTGGGTAAAAGGCGGGCGCTCTGCCAGCAGCACCCCGTTTTCCGCCGCCATGCAGTGGCCGGAAAAGATCAGGTCGGTGGTGGACTCCCCTTCTCCCGCATCCGCATACACGTAAGCGCTCAAGGTCTTGGCCGACTGGCCGCAGACCAGGGAACGCCGGTATTGCGCCTTTCCGATGGTTTCGTCGCTGGCGGACAGGTTGCAAAGGACCGCTGCGCCCGCAAGGGCGTACCCGTTCGACGGGGGGGACGCCACCCACAAATCCTCGCAGATTTCTGCCGCCACGGTAAGCTCGGGCCATTCCTGGCAGCGAAACAGCACGTCCGGCCTTACCGGCACCGGCTCGCCGCCCAAAAGCGCCGTTTCCTCCATGCCAGCCTTGCCGGGAGCAAAATGGCGCAGCTCATAAAACTCACTGTAATTGGGAACGTGGGTCTTTGGAATCAGGTGGAGTACCTTTCCCCGGTTCAAGATGGCCGCACAATTATAAAGTGAGCCGGACCTTGCCCTGACCGGCAGCCCCACCAGGCAAAGCGCCTGCAATTGCGCGGTTTCAGCCGCGATGGAAAGAAGCGCTTCTTCGGCCCCTTTTAGCAGCGTGTCCTGCAGAAACAGGTCTCCACAGGTATATCCGGTCACGCAAAGCTCCGGCAGCACGATGACCGAAGCCTTCGCTCCGGCCGCCTGCCGGATGGCTTCCACGATGGAAGCTTTGTTATAATCCGGGTCAGCCACCCGAATCTGAGGCGAAAGCGCCGCCACCCGCACATATCCATATTCCTTCATAATTTCCTCCTAAACGCCCGGTTATCTGTTTCTTATTATACCCGTCCATTCTCTTTGCCGCAACGGAAAAAGCAAAAAACGCACGCGGATCGCGTGCGTTTTTTGCTTGGGAGAAAGCGGCCGTCCCGCCCGATGCAAAAAGCGGGCCGGCCTTTATAAAAATAAGAAGAAGGGAGAGAAAGCAAAGTAGGAGCTCAGTTAGTTGGTCTCCTTTTCGCCGTCTACGGACTGAGCACCGTAGAGGTTAAACCGGAACAGCATGGACTCGTCTTCCGGTTCGTCGCATACGATCGAGGCCTGAGCAATTTTACCGCCCTCAATCAGTTTCGCAAGGCCCATGAACTGGCACAACTTGCTCTTGAGATTGAGCCGATCTCCCTCTTCGGTTACAAGGTACACATTGCCCTTGCAGCGGTCGAGCAGGCTCATAAAGGATGCGACATCGATGTTGTGAAGTTCGAGAAGTGATTTCATAAATCATTCTCCTTTCCTGATGTCTTACGGAGGGTTTCTATTTCCTTCCGTTGACTATAGTATAGCACAATTCCCAGCGAAGTCAACAATAATTTGGTAAAAAGATTGTTGAACTTGACCCCTTGTATTTTCAAATATTTGTCCATTCTGTCTATTCAATATTTTGCTATTTATCACATTTCACAAATAGCAAAACTTTTTTCCGCCGTTTTCTGACGCTGCGTTCCATTTTCCGCATTCCTTTGCTATAATGGAAGGCATACCGATATTCTACCCAGAAATCGGCCGGTTTATACAGAAACTTCTGAAATTCATCGAGTTGGAGGCATGCGGAACATGAAATATATCGTAGTGCTGTGCGACGGCATGGCGGACTATCCTTGTAAGGAGCTGGATGGGGATACCCCCATGCGCCGGGCAAACAAGCCGAACATGGACCGGCTCGCCCGGCTGGGAGAGGTGGGCCTTGTCAAAACGGTGGCCGATGGTTTAAAACCGGGCAGCGATGTGGCGAACCTTTCGGTGATGGGGTACGACCCCGCCCTTTACTATACCGGCCGTTCGCCTTTGGAAGCGGTCAGCATGGGAATCAATCTCACTCCCGGCGACCTTGCCATGCGCTGCAATCTGGTTACCCTGTCCGACGAAGAGGATTACGGGGCCAAAACCATGGTGGATTACAGCGCCGGGGACATTTCTTCCAAAGAGGCCGCCGAGTTGATTGCCGCCGTGCAGGAAGCCTTCGGCAGCGAGCTTTATTCCTTCTACCCCGGCGTCAGCTACCGGCACTGCCTGGTGCAGCACGCCGACCAGGATCCCGGTTTTCTCACCCCGCCCCACGATATTTCCGGCCAGGTGATCGGGGACTATCTGCCCAAAGACCCGGCTGCCGCCGCGCTGCTTGCCATGATGGAGAAAAGTTACGCCCTGCTTTCCAAGCATCCGGTGAACCAAAAACGAGTGGCTCAGGGTAAACGCCCGGCAAATTCCATCTGGCTGTGGGGCCAGGGAAAAAAGCCCCAGCTTCCGTCCTTTGAAGAAAAGTTCGGGCTGAAGGGTTCGGTGGTATCGGCGGTGGACCTGATCAAAGGCATCGGTCAGTGCGCGAAGATGCGCACGCCCCACGTGGAAGGGGCTACCGGCTATCTGGACACGAATTTTGAGGGAAAGGCCGACGCGGCGCTGGTGGAGCTGACCAGCGGACAAGATTTCGTATACGTCCATATTGAGGCGCCGGACGAGTGCGGCCACCGGTATGAGGTAGAGAATAAGGTCAAGGCCATTGAGCTTATCGACGAAAGGGTGCTTGGTCCCATTCTCGCAGGGCTGCAATACTGTGACCATTACCGCATCTTGATCTTGCCCGACCATCCCACTCCCCTTTCCACCCGCACCCACGCCTCCGACCCGGTGCCCTTCCTTTTATACGACAGCAAGGAAGAGAAGGACAATGGCATCGCCTGCTTCTGCGAAGAGACGGCGGCTGCGACCGGTGTGTTTGTCGAACCCGGCCACACGCTGATGAACCGGTTTGTAGGCCGGTAAGGATCCGATCCATTGAGCAGGGCCTGTACGGGAATACTCGCACAGGCCCTGCTTTTTTTCGCCGTTTGCTATGCCAGCCCTTCGATCACCGCTTCGGCGCAGCGAAGGCCGTCCACCGCCGCGGACATGATGCCGCCCGCATACCCGGCTCCTTCGCCGCAGGGGTACACGCCCTTCACGCCTTCGCATTGCAGCGACGGGTCCCGCCGGATACGCACCGGGGAAGAACTTCTCGTCTCCACGCCGGTCATCACCGCCTGCGGGTCCGCAAAGACCGGCAGCTTTCTTGCAAACAGCGGCAAAGCCAGCCGGATGGAATCGCAAACGAAATCCGGCAGGCATTCGCGCAAGTCACACAGGGTCACGCCGGGAAGATAGCTGGGAGTCACATGTCCTAGTTTTTCGGACGGGATTCCTTTTAGAAAATCCCCCGCAAGCTGGGCCGGCGCCCGGTATCCTCCTCCGCCCAAACGGTAGGCGTCCGCTTCCAGCTTTCGTTGGAAGGCCACGCCTGCCAGCGGATGGGCGCTGCCAAAGTCCTCCGGCCCCACTCCCACCAGCACCGCCGCGTTTGCATTGACGCCGTCCCGGCGGTATTGGCTCATGCCGTTGACGCAGACGCCGCCTTCCTCGGTGGCCGCTGCCACCACCTCGCCTCCCGGACACATGCAAAAGGTATAGACGCCTCTGCCCGACGGCAAGTGGACCGACAGCTTATAGTCCGCCGCACCTAACACCTTCGCAAGCTCGTCGGACTGGTATTGGCAGCGGTTCAGCTCTTTTTGAAGGTGCTCGATGCGCACCCCCACCGAAAAAGCCTTCTGCTCCATGGAGAAACCTTTTTCGTAGAGCATGGAGAAGGTATCCCGGGCGCTGTGGCCGATGGCGAGGATCAGCGTGGCCGCCGGGATTTCTTCCCCGCCTTCCACCGTTACGGAACATAGCCGCCCCTGCCGCGTCCCAATCCCGGTCAGTTTGGTTTCAAACCGGACCTGGCCGCCCAGCGTGATGATTTCCTCCCGCAGGCGTCGCACTACGGTGATGAGCAGATCGGTGCCGATGTGAGGCTTTGCACGATATAAAATCTCCTCAGGGGCCCCCGCCTTCACCAAGCACCGCAGCACTTCGGCGCACCGGGGGTCCTTGATGCCGGTGGTCAGCTTCCCGTCGGAGAAGGTGCCGGCCCCCCCTTCGCCGAACTGGATGTTGCTCTGAGGGTTTAGAACGCCGTCCTTTTGCAGCCGAGAAACATCCCTTTGCCGCTCCTCTACCGGCTTGCCTCGCTCCAGTAAAACCGGTTTTAGCCCTGCCTTCGCCAGCGCCAGCGCGGCGAATAAGCCAGCAGGACCCGCTCCTACCACGACGGGCCGGTGCTCCGGCTGCCTGGCCGGCTTGGGCAAAACATACGCGGTTTCCTTCGGCCTGGAAAGCTTGCCTTCCCTTTGGCGGGCAAAAACCGCGTCCTCCTGTTCACCCAAGGAAACGTCGATGGTGTAAACCAAGTGCACCTGGTCGCGCTTGCGGGCATCCACCGAGCGTTTGACCACCCGCCAGGACTGAATGTCTTTCTCCTGCACGCCAAGAAGCCGGGCCGCCTTACCCTTTAAGGCGCTTTCCGGCTTTCCAGGCATCAATTTGATATCTGCAATGCGTATCATGTTCGATTCCCTTCCGTTGCCGCCCCGCGCCCGGCCGCAAAACCGGATGCCCAGGCCCACTGGAGATTGTATCCGCCGCAGGGGCCGTCCACATTCAGGACCTCCCCCGCCGCATAAAGACCCACCACCCGGTTTGACTGCAGGGTATACGGATCAAATTCACAAAGCCGCGCGCCTCCTGCCATCACCTGTGCTTGAGGCCAGGACAGGGTTCCCTTTGCCTCAAAGCGCCAATCCTTGAGCGTTCGTGCCAGCTTGTCCCACACTCCCCCAGGCAGACTACCCGCAGGTTGAGATAAGCAGGCCCCCGCCTCCTTCGCCGCCATCTGCCCCACTCGTTTGGGAAGCAGACCGATCATAAAATCCGAGACCGGTTCTTCCCCTGCGTAGGAAAGCCGGCCGGTCAGCAGCCGGCGCACCTCTTCGCGGGTAAAGTCGGGCATCAGGTCCAGGGAAAGAGCGAAGGCATGTTTTCCCTTCGTGTCCGCCCCGATGCGGCCGGAAAGCTGCATGACCGCGATTCCGGAGAGGCCCTGCTCGGTAAACTGTACCTCGCCCAGCTCCCGCGGGCCCGGCTTGCCGTCTACAAGCAAAGTCACCGCCGCCCGTACCCGTACCCCTTTGAGCGGCTTTACTCGGGCAGGATCGGTTTTTACCGGCGTAAGCGCCGGGGTCAATGGGGCAACGGTGTGCCCAAAGCGCTCGAGCAGCCGGCAGCCGTCGGAAGACCCGCCGAGCTGCGGCGCGGCGGCACCTCCCGCCGCCAGCAGCACCCGGCCGGCCCGAACCCGGCGGCCGGTTTCGTCCGTCAGCAGGAACCCGCCCTTGCTTTTTTCCATAGACTGCACCAAAAACCCGCTTTCCGTCTCCACTCCCAGGTGGGCGCAGGCAAAACGCAGCCGGTCGAGTACCGCGGCAGCCTGGGCGCTGTACGGATACACCCGGCCCTCTTCCTCCTCGCGGCAGAGAAGCCCCATTTGTTCAAACCGGGCGACCGCCTGGGCCGGGGGCAGCTGCTCAAGCACTGCTTTGACCGCGGCGGGGCAGTCGGTATGGTAATCAGCGGCCGAGGCCCTAAGATTGGTCAGGTTGCACCGGCCGTTTCCTGTGGCCAGCAGCTTGCGGCCCACCCGGTCCGCCTTTTCGAGCACCGTTACCTTAGCGCCCGCCCTTGCCGCCGTCACCGCCGCAAAGAGCCCGGCCGCGCCGCCGCCCACAATTGCAACCGCAGGCTTCATTCTTTCGCCTCCTATTTCCAGATCTTTATCTGCCCGGAATCCTGCACTTTCTTTAGTAAAATCACCGTGACCGGTACCAAAAACATCCCTAGCACGCCCAGCACCTGCAAGCCGAAGTACATACAAAAGAGGGTGACCAGCGGGTGCAGGCCGATCTGCTGGCCCACGATCTTCGGCTCGATGACGTTTCGGATGATGGTGATGACGCCGTAGGAAGTGGCGATTTTGATCGCCAGCATCCAGTCTCCCATAATTGCGGCCACCACTGCCCAGGGAATGAGTACCGTACCGCAACCCAGTATGGGAAGAATGTCCACCAGCGCAATGACGCCCGCCAGGATAACCGCATAATCCACCTGCACCCAGAAGGTAAGGAGAAGCGACAGCTCTACAAAGGTGATGGTCATAATGATCAGATAGGCCCGCAGCACCTTGAGGATGGTGGATACGAAGGTTTCCTTGATGGTGGTGACCAGGGCCTGGTGCCTTTCCGGTATCTGGCGGCGGATAAAGTCCACCACCCTGCGGTAATCCATGCTCAAAAAAAAGGTGGCGATGATGGTCACCAGCAGGGAAATCAGAAAGCTTGGCAGCTGGGTTACCCCGTGTCCCAGCCAGGAAAGCATGGAGCCGGACAGGGAAATAAGCTGGGACTGGAGCGAACCGGCCGCTCCTTCCAGCATGGACGCCAGCTGTTCGGCCGCGTCGGGCGAAAGGGTGCTCGTCAGGCCGGAAAAAGCCTCTTCGATTCCTTTGGTGATGGAAGGAAAAGCAGACTGCACCATCTCCGGCAGCTTACGAAGCAGGCTTAAAAGCTCCGCGTACACCTGGTACCCTACCACCAGCAGCACCGTCACCAGCACCGCCATGGTCACAAACACCAGCAGCACCGCCGCCAGCCTTCGGTTCATCCGGGTTTTCTCACTCAGCCAGACAATAGGGCGCTGCAAGACGAACGCCACCCCAAACCCGATGACAAACGGCATGATCCAAAGGATCAGATACTTGATGGCTAAAAACGCAATGGCTATAAGGATCGCAATGTACGCTACGTTGATGAGAAACGCCCGGCGTCTCTCAATCCTTTGCAGTTGCAATGATATTCTCCTTTCAAATGGGAGCGGCCAAAACACAGCCGCTTTTTTGAGCAACTGGGATGTACGAAGGCTTTTCCCCTTCTTGGCCCTGCAAAAGCCGCCCGCCTCGGCCGGGGAAGCCAAAGCTTTTCCGCTTTTTAACTATTATACCGGGAAAGGCGGCCTGGTACAACGAAAACCCGCGTATTTTTTTGGACAAGGGCCTCTTTGCACAAAATTATCCAGCTTCTTTTCCGCTTCTTCTCTCCTTTTTCCCGCGAAAAATGCCGATTGCTCTTGAAACGGACGCCCAATCGTGTTATAGTATACAGCATACGGACAATCGTATTCAGGTGGTGGACGACAATGACAGACGCCCAGCGTTATTTTGTGGTGGAAGCCGACGCATTGCCCGAGGTGTTCCGGCTTGTGATGCAGGCAAAGGAACTTCTCGCATGCGGCGCCGCCAAATCCGCCGCCCAAGCGGCGCGGATGGCCGGCATTTCCCGCAGCGCCTTTTATAAGTACAAGGACGCGGTTTTCCCTTATAATGAACGGGAGGGCAACCGGATCATCACCCTGCACCTGATTTTGCAGGACCGGCCCGGGGTGCTCGCCCCGGTCATCGCCGCCTTCTACCAGGCGGGCGCGAACATTCTCACCCTCAATCAGAACATTCCCGTGTCCGGCGCGGCGCCGGTCTCCATCTCCGCGAGCACCGATGGAATGAAGGGGTCGCTGGAGGAGCTGCTCGGCTCCATCCAGGCGCTGGACGGGGTGCAGAGCATTGAGAACATTTCCGGCAATGTCAGCCAGTAACCGAAACGCACAACGAAACAGATAGGATGGTGCAGCATGATCAACGTGGCAGTCATGGGACATGGAACGGTAGGTTCCGGCGTGGTGGAGGTTTTGCTCAAAAACCACGACAGCATTGCGAAAAAAGCAGGCGAGGAAATCAACATCAAATATGTGCTCGACCTGCGTGAATTTCCCGATTCCCCCCTTCACGACCGGTTTGTAAAAGACTTTTCCATCATCGAAAAGGACCCCGCGGTCAAGGTAGTGGTGGAATGCATGGGCGGGCTTCATCCCGCGTATGATTTCGTAAAGGCCTGCCTGCTTGCGGGCAAAAGCGTCGCCACCTCCAACAAGGAGCTGGTGGCGGAAAAGGGCGCTGAGCTTCTTCGCATCGCAAAGGACAAGAATGTAAACTTCCTCTTTGAAGCAAGCGTGGGCGGCGGCATTCCGATCATCCGGCCGTTAAACCAGTGCTTGGCGGCCAACGAGGTCTACGAAATCGCCGGCATTTTGAACGGCACCACCAACTTCATCCTTTCCAAGATGATCCATGAACAGATGAGCTTCGACGATGCGCTGGCGCTGGCCCAAAAGCTCGGCTATGCCGAGCGGGACCCCTCTGCCGACATTGAAGGGGCGGACGCCTGCCGCAAAATCTGCATTCTTGCCTCGCTCGCCTTTGGAAAGCATGTGTATCCCAACCAGGTCCATACCGAGGGCATTACCAAGATTACGCTGGAGGACGTGGAATATGCCTCCAATTACGGCGGCGTGGTCAAGCTCCTTGGCCGGGTCAAGAAGCTCGACGACGGCCGTCTGTCGGTGATGGTATCCCCCGCCATCGTGGAACGCTCCGGTCAGCTCGCCGGGGTGGAGGACGTGTTTAACGCCATCCTGGTACGAGGCGACGCCATTGGAGACGTGGTGTTCTACGGCCGGGGCGCCGGAAAGCTGCCCACCGCTTCTGCGGTGGTGGCCGACGTGATCGACTGCGCCAAGCATGTAAACCGCCGCAAGCTCCTCTTCTGGGAGGATAAGGCGGAGGGGTACATTGCCGATTATCTGGAGGTTCCCACCCGGTTCTACGTACGCCTGTCGGCTCAGAAACCTATGGAAACCCTGGCGGCCATCCGAGAAGAGTTCGGCGAGGTGCAGCGCTTAAGCCGCCCGGGCGCGCCGGATGATGAGCTGGCCTTTGTCACTGGTGAGGGACCGGAAGGTGAACTGAGAAGCAAGCTCGATGTCCTCAAGAAACAGGGTGCTCAGGTGCTGGGCATGATCCGCCTGTGCGATTATTAAAAGCGGGAGTAGGTGTTTTATGCTCAAGGTAAGCGTTCCCGCTACCAGCGCAAACCTAGGCCCCGGCTTTGACGCTCTGGGCCTGGCGCTGACCCTCTATAACGAGGTCTACCTGGAGGAATGGGACACGGTGGACATCCAGTCTCTCGACGACGTGGCCGTTCCCGCCGGGGAAGACAACATGATCTATGAAAACGTCCGCCAGCTTTACGAAATCTGTGGTAAAAGACTGCCGGGATTAAAAATCCGCCAGCGAAATCGCATTCCCATGACCCGCGGCCTTGGAAGCAGCTCGGCCTGTATTGTGGCGGGGCTTTTGGGGGCAAACCGGCTTTTGGGGGACCCCATGCAAAAGCGGGACATCATCTCCCTGGCTGCTCACATCGAGGGCCATCCGGACAACATCGCTCCCGCCATCGCGGGAGGTTTGGTCACCTCGGTCATTGAGGGAGGCCAGGTTCATTCCATCAGTGTCCCGGTTTCCAAGACCATGCGCTTTGCCGCTCTGATCCCTGCTTTCGAGATGAAAACATCCTTTGCCCGCTCCATCCTGCCGGGGACCTTTTCCAGAACGGACGTGGTTTTTAACCTGTCGAGGGCTGCACTGATGACGGCGGCCATGTTCTCGGGGGACCGGGAAGTGCTCAAAGTCGCCTGTGAGGACCGGATTCACCAGCCCACCCGCTTAGGGCTCATCCCTCATTCCAAGGAGGTGTTCGACCTGGCCTACCTGGAAGGCGCCTTCGGGGTATATCTCAGCGGCGCGGGCCCCACCTTGGTGGCCATTGTGGACGGGGAGGACAATTCCTTTGCCGTCCGTATGCAGCAGGGCCTTTTGGAACAGGGCATCTCCGGCTGGCAGGCGGTCTTGCTCGACTGCGACCAAAACGGCGCACAAATTCTGTCGGAAGACGGCCCTTTTTAAAGCCAATTTTGTCAAAAAAGCGTCTGGAAATCCGGACCGGCTTTTGTGATACATTCACGTGCCTCTACTAAACTTTCTGGAGGGAACTTCATGAGTCTGATCGTGCAAAAATTCGGCGGTACCTCAGTCAAGGACGCCGAACGCATCCAAAACGTCGCGCGCATTGTCACCGATACCTACAAGGCGGGCAACGACGTGGTGGTGGTGGTCTCCGCCCAGGGCGACACCACCGATGACCTGATCGAAAAGGCCAACGAAATCAACCCCGACGCTTCCAAGCGGGAACGGGATATGCTGCTAGCCGCCGGGGAACAAATCTCCATCGCACTGCTGGCCATGGCTATCGAAAAGATGGGCTGCCCGGTGGTTTCGCTGTTGGGCTGGCAGGCTGGGTTTCTTACCGACTCCAACCACAGCGCTGCGCGCATCAAGCGCATCGACACCGGCCGTCTGACCAAGGAGTTGGATAAGAAAAAGATCGTCGTGGTGGCGGGCTTCCAGGGCCTCAACCGGTTTGACGACGTAAGTACCCTGGGCCGGGGCGGCTCGGATACCAGCGCAGTGGCCATTGCCGCGGCGATGCACGCCAAGTGCTGCCAGATTTACACCGATGTGGACGGGGTTTACACCGCCGATCCGCGTAAGGTACCCGGCGCCAAAAAGCTCGAGGAAATCACCTACGACGAAATGCTGGAACTGGCGACTTTGGGCGCCCAGGTGCTTCACAACCGTTCGGTGGAAATGGCGAAGAAATACAATGTGGATCTCGAGGTGCTCTCCAGCTTGGAGCGCGTACCCGGTACAAAGGTAAAGGAGGCAGTCAAGGTGGAACAAATGCTGATCAAAGGGGTAGCAAAGGACAACGATGTAGCCCGGATTTCGATTATCGGGGTGCCGGACGAACCCGGCATTGCGTTTAAAATCTTCTCCCAGCTGGCCGGCGAAAAGATCAATGTGGACATTATTCTGCAATCGGTGGGACGCAACAACACCAAGGATATTGCCTTTACCGTTCCCCAGAGCCAGGTCAAGCAGGCGGTGGAGGCGCTTAAGACCAACCCCACAGTCATGCACGCCTCCAGCATTACCCACGACGAAACCGTTTCCAAGGTCTCCATCGTGGGCGCGGGGATGGAAACCCATCCGGGCGTGGCGGCGAAAATGTTCGAGGCGCTTTTTGATGCGAACATCAACATTCAAATGATTTCCACCAGTGAAATCAAAATTTCCGTGCTCATCGCCCAGGAAGACGCGGACCGGGCGGTCAGCGCGGTGCACAGTAAGTTCTTTGGTTAATGGCCCTCTTGCATCTTGCTCCCGGCTGTGAAATTCTTTCGCAGCCGGGAATTTTTTGTTTCAAAACCGACGTTTATCCTTATATGGCGCCTTCCTCTTCCCGTTTGCCTGCAGGCGATAACTTTCCATCGCCCATTTCTTCATCAGCCGTCTGTGTCTTCCCTTTCTTTGGCGCATATCTGCTTACAAAACAAAAAGCGCCCGGTATCAAAGATACCGGGCGCTTTTTTCATTTCTATTAACCTACTGCATCCTCGTCCTCCGAATTCACTGAGGAACTGGATGAGCTGGAAGAGGAACTGGATGAAGAGGAGCTGGATGAACTCGAAGAGGATGAGTTCGAAGAGCTCGAAGACGGACTAGACGACGAAGACGGGGAGCTAGAGGAAGTAACCGGCGGCTCTTCTCCTCCGCTGCCCCCATGCCTGCCGTCACAGGTCGTCGGGATGTTGCTCTTTTTATAATACCCTGTTGCGGTATGAGAGCAGCCGGAACCTGCCAGCAGTCCGCTGTCCATGCAGTACGTCCGCGTCACCACATTCGGGTCCGGGTCAAACGACGCGTTATCCAGATGCTTATGGATCATGGCCATAACCATCTTCCAGCCGGTTACCGCACCGGTTGTGACCACCGGCGTAATGTCCTTCATCCGGTCGAACCCGTACCAGCTGCCCGTCACGTAATAGGGGGACCCGCCGATGAGCCAGGCGTCGGTAGAGCCGAGAGTGTCGTTGCCGGCGGTACCGGTCTTCGCAAAAAGCTCAATGCCGCTGCGGAAGCGTGCTGCCCTGGCGGTGCCCTGGGAGCCATCAATGACTTGGGTCATCATCCGATTCATCACCCATGCCGTATCCGAGCTGATGGCCCGGTCAGGAGTGGGCGAGTTCTCCAGCAGGACGTTTCCGTTGTTGTCCTCCACCTTATAGTAGGAATACGGCTCGTAATAAAGACCGCCGTTTCCAAAGGTGGCAAAGGCCGCGGTCATTTCCCGCAGAGTCAGGCCGTTGACGCCGCCCAGGGCCATGGAACCCACGTCCCGGTCGGACTTCTCGGTCTCGTCTTTGGGCTCGTCGATCAGATTTTCTAGATGATACCGTTCCTTTGCAAAGTCAAAGCATGTGTTATATCCCAAGTCCTTCACTACGCCAGCCGCGATGGTATTGAGAGACCGCTCCAGGCCCTTGGCAATGGTGGTGGGATCATTGGTATAGGTGCCCGAATAGTTGTTAGGCCAGGGCTCGCCTCTAAGCTTAAAGGGAGGCGTATCGTCGTATAGGGTGGAATAGGTGATCTTATCGAGCTCAATGCCGGGGGAATATACCGTAAGCGGCTTGATACTCGAACCAGTCTGCCGGTACGCCATCGTCGCCCGGTTAAAGGCGCGGCTCTGGGTCTTCTTCCCCGTGGCGCCCGCTACCCCCACGATACGACCCTCGTAATCCATCACGATCAGCGCCGCCTGGGGCTGGATGGCGCTGGTGCTGATCTTTGGGAAATTGTCCGCGTTCTGATAAATATTTTCCACCTGGGCTTGGATATCTCGGTCCACTGCGGAATAGATACGCAGGCCGCCGGTGACCATCAGATTCTTGGCGTACTTTTCCTCATAGCCCAGCTTTTCCTGCAGGTCGTTGACCACGTCCTCAAACACCATGTCCTGATACCAGCCGGCCACGTCGTTTTCAATGGTCTCCTGGCTGACAATGTTTTGTGTAGCAAACTCCAGCGGATAAGCCACCGCCTCATCGTATTCCGCTTTCGAAATCTTCCCCTGCTCGTACATGGCCTGCAGCACCGTTTCCTGGCGCTCCTTGTTGTATTCGGGGTTGATAAAAGGATTGTACTTGGTGGGATACTTGGTGATTCCGATGATGGCCGCGCACTCCGCCAAGTTGAGCTGGCCCACGTCCTTATCGAAATACTTATGCGCCGCCGCCTGCACGCCGTTGCAGCCGCTTCCCAGCGCAATGGTGTTTAAGTAGGCACCGAGAATCTTATCCTTGGAATTGTGCTTTTCAAATTCCAACGCGCGCATGATCTCCCGCAGCTTACGGGTAAAGCTCACGTCGTCGTCGTCGGTGAGGTTCTTGATCAGCTGCTGGGTGATGGTGGAACCGCCCTGGCGGTTGCCGTAGATGGGAACGAAGGAGTTGATGGTGGCGCTGATGCTGCGCTTCCAGTCCACCCCCTTGTGCTCATAAAAGCGTTTATCCTCAATGGCGATGGCCGCATCCTTCATATACTCCGGGATCTGGTCGAAGTCCACCCAAATGCGGTTTTCCGAATGGTAGTATTGAGCCGCCTCCAACCATTCTCCCGTCAGGGGATCTTGTTCATACAAAAAGCTCGTATAGTCTAGAGTAAGCCGGTCCAGGTCGATGTTCGTCGTACGGTCCACTGCCTTGACCACATAAATGGCCATCGCGCCGCCGACGATCGTGGTCGTGATCATAATGACGAGGACAACGCTGAGCAGTACCTTGAAAATACTGGAGAAGACCTCGCCGGCAATATGAAGGGATTTTTTTAATTGACGTTCGCGGCGCTTGGCCGCTTCGTCTTTTTCCTTGCCGGTCACAGGTTTTTTCTGCTTCATGCAACTATTCGCCTCCTTGTCAGGGTATTATAGCATAATCTATTTCAGAAAGAAAGGCAATAATTTGAATTCTGCCCATTCTTGCATTTCTCCCCCATCTCCCGGATTCCCGCCGTTTTGCCGCTGACTTTGTAACAAATTTCCTGTTCCCGCATAGTATGGACCGAATCGGGCAAGAATAACACCGAGCAAAAGCATATGGCTGCAAACTTCTCGGCGGTCCAGTTCATTTTGGACGTCAACGGAGGGATCACGATGGATAAAAAGATGAAAATATTGCTGCTGGTCACGGCGGTCTGCGTCATCGTCATCGGCGCCGCGTCCGCGATTTCCGCCACCACAAAGCCGCCTCTGACCGTTTCCCAGGCCGATCATCCGTCTGCCGTAGCGAGCACCTGGACGGTGGGGGTATACGAAGGAAAGCTGGCGGTGTTCCAGGACGGGAACGACCGGCCGGTGGAGCTTTACGAGGATGTGCTCATAAGCGAGCTTCCGGAAACCGACCAGGCCCTCCTGCGAAGAGGCATTACCGCCTACTCCACCCAGGAGCTGCAAACCATACTCGAAGATTATACCAGTTGAGGACTGGCACATTTCCCTTCCAAACGACATATACTCTCATTAAGGGCGTGTTTTGAAAATGCTCGGCGCTGAATTTTCAAAACATGCCCTTAATACACCTCTTTGAAGGAGGAGTGGTCGAGCATGTTTTCCAGCCTCTTGTTCACCATCTTTTCAAACCTCATTTATTTTGCCCTGCACGTGACCCACGCCGGGTCCTTTCCCCGTCCTTTGTCCGCCGCCGAGGAGCGGGAATGTTTGGACAAATTCCACAACGGCGATCTGGAAGCACGCAACAAGCTCATTGAACATAATCTGCGCCTGGTTGCCCATATCATCAAAAAATATTACTCCAACGCCAAGGATCAGGACGATCTGATTTCCATCGGCACCATCGGCCTGATCAAGGCGGTAAACACCTTCAACGGGGCGAAAAACTGCCGTCTCGCTACTTACGCAGCCAAATGCATTGAAAATGCTATTCTACCATAGCGGCTTCCATGTGTGGCAATCTTGCAAGGAAGGCTCCCTCTGCGCAAATCTGGCGTCCATTACGCCAGGTGAGCGGACCAATCATTCTCATGGCCCTGCACTGCGCGACCGGTATTCGCTATGCGCCCTTGGTGCTTCTTCATTTCCCCTTTTCCCCCTCCCATTCCTTGGCGGCCGAACGGTTTCGCGCTTTTTATTTTGACGATTCTCTCCTCACTTTCACTGCGGAGAAGCTGCGGTACTACCGGTATCAAAAATCCCTGCTTCAGCGGCAGGTAGCCGCCTGGGCAGGGATTCCTAAGAGTACCTATCTTCATTATGAGAATCCGAGTCACGAACGCTATCCTTTGGACAAGCTTCGCCGGATCGCCGCGCTGCTGGAGGTGGACATAGAACTGCTGCTCGACGACTATAACCGGTTTTTAATGAATCAGGGCGAGCAGGTTCGCAACATGCGCGAGCGCCTGGGTTTGAGCCAACAAGAATTCGGCAAGCGGTTGGGCGTACAGGCGGGCACCGTAAGGAAATGGGAGAGCGGCAGGGTTCGAATGCGAAAGGAGACATGGGAAATGCTCCTTCGTATTATATAAGGTATCCACTGGTTTTCTCTCAAAGAAGTGGGCGGCTGGATGATCAGCCGCCCACTATGTATCCCTATCGGAGAATGTTGCTTTTCGTCTGTTTTGAAACGGCCTTCAGCAATTCCAGCTTTTGTTCTTTGGGGCAAGGCGTCTTTTCGAGCGTGTAAAGAACCGCTTGGGCATAGACCAGCGCCACCTTTTCCCTCAGCGCTTTTTCATCCTCCTGGGTGTTTGGAATATGGACCCGGATCTCGATACCCCCACCCCCTTCTGATCGGGATACTACAATCCTATGTGTCCGGATGTTTTTTTATTCCCGTCCGCAGCATCCTCATGGGTCCCTTTTTCCTCCCGCTCCTTTTGTCCGTCAACCAGTTTGGGCGTTCGTTGCACCTTCTGCGCACTTCCCAGATACACGCGGGTGACATCTTCCCGTTCGTGGCCCAAGAGCCTGGAAACCGCCAAGCGTGCCTTCTGTTCCGTCTTTCATTTCCTTCTCATATTGTTCGGCCGCGTAGGTGTGCCGCAGGCCATGGAAGGTGATAGGCAGCCTGTCGCCGTCCTTCTGCACCTGTCCGCGATGGGCGCGAATGAAGTTTTGGATCGCGGCCTTTCTTTCGTGGGTCGGGGTCTCTTTGGACACGAATAGTTTCTGTCCCGACGGTGTTTTCTTGAGTGCCTTTGATAGCGCTTCCCGAACCGGCTCGCAGATCGGTACGTTTCGGATTTTCCCGCCCTTTCCTTTGATGGTAAGAAATCCGGTTTTTAAGGCGGCGCGGGCTATGGCCGTGTCGATCCGCAGCACTTCGTGGAGCCGCAGTCCTGCGTACCGCGCGAGGATCAGACTGCCCCAGTAGTCTTCCTGCCCTTCTTCCAGGCATAAGGACAGCATCGCTTCAAGCTCCTGATCGGTCCATCTCCGATCCATCTTCCCGAATTGGCGGCGTTCCAGTTCAAATTCCTCATTGCCCGGCAACACATAGTGAGCGTTAGGAATTTGGTCATGCCAGAACCGGATGGCGGCCAGATCGGTTTTTATGGTCGAGGCAGACAGCCCTCTTTTTTGCATGTCCTCCACATAGGCGGACAGATGCTTTCCCGAACAGTTGCTGAGCTTTTCCAAGTGGAATTCTTTCGCCGCAAAGCGTAAAAAGCGCTGGTACGCCTCGTAATACCGCTGCCGGGTGCGATAGCTCCCCTGCCGGTTATGCCGATAAAGCTTGTTTGCCTGTACGAGTAAATTCTGATAAAGATTGGTTTTCATACGTTCCTTTCCGCCGATTGGCGCAGCTTCCCCATTAGCACGACGGAAGGTTTCCGGTAATTTTCTGAGCATAAAACCAAAAAAGCCCTGATTTTAAGCCGTGAATCCAGTCTTTTTCCCTTCTGTCTCTGACAGGAAGCAACTTGATATTTGTTTAGTAAGAAGCCGCAGATCAGGCTTTGAAAAGCCTTGGTTTTCCCAAGCGGCAAGCGCCGTTTTGCCATTCGGCAAATTTCCGGAGAAGTCCGGCTGCACATGCGGGCGCTCTGCGGCCTGTCCGGACGGAGAACAAGCCTTGAGTAAGATAACCGGTACCGCCTCTACCGGTCCGAAGAAGGTTGCCAAACCTCTTCTGCAAAGGATTTCTTGTTTTAACTTTCCCGCCTCCTTTGCTTGCGGGCGGGTAAATATCCTAATTATCCGAATCCGATTCATTTCTAACCATTCCTTCTTTATATGCGTACCAGGCTGGCTTTTCCCGATACAACATCGTGATCCGTTTGAGACGCAAAAAGGCCGCAAAACAAATTCCTTCGAACTGCTTTGCGGCCGTTGGCCCTAATTATAAATCCTTTGTAAAATTGGAGGAGTCCCCCGTGTCCATTCTGTCAAAATCAATCGCATACCCCAAAAAGGCCACGACACGTGCAAAATTAACTCGTGAATAAAAAATTCACTTACGTACAAACTTCAAACAAACGTATGCTATGCAAGCCGCGTGGGCCTGCATTCTCCAAACCGGAGAGCGCACAGATATCGATTACAAATATATAATATCGCAATATATTGCGATTGTCAAGAGGCGTTATCACAAATTATTGTGTTTAATCAGTTTCACACACGCCTTGCACAGCCTGGTTTCCCCAAATGTCTCGACCTCCTCCATGCTCCCGCAGGCCGCACAGAAGGGCGCATATTTACGCAGGATGATGCTACCGTCATCCTCCATGAAGATTTCCATGTGATCATCTGCCTGAATGTTCATGGAATCGCGCAGCTCCTTCGGCAGCACGATCCGACCGAGCTTGTCAAGCTTGCGGACAACCCCCGTCGCTTTCATCTTCTCCATCCTCCCAGTTGATTGCGCCCGGCCAAATGGCCGGG
>NZ_JBBMFD010000012.1:0-73101 GCF_040096205.1 Solibaculum intestinale | reverse complement strand
TTTGCCGTGCCGTAGTCAATGGAGATGTACCGCCTCCCGCGGCTTGGCAACGCGTCAGCAGGGACCGGATCAACATCCGGCCGGAAGAAGGCATATACCAGGCCTTCCGCTGGCGCCCACTGGCCAAGTATAAAACGGTTATAATACACCGTGCCCGCATACTCTTTTTTCAGCTCCTCCACCACTTTAGGGGGGAGTGCGCCGTCGTCGATTACATAGCTCTGGTGGTAGATATCCACATCGCTCGAATCTAAAAACGTTTTGAACCAATGCTTGGGGTTATCTGGGTTGCACGTACCGTCAAAATGAGAATGCTCACACCGCAAGCGGGATTTGAGCATCTGGAAGACTTCCTCTGCCCACGTGGTCACCTCATCCCCGTAGACATACTCAAACGTCGCGCCCTGGATGCGGGCCATGTGCTTTTTGTTGTCGGCGCCCAGAGCATAGACCTTTTTGCCGAATAGCTTAACCGTATTGTCGCTGCTGATATTGCCCACCAAGTCGGGGGACCAGATTTCCCGCATCGGGTCGAGGATATTGCGCTCTAACGTGCCCTTCGTGTTGCCAAGCAGGACCAGCAAGCCCTCTCCCTTGGCGGTAAAAATGCGCTGCGGTATGGTAACCGCGATATCCACAAAGGATTTTCCTGATCCCGTGGCTCCGGTTTTGACATTCCAGCGGTGATTACAGTTTCGCAGATATTCCTGCTGCTTCTTAGTCAATGGCACTTTTGATTTCTCCCAGCAGGCTTCTGGCCTTTTTCAGCAGTTCCGGCTCGTCCTTTGGCTCGGGTGGCTTATCCCGCCATTTGTCGGGACGGCGGTTTTTGAGCCAAAATATCTGTGCGGTGGTGTCCCCATGCAATGCACGTGTCAGCAGGGCGTTTTCTACCTCATAGTCCACGACTTCTTTGCCCTTTTTTAGGGCGGTCATTATGGCAGGGTATGCAGCCTTCCAGGCCTTTAACGTAGTCCTGCTGCACCCCATGTTATGGGCGATCTGCTCCTCGGTCAGGCCGTCGCGCGCCCATCCCTCAATCAGCGTAAGCCCGTCCTTGGTAAGCCAACGCTCGTATTTGCCTTTTGCCATTATCTCACCCGCTCTCGGGGTAGATCATTTTATCGCCTCATTTTTCCCATCGTTGTTGATCGCGGTTCCAGCGGTACCCCATCTTTTTAAGCTGTTCTTTGATCCCGTATGTTTGGCCGGACACGCTTTTAACGGCATTCCAGTTGATGCCGTGGCTTTCTCCGTCCACCATACCGTGTTCAAGCTTGTATGTAACGTAATTGGTTTTGTTGGTTTTTGCGAGCTTATATCGCTCTATCGGCTGGGCATAGCCAAGTTGTAAGTGCCCGGGGGATATTTCCGATGCGTCCAATACTTCATTTCTGTAGTGTCGATAGGGGCCGCCGCCGTAACGATCAATATACGCTGTCTCTACGATCAGCGGCTTTTCGTTCGTAAACATTCCGCCGCCACCGCCGCCAGATTTTCCTCCCGAACTCCCTCTACCGCCCATGCTTTTCAATCCTCGCTTTCTCGATCTTTTTGTAATATGGCTGGATTCGGATTGCATTCCAGTCGCAATGTTCAGGCACTTGCCCGTAAAAAATGACCTGGGAAGGATCAAGCCTTCGGAGCATTTCGTCGTATCCTTGGATAAACAACGCGGTTGCCTGCTTGTTTTTCAGGCATCCCACCGTTGATACCGCCACAACAGACCCGCGTGGCTCACCGTCAAAGCACCAATCATAACTATCCGGCGTACTCCAGCAGATTGTAGGGATTACTCTGATCCCATACATCTGCCAATAGGCTGCAAGCCAGTGCTTGCGATAATGGTTATATATCTGCAGCGCCATCGGTGTGTCGGTGTACATTGAGAAATCGGGAGATAGGACATACGCAAACCGCTTGAGTAAGCTGATATAATCGTCTGGGCGGTTCCAGAGCCTGCAAAATTGATAATCATCCAGGAAGAAATGAAGCCCTTTTCCTTCCGGATGCTTTTCGGTTTTGGCAAAATTAAACGGTATCCATTCGCAGCGGTCATACTGCTGCGGCTCGATCTCCGGTATGTTGTATCTGTTTTCCCACATTACACACATCCGGTCCAGGTTTTCAAAATTAAGCATTTTCCACCCCAAACAAAAAGCGCCCCGCGATGCAGGACGCTTGAGAATGCGTAGATGGGGCGGTTGGGAATCGAACCCTGACACGGTTGCAGCCGCAATAATCAGCCCACAAGCTATAGCCTTGTCTGCAAACTTGGCGTCCTGTAGGTGCAGTACCTCTGCGCCCGCCCCATATGCGCCGGTCTGTTCCCGGCTGTCAGAGGGTCCCATCGTTTTTGTCCAGAGTTGACTGACCCACACCCTATACTCTGGTGGTAGCCGTCATAACCCGGACGGCCAACGGGTGAAAAAGGAAGAAGGAGTGCACCGTATTGTCCAATTGGCCCGCCCGGTGCTGGCGAGAGGAAAGATCTCTGGTTCTCAGTCTTTCCAGTTTACACTATAGCACTGGTTGAATAGGAACTTCTATGGCCAATTGTGCTAAGGCCCTCCCATGCATTCGTGCGACCCAGCGGTAAGTGTAGTTCATCTCTACCGCGATTTCCTCCCACGTTTTCCCACATATGTACCGCAAACACAACAATGTTCGATACCGGGAATCCGGCACCTGTGAAATGGCCGCTGCAACCGTTTTCTTTGCTTCGGTCATCCGGTCAATTTCTGCATCCACCTCCCGTTCCAGGTCCACCAATTTGGCGATAATGGCCTCCATCTTGTTGCCCTGAGAGCACTGCACCTTATCCGGCGCCAGTGATTGCGTAACCTTTGTGGCCAGCGCTCGATACCGGCTAACCTCTTCCAGCTTGGCGTCGATTTCGCGACTTAAATCCAGGTACTGCCGTAAAAACTCTTTTTTTGTCACTTGCCGTCCTCCCTAAATGCCTCGATTTCCCGCCGTGCCTGCTTTGCCCTAGCCTTCTTGAGGCGGACGGCTTCCCGGCGCTTGTCCGCTTCGATCTCCTCTGGTGTGCGGATCACCCGCATGTGCTCACAACATACCCGGCACATATAGCCGTTGAGCCATTCGCAGCCGTTAACCATGCAAATTACCTTCACGGTCCGTCCCTCCCGGCCAGGTAGTCAAGGCTGACCCCGAAGTAATCCGCCAGCTTTATCAGGATATCCAGAGGCGGATTTGTCTTGCCCCGCTCGTAATAGCTGTATGTACTGCGGTCAATGTGCAGCTGATCGGCTACATCCCGTTGTAGCAAGCCCTCTTTTTGGCGTAAACCGATTAATCGTTGTCGTAAGGCCTCCATCATTGTGCCTCCTTGATTTCCGTCAGGGTTACCGTGGTTTCCCCTGGACTGGACAAAAGCTTGCGTATCCATTTTTCTGTGTCGAATTCTCCTGTCATGCAAGAGATACACCGTAAAGCAATTTGGAAAAGTTCGCCTGATCGGCAGCCTTCCTTCGCTCTTTTGCATAACTCCCGCATATGTTGTTCTGCGTTTCGAATATTATCTTGCTGTCTGCAAAACATGGCAAACATCCGCTCATGCTCCGCCGCGCTTTCCTGGTAGCGTGTTTTGATTACCCGTTTTTCCTTCTGTGCCTCATTTTTCTGGATACAGCCTTTTCGGTAATTGTTGTAGAGGGCGCGAAGGGATAAAAAGCAGCATATTTCTTCCTGGTTGATCTCTCTTGGCAGCGGCGCGTTGTGTACCGCCAGCCGTTCCATTTCTTCAAATGTCATCGTTATTCCTCAATCTGTGTGACTTGCGTGACCTTGTGTGACCTAAGTCACACACGAAAAACCTAGTAACCATGCGGGTTTAAAGGGCGTTGTGTGACTGTGTGACTAATTTCCGAAAAATCTCTACGCGAGAGAGTGTGTGTATACTTATGAACAAATTGTAAACAGTACACACACTTACTCTATAGGGAGGTATGTCAAAACGGTCACACAAGTCACACATTCACACATTGGCTCTGCGAGCGTGTTTCCAGACTCGAAGGAGTCACACACAGGTCACACATTCGCTCAAATGTCGTCCAAAATCCCATAATCTTCCGATTCCTCGGTGGGCAGCCTCACCCAAACGCAACTGCAAGATTCCCCGTTGATTCGTTTCGAACGGGTGAATCCCTTGGTGCCGGTTTCAATTTTCCCATGCTGCTTCATCCAACTGAGCAACGCCTGGGTGTTGTATCCGGCGTCGGAACAGATTCGATTAAAGACGCTGCGCACGATGTAGGCAATCCCGTCCTCAATACTACCCCATACGTCCAGCGTGTCGCTTTGACCGCAAAACCGGTTTTTGTTGGACACTACGTATTCGCATAAGTATTCATAAGCCCGCTCATTGACCGATACGGACGCTTTTGTTTGTAAAAACTCGCTGATTTCCCCTATGGTCAGGGCCCGGTCATCCCGAAAAATCCATTCAGTGGCGAGCTGGTCTGCGGTCAAGACTAAGGCCGCCGCCATAGCCTGCTTTTCCGTGGTATCACTTTCACTCAGAGACAGATAAGCGCGTTTAAACAGCTCTTGGGCGTGTTCGATCGCCCCATCCTGCTGCAGCTTCTCTACAAAATATTGGCCGGCGAAACCGTAATTCTTCTTAACCGTGTCCGCCACATGCCGCGCATCGGAAAAGAGGCGGTCCTGGCATTCCACTTCAATGATCCGGTTGACGGCGCCGCCGCCGGAACTTTGTGTGGTAATGGGCATTTCTCCGCTTGTGAGGATGCAGTTGGCCCAGGTAGGTGTTTTGTCCACGCCGCCGGATTTATTTCCCCTGGTCCGTCCTGCACCCTCTGAAAGCATGTAAATGTCCTTGTCAAATTCTTTTTTGTCCTTGACGATTTGCAGCTCATCGAGAATCAGAGGCAGGGAATTGACAAACGCCGCCGACTTTTCACGTCCGACCGCGGTGGAATTAAAGGTATGGATGAACCGGCCGATCTCTGGGTTTGCCCAGACGGAAGCTGCCAGGAGGAGTCCAACGGTTTTTCCTGATTCGGTGCCGCCCCAAAGATGGATAAAAAACGGCAGGCCGCCCAGTGGCTTCACGAGCGCGCTTGCAAAAGAGCCAGCTAAGATGATTCTGGCTGTGGCGCTTTGCCCTGACCGGATTTCCCGGACAAGGGAGAGCCATTTCTCCGCACTTCCAGTCTGCTTGACCGACTCGAAGAAGGTACGAAAGTTGGCGTCCCCGTCAAAAACCAGCTCCTCCACATAGGGGGAAAAGCCTTCGCCGTCAATCCATCCGAGGCGGCTGACGCTGTTTTTTTCCGGGATTACATCGTAATTCAGGTTCTCCACATCATAGAGATATCGGACCAGATACCGGGCATTTTCAGAGGTAACGGCCACCCCGACGTTGGCCAGCTCCAAGATAGAGTTGTTGCTTGCCAGCGTCTTTTTGTCCGCGATAACATGCCGCCATTGCCGCCCTTTCCGGTAAGCAAGCTTTAGCTTTTCCACGCCGGTGTCAATGTTGACCAGGCGCAGTACCGGCAGGATTGGATGGTTGCAAGCATACATTTCGCCGAATGCCTTGGTCATAATGGATATACCACATTCGTCTGCCCGCCATTCGCCTACATTGAGCTCTAGTTCCTGTCCCTCAAATTGAGTGACGGAATCCAAATAGACCGTCTTGGAGATTTGCTCCTGTTTCTTAACATAGGCATTGTAAAGAGTTTTGAAATTACGAACTTTTACATCACTCGCCATTTGCGAAAGCCTTGATAAAATTCGTTCCTGCAAAAAAGGGTCGTTCATGAATTTATAGGCAAATTCATAGGGTTCCGTGCTGAGAAGGAAGTCATCACGGCCGTATTCTTTGATATCCACCAAGGCCGCATTCTCCTTTCTTCCATCGTTCAAAGGTGTTGTTCTCATTCAGCCAATATTCCGTGTATTCCCGCCAGTCAAGAGCCTCCACAAAGGCAGACGTCAGCGGTGTATCAGGTGCATCCGGGCGGCAGCTTCGAAAAGTCTCTGTAAGCCTTCTGTAGCGCGTGAGCATGACCCGGTATACCGTTTCATACACCTGCTTCAAATACGTCTCACCGGCCTTCCGGGCGGCGATTTCGGCAAGGGCTTGCCTTGCTTTCTGCCTTTCCCGCTTAGTCGCGGTACAGCCGCATACGCCTAGGGCGAAATCCTCGTCCAGCCTTACCAGCGCCTGGCTGAAATTCAAATTAAACAGGGCCATTACAAAGTCGATCACCGACCCGCCTCGGCCGCAGCCAAAGCAATGCCAGCCCTTATTTCCCGGGTAAACCTTTAAACTGGGGGTGTCCTCCTGATGAAAAGGGCAGCACAGATACCCCTTGCGGTCAGGGGTTAGGCCATACCGGTCAAGCGCCATCTGCATGGTGACACGGGTTTTGATTTCCTCCGCCGCTTGATTCATGGCAGCCTCCCGCCGTTTTCCAGGCAGACCTTCAGATGATAGCGCAGGATGCGGAAAAGCATGGCTCCGCTGTTTTGCGCGGTGCAGAAATGTACTGGCGCTTGATACCGGGCGGACCACGCAAACAAACTTGCCAACAAGGCGTCCGGGTGCATCTGACTGCGGTATTGCCCGGCAAGAGCTTTGTCCAAAGACGCGTTTTCCACCAGCAGGATCAGCCGGCCGCCGGCTTCCTTTGCCCGCAAAAATTCCCGTTCGAAACGTTTTCGGTCGCGAGTAAAGCACGTGCACAGTTCGTCCAAGCACATTTTCCGCTCTACCGCGAAAAGATGATCCATGCAAATACGGTTTCCGTCTTGGTCGATGACGGCGCAGGAATAATCTCCGAAATCGAGTTTCTGCCGTTCGTATGGGCGGCCGATCTGTTCCATCCGCCGGCGGAACGCGGAAGTGACTTGCTCCCGCGTATCCACCAGGACGGTCATGCTTTCAAGCATCTGGTTAATTTCGAATATGGAGTATTCACTCATATCTGCCCTCCACTAAAAAGGAAGGTCCTCATCATCAATCTCGATGTCCACAGGCTGCGTCTGGGCGGGCCTGTTTTTCAAAGGCTTGTCCTTGGGAAGTTTGAATTTCTTTTCCCGGATGTCTGATACGCAAATAAGCGCGGCGCATTCGGTAGTCCAGCCTGTTCGCCCTTCCATTTCCCACTCTTTATTGCGGTAGAGCGCGCCAACCGTAAGGTCTTTGAGCTTTTTTTCATCCCATTCCCAATGAAAACCCTTGTTACTGTCTTCCATGGCAAAAATGGCGCCGTTGAAGGTCTTCTTAGTCCATTCGTCTTTTTCGGAGCCGTCATCATTTGGTATGAACAGCCGATAGGTGCCACGCCACTTCTTGTCTTCCCGGTCCTGGGCTTTGAAATCGGTGCGGAAGAAATCCTTGTACTCGCCTTCCGCCACATCAAAGCTGATTAAAAGCACTGAGCCCCAATCGTAATTGATTTCCTTTGCGTCCATGATCTTGACCACGTAGCCGCCCGCTGGCAGTGGCTCTCTGGATGCCACTTTTTTGGGTTCGTATCCTTTGAACGGTTTCATTGCTGCTTGTCCTCCTTGTTGATTGCGTAATAATCGCGAATTTGCTGATCGACAAACTTTAGGTCATTGTCGATTTCCAGCATATCAAATAGCCCCATGGGCGATTTCGCGGTATCCATGCCGTTGGTCTGGGTGCGGAAGGAGTATTTCCCATCCACCGCCTGCGAACGCAAGACAATGGTGAACATCCCTTCCACCGTGATTTTTTCGTCCAGCAGCTTTCCGATGGTTTTGAATTTCTCGTTCCCATTTTGATCCCGCTCCACATGGCCAAGAAAATAGATGATGATATCATCCGGAAGCGATATGGATAATTGAACCAAATTCCAAAAGTTTTTGCCGATATCGGTGAATTTCTGAAAGCCGGTTTCCGCCGACCGACGCATGAATTCGTTTGCCATCAAATATTGACAATCATCTATCACAATGCTTTTTGCCCCCTTGTCAGCCAGGGCCGGAAGAAGCTTCTGGATTTCTGGATAGTTGTCGGTATGCTTGGTTTTCAGACGATTGCGAAAGGGGAGCGGCTTCCCCTGCACGTTGATAATGGCGACTTCGCCGGGTTGGAAATTGCGCAGGGAAGCGGATTTCCCGCTGCCGGATTCCCCAATGATTAAAACTGGGATTCCCATATTACGACTCCTCCAATACGATGGGGCATTGATTCCCCACGCTTACAAATGGATAGACAAGATATTCTCCGGTAATGAGGCATTTCCAGCGCTTCAGACTGTCCTCATTGCGGCAAAAAGGACACCATTGGCATACAGTTTTGTCCTCCGGGAAATATACCTTGACAGTTGCTTTGCCTACGGTGTAATGATCCACTCCACGCTTAATCAAGATAATCACCTGCCGTTTTTACATGACTCCAGATGCACGCCATACAGTAGACGTATTCGCTGATTTCACAGCAATCGTCTCCTTGCAGGATATCTTCGCCACATAGGCTGCATTTTGCCACTTTACGCGGCGGGGGAGCATTCGGACATCGTGGATCATGCGGGTATTGCCTGCATTCTTCGCACATAGCGGCCTCCTATATGACATTTATGGATTTTGATGCTGCTTCCATCATTTCATCCAATTCCTTTTGCAGGCTGTCAGCTCTGTTCCTTTCGGACACGTAGGCGTCTAGATTGCTCTGGCGCAAACGATTCGCTTCTTCCAGGCGGCGTTTAAGCCGGATGTTTTCCAATGCAAGATATGTAATAGCTTCCCGGATTTCCTGCTCACTGGGCTCAAACATTTGACAAACCTCCTAATCTGGTTTACAATAACGATGGTTTATTTGTTCTTGCGCTCGATTGCGGTTGCCGCCGCGTCGGGCGCTTTTTCTTGGTTTAGGAGCTCTCTCACATCCGCGAGCAGGCCCATGATCCGCTTGCGGTAGGGATGGCCCTCAATAGCCTCGGCAAAATCGTCGAGTATGTCTTTCGGCGTCTCTCCAATGTCGTATTTGCGCAGCAAAATAAATTCGTCGTCCACATAGATTTCGAGCGGGTCCATGTCATGGATACGCTTGGCTTTTCTGATTTCCTTGGGGATGACGATTCTTCCAAAGTCGTCAATTCTGCGGATGATTCCGGTTGATTTCATCTTGTTACCTTCTCCTATTAACTTGATTCATTTGCCTGACATACCGCTTGACCCGCCGCTCCCGCTGATCGGGCTCGGTTATGTAGCATCCGCGCAGGGCCAGCGCCGTCAAAAACACCACGCCAAGGATCGCTAGGATCGTTTGCATGGGGAGTCCTCCTTTCCTCTGGATTTCAAAACCACCGCTCGAAGGTACTCCAAAAACTCGTCTGGGCTTTTTCCTGCCAGCCTGGCCAGCAGTTCCGGCGGCGGCTTTTTCGGCAGGTCGATGATGACGGTGTGTTCCATAGGGGCCTCCTTTCTCGAAATGTGTTGAATTTTCACCCCCTAGGTTGTAAAATCTGGATGGGAGAGGAGGTGAAATTATGATTTTTAAAAGAAAAGGTTATACTGGAGTCATAGGGCATTATGGGATATCCGATTTGTGGGATTCTCTTCCATACGATGAAAAGAAACTAATGACTTCGTATTGGATGAAATCAGATGCAAATAAAAAAGATGTTGAATTAATGACAAATTCTAATTTCTCGTCTTTTTCAAAATCACCAGCAGGCTTTATATGGCAGGTTTCCCAATATGCTATTGCTGACAAAAAATACGATATTGCTGAAAAGTGGTTGTTGTACGCTTCTTCGTTTAAAGACGACGTAGTCGATTTGCATTTTGTCTATAATCATCTGATTAACCTTTACTATAAACAGCGAGAAACCAGATCAGATGCCTTAGACAAAGCAAAAAAGTACTGCTTAAAGGATATAGAACTTTATCCAAAATACTGTGTGCCATTGACGACGGCTGGGCGCAACGTCCCCAGATGCCCATCTTTTCAGCAGCTTGCCATCATTTATGAAAAAGAAAAGAACTACAAAAAAGCAATTGAAATTTGCGATATGGCCATAAAATACGGTCAAATAGATACTACAAAGGGCGGTTTCGAGAGCCGAAGAAAAAAATTAGAAAATAAAATAGCAAAAAATAAAGCGTAACTTTTTTCACCCGCCCGCTTGGGCGGGTTTTCTTTTTAGCTGGCTTGATCTGCTGATTGCAATAGACGTGCGATTGACTTTTCAAGATCGTTTATTTCCTCTGTGATTCGAGATTTTTCTTTATCAATCTCCTGAATTTTAGTTTTGCGTTTTGCGATTTTTCTTTCAAGGCGGCCGACTTCTATTCTTACTTGGTTACCAGCGTGCGCTCCCTTAGCTGCTTTTGCAAACGCCATCTTTATTGCTTGATCTACGCATTGCCTCGATACGCCACATATAAGTCCGACTTCTTCCAGCGATAACCCCGCTTTACGCATTTCCACAAACTGCGATGTTCTTTTTGTCATTGCCCAAGGTGGTATCTGAGCGAGCGCATCACGTGCATACGCACTTCTGTCGTCACGTTTTGCAAGACCTCTTAATTCCGCTTTGCACGCAGGACAAATATGGTCTTTTGCGCACGTGTATTCACCGCAATTTTGACAAGGCGCTGCATTTCTGTATGGGTTTATTAAGCCAGTGCGAAATGCGTGTTCTGCGTTTTCACTCCTACTACACCATTCGAGATTTTCTACCCGATTGTTGCTAGGGTTTCCGTCTTTATGATTTACTTCGGAGGCTCCTTCGGGCTTTGGGATAAAAGCTTCGGCTACCAAACGATGGACATAGTAGTGACGTTGGACTCCATCCACACGGGCCGTAACAACGCAGTACCGTTTATTTCGTCCAGTTTTAGACTGAGACGCAAGAGTTTTAACTCCGTTTTTTATTCGAAAAACCTCTCCTATTTCGTTGACTTCAAATAAGCCATTTTGGACAATGGCCGTTTTCATTTTTCTCCTCTCCTTTTTTTAGCTGGCTCGGTTGGCTTGTGGCTCGTTTGCTAAATTAAAAAGGTATTCTGCCGGTTTCCCAAGCAAAGCAGACGCTTTTCTCATTTCTTCGCCAGAAAAATCACCGCTTGTTTTCGGGCTTTGTTTATACCGCAGTCCAGCTAAGGTGAGATTCAAATGTTGTGCAAGAAATTTTTTAGTTTTTCCCTGTTTTGCAAGTTCACCATATAAGTCGGGGTATTTGAACGGGTACATATAATCACCTCCATTCTTAACTTTCGCTAACTTCAAGCTTATTATATTAACTTTCGAAAAGATTGTCAATACCTCTTGCAAAAAAACTTAGCATATGTTAAGATTTGTGCGAAGGGGAGTGACGGTGTGAGTTTTTCGCAGAATCTTAAAAGGCTGATGGGCATGAAAGATATGAAAGCGGTCGATTTGGCCCGGGCAACAGGTTTGAGTGAAGCTGCTGTATCTGATTATTTAAACGGAAAGAAAGAACCGAGAGGACGCCAAAGTGTATCGATTGCTAGGGCTCTTAATGTCTCGTTAGATGTATTATGGGAAACTGAGTTTGCACAAACCACCGAAAACGAGCCACGCACATTTGGAGATCGCCTTAAAGAAATAAGAACATCTAGGGGACTGTCACAAGATGATCTGGCTGATTTATTAGGCACCTCGAAACAGGTTATCAGTAGATATGAAACTAACCAGAGGACGCCTAAAATCACGGTAGCCGCTGAATATGCTGAAAAATTAAATGTGTCTCTTACCTATTTAATGGGTGCAGACGAAACACCAAAGCAAAAAATCGTTGATCCAAGTGATCCTCAAAAAGAAGCCCTCATTCGTAATTATGAGGCTTTAAACGCCGAAGGCCGCAAGAAGCTTGTTGATTACTCTGACGATCTGGTAAGTAGCGGCAGGTATAAACTGACGGACATAGATTAATTGTCGTTACCACCCCAAACGTATGCGATTTTTGTACAATATATATTGAACTCTCGCCCTTAATAAGATTATATTGCACGAAATAGCTAAAATCAAGTGACGCAGATTCACATTTTGTGATTATGCAACTTTTCAGGAAATAGCGATATTCAATAAACAGTGGTATAAAAACGGCTTTTTTGCAGTTCTTTCCAAATATCGTTAAGTTCATGCTGAAATTCGACGAATAAATATGCAGAAATTGTTATTGCTGGAATCGTTAAAAAACCTGAAAATTATAAAAACCGCCCTCTAGCGCTACCAACACCAGAGAGCGGTTCCTGTCAGCGAGGCCGACAGGCACAATATACAATACATAACTATTGTAGCAGGTTGGCCTCCTATTATCAAGAGGAGGATCAAAAATGAAAGCCGCAGCCTACGCACGTTACTCCACTGACAAGCAGACAGATAATAGCATCGCCTACCAAATGGAAGCTATCACAAAATACTGTCTAGATCACCAAATTGACCTGTGCGCCGCGTACAGCGACGAGGCCGAATCCGGTACAAATACCAATAGAGAGGGGTTCCGGGCACTTGTTGAAGCCGCTGAACGCCACGAATTCGACGCGGTGGTAGTCTATGACATTTCGCGCGGCTCCCGTGACGTGGTAGACTGGTTTGCGTTTCGCAAGGCAATGAGGGCGGCCGGGATTCAGGTCATATCCACCACCCAGCAGCTTGGCGACATCACCGACCCCAGCAGCTTTTTAACCGAATTAATCACGGCAGGCCTAGGTCAGCACATGGTCCTGGACACGCGCAAAAAATCCATGGCCGGCATGATGGAGCGGGCCAAAAAAGGGTTGTATTGCGGAGGCCACGCCCCACTGGGATACGATATTAAGGATGGGAGATACATTATTAATACAATGGAGGCCGAGATCGTCCGATTAATTTTTCGAAGTTACGCTGACGGCGAAAGCTACAGGCAAATCCTTGAGAAACTGCAGGGCAAAACCGGGAAATTTGGGCGCCCTTTCGGCAAGAACAGTTTCAACAGCATCCTGCAAAATGAACGATATATCGGCATTTATAAATGGAATGAACGGAATATTCGCATTATGAGAAAATGGGCTGGCGGCAAAAAGACGGAAAATCCGGTTATCATAGGTGGAATCATCCCGCCAATCATTGACGAAGATACGTGGGAAAGGGTGCAAAAAAGAATGAAAGACAATAAAAAAAATGCTTCCAACAAAGCAAAACGCGAATATCTGCTATCCGGGCTTATCGAATGCGCCAGCTGCGGCGCAACGTATGTAGGGCACTGCAATGTCGCCAAACGTAAAGATGGCAGCCTCCGAGAAAATCGTTATTATGAATGCGGAAATAAATATCGTACCCACACCTGTAAAAGCGCAAATATCAACGCGGATGAATTGGAGCTTTTTGTAATGACCCAGATCAAAGCAGCAATACTAGATTGGGATTTCGATGAGATCGCACGGGACTATGCAAATCAAATCAATTCCGCTGCTCCTGACTGTGAAGCCGAAAAGCGTGAATTGGTCGAGGTTGAGAAACAGATCAGCAATGGGGTAAAGGCTGTTATGTCGGGCATGACGTTCCCGGAATTGCAAAAGGAAATCGACAGACAACGCGACCGCAAAATTGAGCTGGAAAACATCATCGCGGAAAAGAGAATCTATCAAGGTGTAAAAATACGACCGGAAGAAATCGTAAAGGTCCTTAATAACGTTACCGAAAACTTTGATGCGCGCCTTGCTGTGCGGGAACTCGTACAAAAAATATACGCCAATCCAGACGGCTCTTGTACCGTCCACATTGGCGTACATATGGTTGGTGCCGCTGACCGGACTTGAACCGGTACGCTGTCGCCAGCGAGGGATTTTAAGTCCCTTGTGTCTGCCGATTCCACCACAGCGGCATGGATTGTAACTAAAATTATAGTGAAGGGGGTAGGATTTGTCAAGAAAGAAATCCCAGCATAGGATAGAATCACGCAACCATAGAATACCCAAAACACCTTGACAAAATTCTGACAAAGCGGCATAATGAGTGGGTTATTAAATAAGTATGGAGGGATCGTTATGCGCGCAGTTATTGCGGTAATCGGCAAGGACATGGTAGGCATTCTCGCCGGCGTCTCCAACCTGTGCACCCAGGTCAATGTCAACATTACGGAGGTGACCCAGTCGGTCATGCAGGACCTGTTCGCCATGATTATGCTGGTGGATATTTCCAACTGCACCATTCCCTTTACCGAGCTTTCCGACCGGATGGAAGGCTTAGGCACAAAAATGGGCCTCTCGGTCAAAATCATGCATGAAGACATATTTAATTCCATGCACCGCGTATAACAAGGGGGAGGTTCCAAATGATAAATGTGCACGATATTCTGGAAACCATCCAGATGATCGACAACGAGAATCTGGATGTTCGCACCATTACTATGGGCATCTCTCTGCTCGACTGCTGCGACCCGGATATAGATGCGGCCTGTGAAAAAATTTACGACAAGATCACCCGCTATGCAAAGGACCTGGTCAAGGTCGGCGAGGACATTGAGAAGGAATACGGCATTCCCATCATTCATAAGCGCATTTCGGTCACACCCATCGCTATGATTGCGGCGGCCTGCCCGGGAAAGGATCCGGTCAAATTCGCCCTGACGCTGGAAAAGGCGGCGAGGGCGGTGGGGGTCAACTTCATCGGCGGATATTCGGCGCTGGTACAAAAGGGCTTCGGCCCGGGGGACTACGCGTTGCTGCAGAGCATCCCGGAAGCCCTCAGCGTTACCGAGCACGTGTGCTCATCGGTGAACATCGGCTCCACCAAGGCCGGTATCAACATGGATGCGGTGGCCCGGATGGGCCGGGTGGTGAAGGAGACGGCGGAAATCACCGCTGATCGGGACTGCATCGGCTGCGCGAAGCTGGTAGTTTTCTGCAACGCACCGGAGGATAACCCATTCATGGCGGGCGCCTTTCACGGCCCGGGCGAGCCGGACTGTGTGATTAACGTAGGCGTTTCCGGCCCGGGCGTAGTACGGGCGGCCCTGAAGAAAGCGGGAGACTGTGATCTGACGGGAGTGGCCGACTTAATCAAGCGAACCGCCTTTAAGATCACTCGTATGGGTCAGCTGGTGGCCCAGGAGGCGTCCCGCCGGCTCTGCGTGCCCTTCGGCATTGTGGATTTATCGCTGGCACCCACGCCGGCGGTGGGCGACTCGGTGGCCCATATCCTCGAAGAAATGGGTCTCGAGCAATGCGGCGCTTATGGAACCACGGCGGCGCTGGCTCTTTTGAACGACGCGGTCAAAAAGGGCGGCGTGATGGCTTCCTCCCATGTGGGAGGCTTGTCGGGCGCGTTCATCCCGGTGACGGAGGACGCGGGGATGATCGACGCGGCCCGTTCGGGTGCGCTGTGTTTAGAAAAGCTGGAAGCCATGACCGCCGTCTGCTCGGTAGGGCTTGACATGATCAACATCCCCGGGGACACGCCCGCGGAAATCATCGCCGCCATCATCGCCGACGAGGCGGCCATCGGTATGGTCAACTCCAAGACCACCGCCGTGCGGGTAATCCCTGCCATCGGCAAGAAGGTGGGCGAGGAATTGAGTTTCGGCGGCCTTTTGGGCGGCGGTCCGGTCATGGAGGTCAACCGCATGTCGCCGGCCCGCTTTATCAGCCGGGGCGGACGGATTCCGGCACCGCTTCAGAGTCTGAAAAACTAAGTTGGCCTTTCAACAAATTGTAACGAAATTTATGGTTTGGTTGGGTTTTATTCAGTAATTTGTACCTTGTAATGACGAAAAAACGGGTATATAATAACAACCATCGGCATGCACTCAATCACCAAAATACCTCGGGCATTTTAGCGGGAGAGCGCCACTGGCGTTCTCCCTTTTACGACTTTTAGGAGGGGATCCGTATGCAAGAAATGATCAAGCGCATCCTTGAAATGGATGAGCAGGCGCGCCAGCTCACCGAGGACGCCTCTTCCATGCGCATGCAGGCGGAAATGACCGTCGAGGAAAAGAGCCAGGCGCTCAAGGACGAGTATCTGACCCGGGCCCGCAAAAAGGTCGAACAGCTGGAAGAAAAGGAACGGGGCTTTGCCGAGGAAGAATGGGAGCAAACCCAGAAAACGTACGCCGGCGTGATGGATTCCCTTGACCGGACGGCTGAACGCAACAAGGACGCCTGGATCAAAACCATCGTCAACCGCACCCTGGGCCGGGAATAAAGGAAAAAGCCTGGCCAAAGGAGGCGAAACGCGATGGCTGGCAGTTATTCTCACAACGCTTTATCCGCAAAGGCACGCGCCAAATTCGGCAAGCGGCTGACTTTACAGAACTTTAACGAGCTGCTGGCCTGCCAGTCGGTAGGGGAAGCGGCTCTCTATCTGAAAAACCGTACCTATTTCGGTCCCTTTTTGAGCGAGGTCCGTTCGGTGGACGTTCACCGGGGCAGGCTTGAGGAGCTTCTTCGGCGTAAATCCTTTGAGGACTATTCGTCTCTGTGCGTATTCGAATACGCGGGACGGGAGTTTTTCTACGAAATCATTGTGCTCAGAGGCGAAATTCAGCAGATTCTCCATTGTATCCGGCTTTTAAACTACGGGCAGGAAGACGAATACCTCTTTCATCTTCCCACCTTTTTCGAGCACCATACCGACATCCGTCTCATGGATCTAGCCAAGTGCAAGACCTTTGATGATATTTTAGCGGTGCTCAAAGGCACGCCATTTGAACCGCTTCTCTCCCCTTATGCAGGCAAGCGGCCCGACGAGCTGGACCTGACTACCATTGAAACGCGGCTCTACCATTATTTATACGACCGGGCGTTTGCGCTGATTGAACGGCACACCCGGGGCAAGATGAAAAAGGAGTTGCTGGATTTTTACTATATGACGGTGGAGCTGGACAACGTGCTGCGCATCCTGCGTTACAAAAACGCATTTTCCACCGCGTCGCCGGATGAAATCCGGTCCCGGCTCCTTCCTTACGAGCATGTGATCAAAAAAGAGGAGCTGGACGCCATGCTTCACGCCAAGACGGCAAACGAGGCATTCGCCGTCTTTCAGCGGACCAAGTACGGCCACCGGCTTTCGCAAACGCAGGGCGGCTATCTGGAGGAAACTCTGTCGGCCCTGGTTTTCCGGGAAGCGCTGCACACCATGCGCTTCTCTGTGAATCCGCCGGCCGTGTTTTTGGCTTACACCATCATCGCAGAAAACGAACTGCGCAACATCATCAATATCATCGAAGGCATCCGATACCAGCTGCCCCCTGACAAAATCCGGGAGCTCCTGATTCTGGAACATGCTTAAGGGCAGGAGGTGAGAGTGAACCATGGCGATTGAAAAAATGCTGCTGGTCAACGTGCTGGGAAAACTGGACACGATGGACACGGCATTGGAACGGGTATGCATTGATGAGGACTTTCATCCGGAATCGACGCTGACCTTCCTGGAAGACAGCAAGGGCTACGCCTCCATCAGCCAGGATAACCCCTATACGCCGATGCTGCAGGCCCTCGACGAGCTTTCCAAATCTCACGCGCCGCCGCTTAAGCTGACGCCGGTCACTTCGCCGGTCAATTACGACCGGGAAGGCCTTGGGCAGTTTGTGGACCATGTGTCGGACGAATTCAGGACCTTGGACCAACAGTTTCGCGCCCTCAAGGAAGACATTTCCATGGGGGAAACCTTCATCGCACAGCTGTCCCACTTTACCGGGCTCAACGTCCGGCTCGACGAGGTGTTCTCCTGTGAGTTCATCAAGGTGCGTTTCGGGCGCATCCCCAGGGACAGCTACCCGAAGCTGCAGGCGTATGAGGACAATCCCTATGTGATGTTCTTCCCCGGGTCGGTGGACACCACCCATTACTGGGGCGTGTATTTCTGCCCGCGGGAGCAGGTGGAGGAAGTAGACCGGATTTTCTCCCATCTGTACTTCGAACGGCTGCGGGTTCCCGGGGTAAACGGGACCCCGGAAGAAGGAATCGAGCGGTTTCAGAAAAAGGTGGCCGTAGACCGCAAGCGGCTTTCGCAGCTGACGCAAAAAATTCAAACGTCCTGGGAAAAGCAGCACGAAAAAATCGAGAACGCATACTCTTTCTTGACCTATCTAAGCGATGCGTTCGATCTCAGGCGGTACGCCGCCAAGCACGGGACGCTTTTCCACCTGATCGGCTGGATCCCGGCCGCAAAACAGGAGGAATTCTTCCACCGGTTTGACGACATGGAAGCGGTGCAGGTGGTGTTCGAGCCGCCGGATGACGCGCCGCGGGACGAAACTCCGCCCATCCGGCTCAAAAACAGGTGGCTCGCAAGGCCCTTTGAGATGTTCGTGGATATGTTCGGCCTGCCGGATTACGACGAGGTGGACCCCACCGTTTTCATCAGCATCACCTACTGCATTTTGTTCGGCATTATGTTCGCCGACGTGGGGCAGGGCATCCTGCTGTTTTTGGTGGGACTGTATATGTACAAGAAACGGCATATGTCCATCGGTCCCATCTTGATGCGCACGAGTATTTTCTCTACGCTGTTCGGCTGTATCTTCGGGTCGGTGTTCGGCTTTGAGACCGCTCTCGACTCTATTTACGCAAGCTTCGGCCTCTCTCCCTTTAGGGTGATGGAGCCGGAAAACATTACTCTGATTCTGCTCGCATCCATTGCCATCGGCTGCGTGCTCAATATGGTGGCCATGGTCATCAACATCTTTTCGGGGCTTCGACGAAAACGGTACGCGGATGCCCTCTTCGGCCCCAGCGGGGCGGCGGGGCTTGTCTTCTACGCGTCCATCCTAACGGCGGGCGCTTTGCTCTTCGCCACGGGCTTAAACCTCTTCAGCCTGCCCTATATTCTGTTTTTGATTGTGCTCCCGCTGCTTGTGATGTTCTTTCGGGAGCCGCTTGGAAATCTGGTTGGACGAAAGCCGAAGATTTTCGAAGACAGCGTGGGCGAATTCATTTCCGGCAACTTCTTCGAGCTCTTTGATTTTCTTTTAAGCTACCTGTCCAACACCCTGTCCTTTTTGCGGGTGGGCGCCTTCGTGCTGGTGCACGCGGGCATGATGAAGGTAGTATTCGTCATCGCCGAGCTGTTCGATCCGGTGGGGTATACCATCGCGGTGGTCATCGGCAATGTCATCGTCGCCTGTCTGGAAGCCCTTCTTGTGGCCATCCAGGTGCTGCGTCTGGAATACTACGAAATGTTCAGCCGGTTCTACTCCGGCAACGGCAAACCCTTTTTGTCCATCCGGTCGAGAAAGACACAAAATCAGTAGCGTTCCGGCCGGTTTTCCCTATCGCCCGGTGACGGGAACCTGAATTATGAGGAGGAAATACTAATGTATGCTCTGTTTGCAGTTCTGATTTTAGCCGCTATGTGCATCCCGCTCGTTCTCTCCATCCGCAGTCTTAAGAGAGGCAATTCTCCCCGCAAGGCCCTGCGCGTCAACCTGACCGCTTTTGCCGCAGTGATGCTGCTGGCGGTCGCTATGCCCTTCGCGGTTTCAGCGGCTACCCCGGACGACAACGCCCAGCCAGTGGCTACCGCTGCTCCCGCCACAGCCCCGGCTCCCGCCACCAGCGACGCGGATGCGGCAGCCGCTGCGGCCAACGCCGACGGCATGAAATACTTAGCGGCGGCTTTGGCGGTGGGCCTTGCCTGTATCGGCGGCGGTATCGCTGTGGCGTCCGCCTCCCCGGCGGCCATCGGCGCCACCTCAGAAAACCCCAAGGCCTTCTCCAAGTCTTTGATCTTCGTGGCCCTGGGCGAATCCATCGCCCTGTACGGCCTGGTTATTTCCATCCTGATCCTGTTCGTATCGTAAAAAGCGTTTGGGCGCACATAACAAAGGCGGTGAAACCACGATGCGTTTTCAATTAATCAGCGATAACATCGATACCTTGGTGGGCATGCGGCTCGCGGGGATCGAAGGCGTTGTCGTCCACGAGGAAGCGGAGGTCCGCCAGGCCCTGAAGGAAGCCAAGGAAAACAGCGAGATCGGAATCGTGCTGATCACCGAGGGGCTGATGAAGCTGTGCCCGGAAGTCATTCTGGACATGAAGCTCACAAGCCACCGCCCGCTGATCGTGCAGATTCCGGACCGCCACGGTTCGGCCCGCCCGTCCGATTCCATCATGCAGTATGTGCGTGAGGCCATCGGCGTGAAGATATGAATGAGGAGGCTCGACTATGGCTTTACAGGACGAAAAGCTAAGCAAATTCATACAGGCCATCAACAAGGACGCCGAGGAACGCCGGGCGCGGATCCTGGCGGAATCGGAAGCCTTCAACAAAGCGGAGCTGGAAAAGGCGGAGACCGAGGCGCTGACCGACGCCTATCACCTGATTCAGCAGGAAATCTCCAAAATGCGCACCGGCATCCGCCGGGATCTGTCCCAAAAGGAACTCAAGCTCCACCGGGCCGCCCTGTTAAAGCGCGGCGAGATCACCAAAGACGTGTTTGACGAGGCAAAGAAGGAAATCGAAGCCTTCACGAAGACGGACGCATACCCGGCCTTTCTCGAAGGCCTGGCAAAGGAAGCGGCGAAGCTGTTCCCGAAAGCAGAGGTCACCTTGTACCTGCGAGAAGCGGACCTGCCCCTTGGCGGGGACTTAAGCAAACTCTTTTCGGAGGGCTGCCAGGTTAAGGCGGACGATTCCATCCGTTTGGGCGGCTTTCGCATGGAATGCCGGGAGTTCGGCCTGATGGCCGACGAGACTCTGGACACCCGCCTCGACAGCCAGCACGTCTGGTTTGCCGAGCATGCGGGCCTGTCGGTGGAGCCGGCTAAAGCAAATTGACAAAACGTTTCGCGCCGGGCCTTTTTCGGCTTCTTCGGCGCAATCTGACGGGGGTGAAAGCCGCATGGCAGAGAAAAATGTGATTTACGGCGTCAACGGCCCGGTTGTCACGGTGAAGGACACCGCGGACTTTTCCATGCAGGAAATGGTGTACGTGGGCAACGACGGGCTCATCGGCGAGGTGATCGGCATCACCTCGAAGTTTACGACCATCCAGGTCTATGAGGTGACGACCAGTGTGCGGCCGGGCGAGCCCGTCAAGGGCACGGGAATGCCTATGAGCGTGGAGCTTGGTCCCGGTATCATCAGCAACATTTTCGACGGTATTGAGCGGCCGCTCAAAGCCATCGAGCAGGCTACCGGCCCCTTTATCGGCCGGGGCTGCAACATCCCGGCCCTGGATCCTGACCGGGAATGGCAGGTAACGGTGCTCATAAAGCCCGGGGACCGTTTGGGCGGCGGAGACGTGTACGCCGAATGCCCGGAAACGCCGCTGATTACCCACCGGCTGATGCTTCCGCCGAACCTTTCGGGAGAGATCGTGTCGGCAAAGCCCAGCGGGAAATATAAGGTGAGCGATACGATCGCGCAGTTAAAGGACCAGAAGGGACACATCCATAAACTCACGCTGTCCCAGCGCTGGCCTATCCGCATTCCCCGGCCGGTGGCCGAACGCCTTCCCTGCAGCATTCCGCTGATTACCGGCCAGCGGGTCATTGATTCCCTTCTGCCCATTGCCAAAGGGGGCACGGCCGCCATTCCGGGCGGCTTCGGCACGGGGAAAACCATGACCCAGCATCAGTTCGCCAAGTGGTCAGACGCGGACATCATCGTGTACATCGGCTGCGGCGAGCGGGGCAACGAAATGTCCCAGGTGCTCGAGGAATTCAGCGAGCTGATCGACCCGAAGTCCGGCCGGCCGCTGACCGACCGGACGGTGCTGATCGCCAACACCTCCAACATGCCGGTGGCGGCCCGTGAGGCCTCCATCTACACCGGCATCACCTTAGCGGAATATTACCGGGACATGGGGTATCACGTGGCGATTATGGCCGACTCTACCTCCCGCTGGGCGGAGGCGCTGCGGGAAATTTCCGGTCGTCTGGAGGAAATGCCTGCGGAGGAAGGCTTCCCGGCGTATCTGCCTTCCCGCCTGTCCGAGTTCTACGAGCGGGCGGGATACATGAAGACGTTAAACGGCAAAGAAGGTTCGGTAACCGTCATCGGCGCGGTTTCCCCGCAAGGGTCCGATTTTTCCGAGCCGGTTACGCAAAACACCAAGCGGTTCACCCGCTGCTTCTGGGCGCTGGACAAATCGCTGGCCTATGAGCGGCATTATCCGGCCATCAACTGGATGACCAGCTACAGCGAGTATGTGACTGACCTTGCCGAATGGTATGAGAAAAACGTCAGCAAGGACTTTCTTTCCTGCCGGGCGCAGATCAATTCCCTGTTGCAGGAGGAAAGCAACCTGATGGAAATCGTCAAGCTCATCGGCGCGGACGTGCTGCCCGACGACCAGAAGCTGGTCATCGAGATCGCCCGGGTCATTCGGCTGGGTTTTCTGCAGCAAAACGCTTATCACAAGGAAGATACCTACGTACCCATGCAAAAGCAGCTGAAAATGATGCAGGTGATCCTGCATCTCTATAACCGCGCGCGCCAGCTGGTATCCGCCTCCATTCCCATTTCCCGTGTGGCGGAGGCCGGCCTGTTCGATAAGCTTATCCGCATCAAGTACGACGTGCCCAACGACAAGCTTTCGGAGCTGGACGGCTACATCAAATACATCGACGATACCATCGCCGGTTTGACCGCGTAAAGTTTGGGAGGGACGATAACCTATGGTTCTCGAATATATCGGTCTCAATCAGATCAGCGGACCGCTGATCGCCCTGGACGGAGTAAAAAACGCCGGGTTTGAGGAAATGGTGGAAATCAAGCTGCAAAACGGCGAATCCCGTTCCGGCCGTATTGTACAGATCGACGGCGAACGGGTCATTATCCAGGTCTTTGAAGGGACACGCGGCATTTCTTTGACAAATACCCGCACCCGCCTGACTGGGCGACCCATGGAGCTAGCGCTGTCTCCGGAGATTCTCGGGCGCATCTTCGACGGCAAGGGAAAACCCATCGACGGTCTCGGGGACGTGTTTCCGGAGAAGTTCGCGGATGTCAACGGCATGCCGATGAATCCGGTCTCCCGCACCTATCCGCGCAATTACATCAACACCGGCGTTTCCTCCATCGACTGCCTGATGACCCTAATCCGGGGCCAGAAGCTACCCATCTTCTCAGGCTCGGGCATGAAACACAACGAGCTTGCCGTACAGATCGTGCGCCAGGCTCGGATCGCGGAGGAGGAAGGGGCGGAATTTTGCGTGGTGTTTGCGGCCATGGGCGTCAAAAACGACGTGGCCCAGTACTTCCGCCGTTCTTTTGAGGATTCGGGTACCCTGTCCAGGGTTACCATGTTCTTAAACCTGTCAAACGACCCGATCATCGAACGCATTCTGACCCCCCGCTGCGCGCTGACGGCGGCGGAGTATCTGGCCTTTGAGCAGAATAAGCACGTGCTGGTCATCATGACCGACATGACCTCCTATGCGGAGGCACTTCGTGAATTCTCCTCGTCCAAGGGCGAGATTCCCGGCCGCAAGGGCTATCCGGGTTATCTGTATTCCGACCTCGCTTCCCTTTACGAGCGGGCGGGCATGATCGAGGGGCACACCGGGTCGGTCACCCAGATTCCGATTCTGACCATGCCCAACGACGACATTACTCATCCGGTGCCCGACCTGACCGGTTACATCACCGAAGGTCAGATCGTGCTCGACCGGAGCCTTGACGGCAAGGGCATTTATCCGCCGGTATCGGTGCTTCCCTCTCTGTCTCGTCTGATGAAGGACGGCATTGGCGAGGGCTACACGAGAGAGGATCATTCCGCCCTTGCAAACCAGCTTTTTGCTTCTTATGCCCATGTGCAGGACGCAAGGTCCTTAGCGTCGGTCATCGGCGAGGAGGAGCTCTCCCCCATCGACCACCGGTACATTGAGTTCGGCAAGGCGTTTGAAACCCTGTTTTTAAATCAGAGCTTTCACGAAAACCGCACCATCGACCAAACCCTGGATCTGGGCTGGCAGCTTCTCTCCATGCTTCCCAAGGAAGAGCTGGACCGTGTGGACGATGAGATGCTCGAAAAGCACTATAAGCAAAGCGAGACGCCGGGAACGGCCGGCGCCTTATAAGAAGGGATGTGAGGCATTGTGAACCAGCAGATTTCTCCCACCAAGGGCAACCTGCTCGACACCAAGCGGTCGTTAAACCTGGCCCGGCTGGGGTTTGACCTGCTCGACCGCAAGCGAAACATCCTGATTCGGGAAATGATGTCCCTCATCGACAAGGCCACCGAAATTCAAAATAAGATTGACGAGACCTTTTCGAGCGCTTACATTGCCCTGCAGCGGGCCAACATCTCCCTGGGCATCTGCGACGAAATCGCCGGCGCCACGCCGGTGGAAGAAGGGGTGCACATCACTTACCGCAGCGTCATGGGCGTGGAAATTCCGCTGGTGTCCATCGACGCGCAGCCCGCCACGTTGAGCTATGGCTTCGAATCCTCCAACTCCCTGCTCGACGAAGCGTATATCAAATTTTACGCGGTAAAAATGCTGACGGTGGAGCTGGCGGAGGTGGAAAACAGTGTGTACCGGCTGGCAAACGCCATCCGCAAAACGCAAAAACGGGCCAATGCGCTCAAAAATATCATCATTCCCCGTTTTGATGAAACGGTAAAATTCATCACGGAAGCGCTGGAAGAAAAGGACCGGGAAGAATTTTCCCGTTTAAAAGTCATCAAACGGCAAAAAGAGCAAGCGTCTGCATAAACCGCCGAATTTGGGCAAAGCTAATCCCTGCGGAGAACATTCCGCAGGGATTTTTCCGTTTTTCTTGCGATTGTAAGAAAAACAAGGTTCTCCCCCGTTTGGCTCTCCTGGCAAGAGCCTCATCCATTTTGCTGAAAACGATCCGCGCCGCCGGCATCTTTCCCTTATTCAGCCTGCCGGGCGGCAAGCAAGTAAAACCGTATTTGCCTAAATGCGGCAATTGCAGCCGGGTCTTACGGCATTGGATACCTGCGGGAAGGGCCATGGCTTCTTCTTGTAAGGGCCATCCCAAATTTTTGCAAACGAATCCGGCTCTCGGTATAAAGTAACACATTTGATGGCATACTGAGAGTGAAAATGACGTTTGATAAGGAGTTGACAAGGAGTTGACAAGAGTGCTTGATAAGATTTCGCTTATCTTGGTCATCATCGGCGCCCTGAACTGGGGAAGCATCGGCCTGTTCCAGTTTGACGCGGTGGCATGGCTGTTCGGCGGACAGGGCGCGGCGGTAAGCCGTGTCATCTATACGCTGGTTCTCCTGGGCGGACTGTGGTGCATTTCTCTGCTGTTCCGCGACCGGGAAGTCATCGAATCCCACGAATAGGTTCACAAACCGGTCAAACGGCCGCTGCATGTGCGGAGAAGCACGGCAACCACATCGGTTGCCGGCGCCTCCGCCGGCAGCGGCCGTTTTCTATTCCCTTTTCCGTCTCCCTTGAAAACTGAAAATATGACAATCGGAAGTGACATAATTTCGCCGCCCCTGCCATATATACTAAAGGTACGCCCTCATTGTGGGCCAAGCATCGAAGAGGAAAAGGAGGCGGGCGGATATGACCCAGACCATCTATGTGGACATTTTATTCGCCGTCAACCTTTTTATGAATTTCTTTTTGCTTCTGGTTACCGCAAGGCTCGCCCATCAGCCGTACAAACGTCTGCGCCTGCTGGCGGGCGCGGCGCTGGGGGCCCTGTTTTCCTTTGTGATTTTGCTGCCGGAGCTGGGCATTCTCTTTTCCATCGCCACCAAAGCGGTCTTTTCCGCTCTCATTGTCCTCGCTTCCTTTCACGCCGCCTCTTTCAAACGGTTTCTAAAGCTCTATGCCTGCTTTTTTACCGTGAATTTCGCCTTTGCCGGCATTGCCTTCGCCCTCTGGCTCTTTGTGGCGCCTCCCGGTCTTGCCATGGGAAACGGCGCGTTTTATTTCGACATTTCCCCGCTTTTGCTGGTGGTCACCGCAGCGGCGGCCTATCTGCTTTTGTCCCTGTTTCACCGGTTCTTCCAGAAAGGGGCGCCGCCCAAATCTATCTATGACCTGACGGTGACGGTGGAGGGGCGCAGCGTAACGCTCCGCACCCTGGCGGACACCGGCAATTCCTTGACCGAATCCTTCACCGGTTCGCCGGTTGTTCTGGCGGAATATCAAAGCGTGCGGGAGCTGCTACCCGACCCGGTCCGTCCCGCCTTTCAGAACGCGAGCGCCGCCTGTGTCCGCCTGCCGGAGGCCTGGCAGCGGCGCTACCGGGTGATCCCCTACAAAAGCGTGGGCGCAAACGGTCTTCTTCCCTCCTTCAAGGCGGATGAGATCGTCATACATACCAAAGAGGAGCCGGTGACGGTGCAGGGGGCATTTGTGGCCGTGTCCGACACCAATCTCTCCTCGGGAGAATACCGGGGGCTGATGAATCCACAGCTTCTTCCTATGAAATAAGTGCAGGAGGTTATGGCAATGAAACGGGTGGCAAAACCGATTTGGATGGCGGTACAGAAATGGGTCAACCTGCTCAAAGTAAGGCTGGGGCTCATGGAGGAGGTTCACTACATCAACGGGCCGGAAACGCTGCCCGCTCCCCTGACACAGGAGGAGGAACAGGTGATTTTCCGCAAACTTCAAACCCAGGACGACGCCAAGGCAAGGGAACCGCTGATTACCCATAACCTGCGGCTGGTGGTGTACATTGCGAAGAAATTCGAATCTCCCAACAACTGCGTGGAGGATCTGATTTCCATCGGCACCATCGGGCTGATTAAGGCGGTCAACACCTTCTGCCCGTCGCGCAACATCAAGCTGGCCACCTACGCGTCCCGGTGCATCGAAAACGAGATTTTGATGTATCTGCGCAAAAGCGTGCAGCTGAAAAACGAAATGTCCATCGACGAGCCTCTCAACGTGGACTGGGACGGCAACGAGCTGCTCTTCTCCGACGTGCTGGGGTCCGACCCGGACGTGGTCAACCGGGGCATCGAACAGCAGGTGGAACGGGACCTGCTGCTCAGTGCAGTGGAGCACCTGTCCGACCGGGAGGCGCAGATCATGAAGCTGCGCTTTGGGCTGTGCGGGGAAAAGGAGCACACCCAGAAGGAGGTAGCCGATCGGCTGGGCATCTCCCAATCCTACATATCCCGCCTGGAGAAACGGATCATCGAACGGCTCAAAAAGGAACTGGAGCGGGCCGGATAACTGGTAAAATTTCTTAAATTGAAGAACCTGGAATTTCTGTATGCCGCCCTTCCCTTCCGGTCATACTCTTACTGACAATGGAAATCATCGGTAGGGGGCGGCTTGATGCAGTTTAACAAAGTGGATATCTGCGGGGTCAACACGGCGAAGCTGAAAGTTTTGACGGAGTCGGAAAAGATGGCGCTGCTAAAGCGGTGCAAGGAAGGCGACAAGCAGGCGCGGGAGGACCTGGTTAACGGGAACCTGCGGCTGGTGCTCAGCGTCATCCAACGTTTTACTCAGCGGGGCGAGAACTTAGACGACCTGTTTCAGGTGGGATGCATTGGACTGATTAAGTCCATCGACAATTTCGATATCTCTCAGAACGTCCGTTTCTCCACCTACGCGGTACCCATGATCATCGGGGAAATCCGCCGCTATCTGCGGGACAATAATTCCGTACGGGTCAGCCGCTCCCTGCGGGATATGGCCTACAAGGCCATGCAGGCCAAGGAACGGCTGACGGGCAGCAACCTTAGGGAACCCACAGTGGAGGAAATCGCTAGGGAACTGGGGGTCAAACGGGAGGAAGTGGTGATGGCGCTGGAATCCATTGTCGAGCCGGTTTCCCTCTTCGAGCCGGTTTATTCCGACGGCGGGGACACCATCTACGTAATGGATCAGATCGGCGACAAGAACGACGACAGCAACTGGCTCGATGAGATCGCCCTCAAGGAAGCCATCAACAACCTTTCTCCCAGGGAAAAGAAAATCCTCTCTCTGCGTTTTTTCCAAGGCAAAACCCAGATGGAGGTGGCCAATGAAATCGGCATCAGCCAGGCGCAGGTATCCCGTCTAGAAAAGGGCGCGCTCAACAAGGTAAAGGGGAAGATTTGATCTTCCCCTTTACCTTGTTTTATAAAATTTACTTTGAACATATTTATGAAAATCACCCACACTATAAAAAATACACCTAACTCTTGTCTTCGTTATCAGGGGATAGACTTATTTATGTGCATCTGGTATCCTATAAGCAGAAACCGACTCAGATACCCAGGAGGAATTACAAAAATGGCTGATAATCGTCATGCTTATCTGATCATGGCTCATCACCGTCCTGATCTATTGGTCCTTTTATTGGAAGCAATTGATGACGTAAGAAATGATATCTATCTGCATATAGACGCGAAATCTTCCATCGACTCCAATATATACCTTCCCCAAAAAAGCAACCTTTATTTCATACCAAGAAACAACGTCCAGTGGGCGGGATATTCTCAAGTGGATTGCACGTTGAAACTGCTGAAGGCCGCCGTACAAAACGGGCCATATCAATACTACCATTTTCTTACCGGGTCCACTTTTCCACTAAAAAATCAGGATGATATGCATGCTTTTTTTGATGCGCACAAGGGAACCGAATTTGTTGGATTTGACAATCATACCACGACAATCGAACGAGTCAAGTATTATCATTTGTTCCATGAAAGCGGGAAGTTAACAGGTCTATCTGGGCACATAAAAAGCGGTCTTAGAGAAAGCCTTAAGTTTATACAGAAGCTGCTTTCCGTGGACCTCTTTAAGAAATATCATCTGGAATACAAAAAGGGATTCGCCTATTGGTCTATTACGGACGATGCTGCACGATACCTGATTGATCACGAAGCTGTTATCTACAGAATGCTTCGTTATTCGATCAGCGGAGATGAGGTTTTTGTACAAGTGCTGTTGTATAATTCGCAATTCAAATCCAAACTATACTCTCTTACGGACGAATGGGAAGGCTCTTTGAGAGAATGCGCATGGGGAAGCAATATAGGAGTACGCCCAGGATGCAACTATACATATATGGATTTGGAATACTTGCTCAACAGCAATCTGTGTTTTGCTTTAAAATTTGAAGGAGCGGACGGTTTAGCACTGATAAAGAAGATTAAGGAGCATAAAAAAATCCAATAACGCTTTGCTATTTATTCAGCAGATACCATTATCATCTATAAAAAAGCTCCCCTTGCGGCGTACCGTAAGGGGAGCTTTTTCTGGAAAACAAACTTATTGGGGCTGCTTGCCGATGTAGGCGAGGATACCGCCGTCCACATAAAGGATGTGGCCGTTGACAAAGTCGGACGCATCGGAAGCCAGGAAGACGGCCGGGCCGACCAGGTCTTCCGTGGTGCCCCAGCGGGCGGCCGGAGTCTTGGAGACGATGAACTGGTCGAAGGGATGACGGCTGCCGTCGGGCTGTCTCTCACGCAGCGGAGCGGTCTGGGGAGTCTCGATGTAACCCGGGCCGATGCCGTTGCACTGAATGTTGTACTCGCCGTACTCGGAGCAGATGTTCTTAGTGAGCATCTTCAGGCCGCCCTTAGCCGCCGCGTATGCGGAAACGGTCTCGCGGCCCAGCTCGCTCATCATGGAGCAGATGTTGATGATCTTGCCGTGGCCCTTCTTGATCATGGAGGGGATAACGGCCTTGGAAACAATGAAGGGAGCGTTCAGGTCCACGTCGATCACCTGGCGGAACTGAGCGGCGGTCATCTCGCACATGGGAATGCGCTTGATGATACCGGCGTTGTTGACCAGAATGTCGATCACGCCGACTTCCTTCTCAATGGTGGCGACCAGCGCATTGACGGCATCCTCGTCGGTGACGTCGCACACATAGCCGTGGGCCTCGATGCCGGCCTCTTTGTAAGCGGCGATTCCCTTATCCACCAGCTCTTGCTTGATGTCGTTAAAGCAGATGGTCGCGCCGCACTTGGCCATACCGCAGGCAATGGCGAAACCGATGCCGTAGGAAGCGCCGGTAACCAGGGCGATCTTACCTTCCAGAGAGAAATTTTTGAGTTCCATGATGAAAAACCTCCTAATAATGATGTTTTGGATAGACAGCAAAACAGCGAGGGCCGCAGATTTCTCCCACATAGGCGGAAAAACCGGCCGTTTGCACACAGGACGCACGGGGCAAAGAAACCTTCACCGCTGTGCTTACTCCCTTACTTATCTATTATATGGCATATTGCCGCCACATTCAAGCGCTTGTCCAGGATCCTGCGGGGTTTCGTACAATCGCCTGTCTTTTGGAAAGAAACCAAGCCCCAATTTGTACAAATTTTCACTCATGCTATAGAAAAAGTAGGACAATTCGCCGCCACTCTACCTTTCTCCCAGTTCAAAGCGGTTATTCGGACTTTTTGTCGATAAACTCAGGCTTGATCTTCGAATACACGATCTTCTGCTCACTGTATAGACCGTGATAGCCTGAAAGCATATAGCTGACCGCGCAGACAATGGCGAAAAAGAGCATCCCGTCCTTCCCGAAAAGCTCGATGCTCATAATCAGCGAGGTAAGCGGGCAGTTGGTCACGCCGCAAAACAGGGAGATCAGCCCGATTCCCGCCCCAAAGGAAGGATTGAGGCCGATGAGGCGGCCCATGGTGTTGCCGAAGGTAGCACCCACAAAGAAGGTGGGGACGATCTCGCCGCCCTTGAACCCGGCGCCCAGCGTGATGGCGGTGAATAGGATTTTCAGCGCGAAGGCCTCCGGGTTTGCCCGGCCAAAGAGGGCTTCATCGATGACGTCCATCCCAGCTCCGTTGTAGTCAAAGCTTCCCACCAGGTAAGTAAGCCCCACCACCAAAGCGCCGCCCACGGCGATGCGCAAAAGCGGATTGGGCAGGAACCGCCGGTAAAGGCTGCCCGTCCCTTTGGTGACTTTGCAGAAAAGCATGCTCAAAACCGCGCACAGTACCCCCAGCAGTATGATCTGTAAAACCGGCAGCACGTCGAGCCGGGGAATGCCCACCAGCTGGTACCGCTCGGGCTCCACCCCAAAAAAATCCGCCACCGCAAAGCCGATCACGGCCGACAGGATACAAGGGACGATGGCAGAATAGTACATCACCCCAACGCTGACCACCTCCATGGCAAAAATAGCGGCGGTCAGCGGCGTGCCGAACAGGGCCGCGAAGGCCGCGCTCATGCCGCACATGGTCATAATCCGCTCGTCCTTTTCGTCAAACCGGAGCAGGCGGCCGATTTTCGACGAGATGCTGCCGCCGATTTGCAGCGCCGCGCCTTCCCGTCCGGAGGAACCACCGCACAAATGGGTCAGCACCGTGGCGATGAAAACCAGCGGCGCCATGCGCGCGGAGATTTTCTCGTTGGCGCGCACCGCCAGCAGCACCAGGTTGGTGCCCTTGTCCTCGTCGATCCCGCAAACCTTATAGAGCAGGACAATGGCGATTCCCGCTACCGGCAGCAGCCAGAGAAGCCACGGCTGCTCCTTGCGCAGCACGGTTGCCCAGCCGATGCTATAGTGAAACAAGGTCCCGATCCCGCCCACCAGCAGGCCAATCAGACAGGCAAACAAAATCCACTTTAAGAACACCTTGTAATCCAACAAATTGGCATGCAGTTTTTCCTTGATCCACCCTTTCATTGCATCCCTCAAACCCCTCTTAATGTCGCCACACGTTTCTTTTATTATAGGCGCGGCGGGGCAAAATTTCAACCGGCTGTCTTGCGCCAAAGAGCCCAACAACCTTCCCCTCTTCCAACCAGTTTTGTACCCAGTGACAGCCGTACGATAAGTTGGTGGATGACAATGGGCCTTTTTCTTTTTACGCTGGGCGGCGGGCGCTTTTGCTTGTCCGCAAAAGAGCGATTTTCACAGAAACACCTTCTCGCTGTTCTACCTTTTCGAAAATCGCACTTCGTTCTTCCTATTCAGAGAGATTCTTTCCGGGAGAATTCATTCGCAAGGCGCCTCCGGGAGTCAGCGCAAGAATTTTATAAAAGAGTCTAGTGCTCGCGGAGGAAGGATGTTATACTGGGGAAAAAGCCAAACAAAAAGGAGACAGACAATGGATTACAACATTCTGACGTTTGGAGCGGTCCCGGACGGAACATCCAACTGCCAAAAGCAGATACAGGCCGCCATCGATGCGTGCGCTAAAACCGGAGGAAGAGTGGTGGTTCCGGCGGGAAGGTTTTTGTCCGGTTCTCTGCGCTTAAAGTCCCAGGTAGAGCTTTATCTGGATGAGGGCGCGGTGCTGGTCTCCAGCCTCAACCCACAGGATACCATTGATTTCGCAAAGGAATTCGACGACGACAATCAGGCCACAGGCTGGGAAGGCGGATGCTTTCTGTTTGCCATGCACGAAACGAACATCACCATCGCCGGGCCGGGCACCATTGACGGCCAGGGCCGGGAGGTGTTCTATGACGCCAATGCGGACAACGGGTATCACGAGTGTCCGCTGATGGTCAAAAGCTTTCGCCCCAGAACCACCTTTTTGGAGGACGTGGAGCACCTGACGGTGAGGGACGTGACCTTTTACGACGCGGCCTTTTGGACGCTGCACATGGCCGGCTGCAGGCACGTGCTGGTGGAAAACGTCACAATCGACAACAACGTCCGGGGCGCCAACAACGACGGCATTGATCCGGACTGCTGCAAAGACGTGGTGGTGCGCGGCTGCAACGTGCGCGGAGGCGACGACGCCATCGTGGTCAAGGCGACCAAGCCCATGTGGGAAAAGTACGGCAACTGCGAGGACATTCTCATTGAGGACTGCGTGCTCCACTCCCGGGACTCCGCATTAAAAATCGGAACCGAGACTTGGGGCGACATCCGCAACATCGAGCTGAAACACTGCCGGGTCCAGGATTCCAACCGGGCGGTAGGCATCTGGGTGCGCGACGGGGGAACGGTGGAAAACATCCATGTGCACCATGTCACCGGCAACACCCTGCGCTATGCCGACGGCGCCATGTGCAAGGGCGCGCCGCTCTGGTGGGGCAAGGGTGAGCCCATTTTCCTCTCCGCCACCAAACGAGCCGGCGTGGACCGCCTACCGGGCAAAATCCGCAACCTTACCTTTGACCATTTGACGCTGACGGCGGAATCTTGTATCTTTCTGGGTGGCGAAGAGTATTCGCCCATTGAAAACATCCGTCTGGAAGAGGTAAACATCACCTGGAAGCAGCAGAGCAAGCATAAGCCGGACGTGTTCGACGAGCAGCCGTCTGTCCGTGACGTATATCCCCACGAGATTCCCTGCCTGTACGCAAGGCAGGTGCAGGGGCTGACCGTGAAGGGGCGCTTTGTCCTCGACGGTTCCATGAAGGAAACCATCCGACGCCGGGAAATTCTCGAAGGGTGCGCCGATTGTGCCATCGAGGCGGAGCAGAGGTAATGGGAAACCGGCCGGGATGTGCCAAAGGCAGCGGGAGAACAAGACTTGTAAATTTCGCCGCTTTCTTTTATAATGAATTTATTTCCAGAAGAGAGGAGGGCGGCATACCATGCTTTCGATTTTAGATAGGCAGCCGCACGAGTCGGCACGCAATTATGTGACGCGTGTACTGCTTTACAACATTGTCAACATCCAGTTGGAGCCGGGCGCGCAAATTCGGGAACAGGAGCTATGCAGGCTTCTCCAGGTCAGCCGCACCCCCTTTCGGGAGGCGGAGCTGGAGCTGGCTCAGAGAAAGCTCATCACCATCCTCCCAAAAATCGGGACTTATGTTTCGTATATCGACGCAAAAATTGTAGAAGAGGTGCGCCACCTGCGCAGCGTGCTGGAAACCGAACTCGCAAAAATAGCCTGCCGGCAGCTCAACCAGGCGGACATCGACTGTCTTTGGGAAAACGTAGCGGTATGGAAGCTTTACATCAGCCGAAAACAGGAGGATAAGATTTTTCAGCTAGACAAGGAATTTCACCGGATTCTCTATCAAAAGTGCCAAAGAAGCTATTGGTATGAACTGGTGGAAAGCGTAGCGCCCCATTTCGACCGCACGACAGTGCTGAGCTTCCGGTGTAAACCGATGAGGAATATCATGCAGGACCACGAAGAGCTTGTCCGTGCCATTGAGCATCGGGATGAAGCGCTGGCCGAAAGCATTGCGACTAAGCACATGCAACGGTATACGGAAAACATCGACGTCATCCGCCGGGACTTTTCGGAATACTTCAAAACATAATCCCCGGCTCCAAAAGCAGCGGGCAAAACGGCAAACCGCCTGCGGTAGACGGGTGGGGTCGGGAATAAAAGGCCGGGGCAACGGACGCGTCTGTTGCCCCGGCCTTTTGCTTTTCAAAGCCTTCGATGCAAAGCTTTCCGCATTGACGAAAAGAAGCGGAGCAGGAAATCACTGCGCCCATACACACGATTGCCGGCTTACCGAGGGAATTTGCAAGAATAAAATCTTTCACGTGACGGAAGAAATCAAAAATACAACGTTGACTGCGCCGGAAAAAGCGGGTAGTATTGTCATCGGCCATGTCTGCGGTCTCAACAGCATCATGATCGGTATGAGGAATGTACCGGCCGCACAGGGCGAAAAGTAAGCGATGGAAAGGAGCAAAGGAAGAAGCCGCCTTCCGGCAGGCTTCTTACACACACTCATGAAACCAATTTTCAAATCTTCCGACCGCGCAATCGACACCTCTGGGAAACGCCTGGTGACAAACGAGCTTCAGTCGCTTTTCGACGAAGCGGCGAAGGCGGGCGGCGTGGCGCTTTTGGAAAAGGGCGTCTACCTGACGGCCCCGTTGTTTTTAAAAAGCCACATGGAGCTTCGTTTCGAGGAGGGCGCCGTCTTGCTGGGCACCACGGACGAAACCCAAATTCCGCTGATTCCTACCCGGGTGGCGGGAGTGGACATGGACTGGTATCCGGGCATTCTCAACTGCAACCAGCAGGAGGACGTGACCGTCAGCGGCAAAGGAACCATCGACGGCCAGGGTGAGTACTGGTGGAACAAATACTGGGGAGCAGACATGAAGGGCGGCTACCGCAAGGAATACGACGCCAAGGGCCTGCGCTGGGCGGCGGACTACGACTGCATGCGGATGCGCAACGTGGTGGTATACGATTCGAAAAATGTGACGCTGCGGGATTTTACCTCTTCCCGGTCCGGCTTTTGGAACGTGCACGTGGTATACAGCAGCCACGTGCACATCGACGGGGTACAAATTGCCGACTGCGGCATACAAAGCCCCAGCACCGACGGCATCGACATTGATTCCTGCGCGCATGTGCTGGTGGAAAACTGCGTGACCTCCTGCAACGACGACAGCATCTGCATCAAGTCCGGCCGGGACGCGGACGGATACCGGGTCAATCGTCCCTGCCACGACATTACGGTGCAAAACTGCGAGATTCGCTCCGGCTTCGGCGTGACGCTGGGAAGCGAACTGTCCGGCGGTATCTATAACATTACCCTGAGAAACCTCAAGTACCACGGCACGGACTGCGGATTCCGCATCAAGTCCTCCCGGGTGAGGAAAGGGTACATCCGGGACGTTTTGGTGGACGGGCTGGAGATGGTCAATGTAAAATATCCGTTTCACTTCGTGCTGGACTGGAACCCGGGCTACAGCGTGTGTACGCTGCCGGAAGGATACACAGGGGAAATTCCCGATCACTGGAAAAAGCTTTTGGAGCAGATCCCCTCTCAGGTACCCAACACCCAGGTGAGCAATATCCGGATTTGTAACGTGAAATCTCACAATGAACCGGATTATAAGGGGATCAGCCGCGCCTTCCATATGGAAGGATTTGCGGATATGCCCATCAAAGGGCTGATCTTTGAAAACGTGGACATCTGGTGTGAGGAACTGGGGATCATCAATTACACACAAAATATTACGTTTAAAAACACGAGCGTTTCCGTTTGCGGCGCGCGCAGGGAAGAAAACGACGCTTACGACAATCGCTGAATCAAGGCGGACGGCCGATGCACTTTTCGATAAAATTCACCGCACTCTCCCCTTCTCATTCGTCTGGTCTCACCCTTGTAATTAAAAGGCGGCACTGCTATAATGAAGCCGGAAAAGGCCCCTGTGAGCCGTGGGTTTTTACCGGGGCGGCGAAAAGGATATGCGGGCATTGTTTCTCCGCGTATGCGGCGGACGGCCGGGCCGGGACAAGCCGCATACGCACCCTGCAGCGATTCTCCCATTTTTCACTGAGAAAGGAGCGCGCGCCAAAAACGCGCGGCAGCAGACATGAAGAGTTTTATGGATCAGGACTTCCTTTTGGAAAGCGAAACAGCCAGGCATCTGTACCACGATTACGCAGCCAAAATGCCGATCGTGGATTACCATTGCCACATTTCTCCCAGGGAGATTTACGAGGACCGGCGGTTTGACGATCTGGCTCAGGTATGGCTGGGCGGAAAGCAGGCTGACGGCTCCTATTTCGGGGACCATTACAAATGGCGCGTCATGCGCTCCAACGGGGTCAGTGAGGACTATGTGTCCGGGGAACAGGACGGCTACCAGCGGTTTTTAAAGTTTGTAGAAGCGCTGGAGCTGGCCGTCGGTAATCCCATGTACCACTGGTGCAACCTGGAACTGCGCCGTTTCTTCGGGTATGAAGGGCATTTGAGCCTGGATACCGCCAAGGAGGTCTGGGACCTGTGCAACGACAAGCTGCGCCACGACCCCGACCTTACGGTGCGCGGCATCATAAAGAAGGCGAACGTGGCGTTCATCGGCACCACCGACGACCCGGTGGATTCTCTGGAGTGGCATGAAAAAATCGCGGCGGACCCCACCATATCCTTTCAGGTCTGCCCCTCCTTCCGCCCGGACAAGGCGATCAATATCCATAAGCCCGGCTTTACCGCCTATGTAAAGGAGCTGGCGAAAAGCGTGGGCAAGGAACGTCTTGCCAGCGTGGAAGAGGTGTGCGGCGCGCTGGTGGAACGGCTGGAATTCTTTCAAAAGAGAGGTTGCCGGGCCAGCGACCACGGGCTTGACTATGTGATGTACCGCCCCTGCTCCATGGAGGAGGCCGACGCCGCCTACCAAAAGGCGCTGCGCGGAGAGGCCCTCACCGTCGAAGAAACGGAGGGCTATCAGACCACGATTCTCCTTTGCCTGGCGAAGGCTTACCATCGGTTAGACGTGGTCATGCAGATTCATTACAACGCCATCCGCAACACCAACACCCGGATGTTTGGGCAGATGGGGCCGGATACCGGGTTTGACTGCATGAACGCCATCAGTTGCGCTCCTGCCCTTTACGCGTTCCTGGACGCGCTGGAACAAACTGACGAGCTGCCCCGCACCATCCTCTACAGCCTCAACCCCAACGAGGACGCGTTGCTGGACACCATGCTGGGCGCGTTCCAAGGCACCGATGTGCCCGGCAAAATTCAGCACGGTTCCGCCTGGTGGTTCAACGACCACAAGGAGGGCATGGAACAGCAGATGAAATCATTGGCAAACTTAAGCCTGCTGGGTAATTTCGTGGGGATGCTCACCGATTCCCGTTCCTTCCTCTCCTATCCCCGCTTTGAGTATTTCCGCCGCATCTTGTGCAACCTGCTGGGCGGCTGGGTGGAAAACGGGGAATATCCCAACGACGAGCGGGCGCTCAAGCGGATTGTGGAAGGCGTGTGCTATCAAAACGCGGTGCGCTATTTTCACCTGTAAACAGGACGGGCGGGCGCTGCTTTGCGCCCCGCCGGCAAGATAAATTGGATTCTTTTTTCTTCCCGTTGGGCGAGCCCTTTGCCGGGGCCGTTTTGGGGGAATCAATCAAAATCGTGAGGCGAATAACATGAATCTGCTCAATTACCAAACGCTAAAGGACCAGGGTTACGACGGCTATCTGCTCAAGGACGCGCCCGAACGGGTGCTGCAGTTCGGCGAGGGAAATTTCCTGCGGGCTTTTGTGGACTGCTTTATCGACCAGATGAACGAAAAAGCAGGCTTTGACGGCAAAGTGGTGCTGGTCCAGCCCATTGCGCCGGGTCTAGCGAAGCTCATCAACGACCAGGAGGGGCTTTATACCCTGTTCCTGCGGGGCCGGGAAAACAAAGAGGCGGTCAACCGCAAACGGGTCATTTCCTGCGTGTCCCGCTGCCTCAATCCCTATGAGGAATACAAAGCCGTGCTCGACTGCGCCAAAAACCCGGATTTGCGCTTTCTGGTGTCCAACACCACCGAGGCGGGCATTGTGTTCGACCCCGCCTGCAAGGCGGACGACGCGCCGCCGTCCAGCTTTCCGGGCAAGCTGACCGCGTTTCTCTACGAGCGGTTCAAACTGGGGCTTCCCGGGTTTATCATCCTTTCCTGCGAGCTCATCGACCATAACGGCGAGGAGCTGAAAAAATGCGTCAAGCAGTATGTGGACCTGTGGGAGCTGGGAGAGCCGTTCGCCAAGTGGGTGGAAACAGAGAATACCTTCTGCTCCACTCTGGTGGACCGCATCGTCACCGGGTATCCCCGCAGCGAGGCGGCGGATATCTGCCAGGAGCTGGGCTATCAGGACAATCTGCTGGATACCGGCGAAGTGTTCGGCCTGTGGGTGATCGAGGGGCCCCAGTCCATCAAGGACGAGCTGCCCTTTGAGAAGGCGAAGCTGCCCATTTTGGTGGTGGACGACCATACGCCCTATAAGCAGCGCAAGGTTCGCATTTTAAACGGCGCGCATACCTCGATGGTGCTGGGCGCCTATCTGGCGGGGCAGGACATTGTGCGTTCCTGCATGGAGGACCCGGTGATCCACGGCTTTATGAACAAAGCCATTTATGACGAAATCATCCCCACCCTCGACCTGCCCAAAAACGAGCTTACCGATTTTGCCGCCGCCGTTACCGAACGGTTCCAAAACCCGTATATCGACCACAGCTTGCTTTCCATCTCCCTCAATTCCACCTCCAAGTGGAAAGCCCGGGTTATGCCGAGTCTGGTGGAGTATGTGCAGCGCACCGGCAGTCTGCCCAAGTGCCTGACCTTCTCCTTCGCGGCCTACGTCGCCTTCTATCACAACGGGAAGGAGAAGGGAGAAAACTGCCTCGTCGGCAAACGGGGAGAAAACACTTACGAAATTAAGGACGATCCGTGGGTGCTGGACTTTTACTATGACCATCGCAATGACGACGAAGCGGACATTGCCCGGGCAGTGGTGAACAACGAGCGGATGTGGGGGCCCCAGTTGGCGGCGCTTCCCGGATTTGAGGATGCCGTGGCCCAGGCGCTCATGCGCATAAAGGCCGTAGGCATGTACCAGGCAATGGAGGAGTGTCTTGCATGAAAGCCATCCGGATTCACCCGCTTGACAACGTAGCGGTGGCGATGGAGCCCATCGCAAAGGGAGAAACGATAACGCTGGAGGACGGCGTGTGTGTAACGGCTTTGCAGGACATCCAGAGAGGCCATAAAATCGCACTCATTGCCCTTTCGGCTGGAGAACCCATACGAAAATATGGCTGCGTCATCGGCCTTGCCAAGGCCCAGATCGCACCGGGCGAGTGGGTGCACACCCACAATGTGCGCACCGGCCTTTCGGAAGAAGGCGACTATGTGTACCGCCACAAGGCCTTTGCGCTGCCTCCGGTATCTCCCCGGACCTTCCAGGGGTTTCGCAGGGCGGACGGCCGGTGCGCCATCCGCAACGAAATCTGGATTCTTCCCACCGTCGGATGCGTCAATTCCATTGCCCAGCGGCTGGTTCGGGAAAACCAGCACCTGGTTTCCGGCAGCGTGGAGGGACTCTATACCTTCCCCCATCCCTTCGGGTGCAGCCAGATGGGAGACGACCACGCACAGACGCGACGGCTTCTGGCGGCACTTACCCGCCATCCCAACGCCGGGGGCGTGCTGGTACTGGGGCTTGGCTGCGAGAATTTAACCATGGAGCAATTTCAAACCGAGCTTGGTACTTGGGACGACCGTCGGGTCAAATTCCTTACCTGCCAGGACGTGGAGGACGAAATGCAGGCCGGTGCAGCTCTTTTGGAGGAGCTGGCCGACTATGTTAAGACCTTTACCCGGGAGGCCATCCCTGCGGGAGAACTGGTGGTGGGAATGAAGTGCGGAGGGTCGGACGGGCTTTCCGGCATCACCGCCAACCCCACAGTGGGACGCTTTTCCGACCGGCTGATTGCCCTGGGAGGGTCTACGGTGCTCACTGAGGTACCCGAGATGTTCGGCGCCGAGTCCATCCTGTTCGACCGCTGTGCCGATGAAACGGTTTTTGCCAAAGCGGTGGCCATGATTCAAAGCTTCAAGAACTATTTCACCAGCCACGGGCAGGTGGTTTACGAAAACCCCAGCCCCGGCAACAAGGCCGGCGGCATCACCACCCTGGAGGATAAATCGTGCGGCTGCGTACAAAAGGGAGGCAGCGCCCAGATTGTGGACGTGCTGGAATACGGCCAGGCAGTGACGAAAAAAGGGCTCAATCTTCTCAGCGGCCCGGGCAACGACTTAGTGAGCGCCACCGACCTTACCGCCGCAGGAGCACATCTGATTTTATTCACAACCGGCAGAGGCACGCCCTTCGGCGCGCCTGCGCCCACGGTGAAGATTTCCACCAATACCGCCCTGTTTGAAAAGAAGCCCGGCTGGATCGATTTTAACGCCGGTACCGTAGCCCAGGGGGAAAGCCTAAATAGCGCCGCAGACCGGCTGCTGGACTTTGTTCTCAAGGTCGCAAGCGGTACGCAAACCCGGGCGGAGGAAAACGGCTTTCGGGAAATTTCCATTTTTAAGGACGGCGTGGTGCTGTAACTTACCGCCTCAACTGGTCCGGCTGCCGGGAAGAAGGCGCTGTCAAAACTTTCGGAGAGCGGCAGGCCGGATAACGCAATGCTCTTTTCCAGAATCCGACGCCAAGAGCTACACGGCAGTTTGCTGCAACCGGTCATAGATGAGCGATCAAAAGTAAGGGACGTAGCTGAAGGGAACTATGCAATATGATCTCCTACAGCTACGTCCTGCGCTTCGCGCAGAGAAAATGACGGAGTTTTGTATCTGCACAAGTGCCCATTAGAACACACCATATACCAGCTTCTCTGCACGTATTAGGCAACACATAAAAATAGAAAATAAAAAAAGCCACCCAGCTGTACCAGAGCCGAGTGACTAATGATGAGAGGATTCGTGTGAAAAATATTCACCTCCCACAATTATTATAATTTGTTGGCGAATATTGTCAACAGTGGGAGGATGTAAAATGAAAAGATTAGCATGTGCCTTGTTGTCAATCTTACTATGTCTGTCTGTTTTTGCTGGCTGCTCAAATAGTGGAGACTCGTCAAGCCAAGTCTCGAATATACGATTAAATTCCTCGCTTTCTTCAAATTCAGACTTATCAAGTTCATCTTCGGTAGCCTCAAAGGCTACTACCGCATCAAGGGAAGTTCCTGTATTGTCGTCTACAACGGTGTCGTCAAATCCACCCGTGGAGAGCCGCACTGCTTCGTCGTCAGCTCCCAAATCTTCTTCTGCACCTAAAGCCTCCTCCGCGCCTGCACCAACAGAAGCCCAGAAGGAAACGCCTCCAGCTTCTTCGGCAGCAGCACAACCAAATCCAAACGATTCTATCACTGTGTATTACACCAGGACAGGTAAAAAATATCATTACGAAAATCCGTGTGGAAACGGCAAGTATTATCCTTGTACGCTGACACAGGCATTGCAAAAGGGGCTAGGTCCTTGTGAAAAGTGTGTTCTTCATTGACCGAAGGCGCAAAAATTACAAATAATCTGGGAAAATGAGAGAAAAAACGGAATGCATTTTATTGTCTGAACATCATATCCCCAAACTGAAATTTTAACTAAGGCGGCTGAAGGTTCATACTCTCCAGCCGCCTTTTAAGGCCTAAGCAAAAAGCCCTGCAATCTTTCGATTACAGGGCTTTTCTGGAGCTGATATCCAGATTCGAACTGGAGACCTCATCCTTACCAAGGATGCGCTCTACCGCCTGAGCTATATCAGCATTGGCGACCCGGAACGGGCTCGAACCGTCGACCTCTAGCGTGACAGGCTAGCGTTCTAACCAGCTGAACTACCGGGCCATCTTACTGGGCAATTGCATCCGAAAAACTAGTACTTTTCCGGTAAAACAAGGTTGGTTTGTACTTGCTTTTCATGCAACGTTGCTTATTATACCGTGAAGTTGGAACGCTGTCAAGAGATTTTTGCGGGTTTTTCGAAAAAAATCATAAAACTGATTTTCTGCTTGTTTTGGCTCGAATGATCGAGGTAAAAAAACGCTGCGGCAACCCTTTTCGACTGCCGCAGCGCATCGAATTCGGACAACGACTTATTTGATGATTTCGCCTTCCATGTTACCGGTGCAGCCGGCCGCATTGGATTCATCCGTGTCAATGTGCATCGCCAGAGCGAACTTCGGGCTGACACGCACCACCACGTCGCCAAACGTCAGGCTTCGTTCCGCGGAGGTGATCTTTACCCCGACGATCTGCTTATCCTCTACGCCGAATTCCTGGGCATCGGCCGGAGTCATGTGAATATGGCGCTTGGCAGCTATGACGCCGCAAGGGATCTCCACTTCGCCGCAGGGACCGACAATTTTACATCCCGGGGTGCCTTCGATATCACCGGACTCGCGCACCGGAGCGGCAATACCGATGGAACGGGCGTCGGTCAGCGAAATTTCCACCTGGGAGCTGGGACGCACCGGGCCTAGGATGGAAACGTTCTTAAGCTCCTTTTTTGGGCCGACCACCGTTACCCGCTCTTCACAGGCAAACTGGCCCGGCTGGGACAGCATCTTCTTAACGGTAAGCTGCGCGCCCTCGCCAAACAGCGTCGCCAGGTCGGCGGCGGACAGATGAACATGGCGGGCAGAGGTTTCAACCAGAATCTTTTTCACGACATGCATCTCCTTATATGTACACTTTTCACTTTATTATACCATAGGCGACCAGAAGAAATCAACTGCTAACTGGAAAAGATATGCTATTATACGTATCCCAGCTTTTTGAGGGTATTATAGGTCAGGTTGCGCCGGTAGGTATACTTTCCCATGACCGGGTTTTCCAGCGCGTAAGCATGGAAATTGTCCAGGTTCAGGGCTTTGCCGTCCTCCTGGATGGCTTCCAGAATCTCGCGGGCGCGCTTGGGGCTTTGGTTATAAAGATCCGCATAGTAGATAAGCGCACCTTCTTCGGTAATCCCACGATTGCGGCCGTAGACCAGATAAGCGGAGATGTCTTCCTCAGCGGTGGCGTCCTGCACGGTCTTACTTACATCGGTAGCCAGAAGGCCGCGCATGATGGAGGCTTCCGAGGAGGTCAGGATGCGGTTGTTCCAGATGTAATTGGTCTGGTGCAGCTCGTCGAGCATGGAAGAACCGGTCAGATGGCTTTCCACCGTCTTCGGGTCCTGCACGAGCATATTTTTAACCAGGTCGTGGGCGCGGGTAGCGTGCCATCCCAAGCAGCCGATGCTCAGAGCGTTGTTGTCATCAGGAATAACAGTGGTGTACGTCCCTTCGTTAGCCACGATAACCACCCGGGCGTCCCGCAGCAGGCGGTAAGCGTCCACCTCGCTCTGGGTTACCTGGAACGCGTAAGGCTCGGATGCCGTGCCGTAAGGGTCATCCCGCACATAGGCGGTCACCGTATAGGTCCCGGCTTCCAGCTTTTCGTTCTGATAGTCTTCATAAACCACGTTTCCCGCCGTATCCCGCAGCTCCAGACGAACCTTGGCGAGATCCGGGTAATTCTCCACCGTACAATAAGCGGAGGTGTTTTTCAGTTCCACCGCCGTAACCACCGGCTTTGGCACGTTGGAAAGCACCGATATGGTTATCTCCCGGTTGGCGGAATCCACATACCGGTTGCCCGCTACCACCTGGAAGGACTTCTCCCCCACTTGCGAAATGGAGAAGGAAACCGTCCAGTAAAGCCGGCCGCTTTTGTCCACCGCGCCGTCCGTCGCCTGGGCGACCAGACTGCCGTTTTGGTCATATACCTGCACATGGGTGGTGCTGCGCCCGGTCACCACCTGCAGCTGCACCGAATCCCCCACATGGATGGTGCCAGGTTCCGCCTTAACGGCATACAGCGTGTCCGCCACCGCAGAAAGCTCCGAATAGGCGGGCGCCGCCGACACCGACTGCGCGCCGCAAAGGACCATTGCCAGAAACAAGGCCGCCGCAATCATTCGCTTGGATCTTTTCATTGTAACCTCCGTCCTGCAGCGCCGGGCTTGCGTTTCCCAGGCTGCATCCCATCCCTTTTCGCTGCAACAAGTTTGCATTCTTGGGAGCTTGTCCTATTTTCGCCGATAAAAGAAAAAATGAGACAATAGGCGGGCGCAGCCCGTCCTATGATCTCATTCATTCTAGCAGAAAAAGTTACTTTTTTCAACTATATTTCCACGGAAAAGGTAAGATATTCTCACAATGGATCCCAGTGAATTCCTGTTGTTACAGATCCAGGTTTTCCTGAAGCTGGCCCAGGCTTTGCGCTTTCAAATAGGCGTTGATGAACCCATCCAGGTCCCCGTCCATGACGGCGTTGATGTTGCCCATTTCATAACCGGTACGATGGTCCTTTACCAGGGTATAGGGCATAAATACATAGGAACGGATCTGAGAGCCCCAGCCGATTTCCTTCTGCTCGCCCTTGATGTCCTCGATGCGGTCCAGGTGCTCGCGCTCCTTAATTTCCACCAGCTTCGACTTGAGCATGGTCATACACACCGCCCGGTTCTGATGCTGGCTGCGCTCATTCTGACAAGCTACCACGATGCCGGTGGGAAGATGGGTGATACGCACCGCCGAGGAGGTCTTATTGACCTTCTGGCCGCCCGCGCCCGAGGAACGGTAGGTGTCCACCTTCAGGTCCTCGTCCTTGATGTCGATCTGGATTTCGTCGTTGATTTCCGGGATGATTTCCAAGCTGGCAAAGGACGTATGCCGCCGGCCCGACGCGTCGAAGGGAGACACCCGCACCAGCCGGTGCACCCCCACCTCGCTCTTTAGATAGCCGTAGGCGTTGAGCCCCTCTACCAGGATGGAGGCGCTTTTGATTCCCGCCTCTTCCCCGTCGAGATAGTCGAGAATCTTATACTTGAAGCCGTGGCGCTCGGCCCAGCGGGTGTACATCCGGTAGAGCATCTCCGCCCAATCCTGGGCTTCGGTGCCGCCCGCGCCTGCGTGGAAGGTAAGAATGGCGTTGTTCTGATCGTATTCGCCGGTTAACAGCGTGGACAGCTTTTGGGTTTCCAGCTCGTTTTGCACCCGCTCTACGCCTTCTTTGGCTTCGTCCAAATGAGAAAGGTCCCCTTCCTCGTCAGCGATCTCAATGAGCATAAGGGTTTCCTCGAAATCGTCGGACAAGGACTGATAGGCGGCGATCTTGTTTTTGATGCCGCTGATTTTGCGGAGAACCTTCTGAGAATTGTCCATATCATCCCAGAAGTTCGGCTGGGCGGACTGCTCCTCGAGCTTCGCCTGTTCCTCCTTCAACGCCTTGAGTCCCATGGCCTCGGCCAGTTCCGAAAGTTCGGGCTGCATGCCTTCCAGCTTCAATTTTAATTCTTCGTACTGTATCACGTTCTCTTCATCCTTTTTTGCAGATTCAAGCGTCTTTTTTGCGCAGACGCCGTTGCCATAACAGATGTATTATAGTGCGAAACCGCCGCAAAGTAAAGGAAAACGCAGAGGGCAGAATAATCTTTTCGTTCAGAAGGATTGAACAAACGGGGATGTTTGGTTATAATAGTAAAGAAAAGCGGAAAATTTGGCAAGCGATTGTGGCCTTTTGAACACGGGAGGTTCTTCTATGATTTCCTATACCGACCTGAGCTGTCCGGTCTGCCACCAGCCCTTCAAGGCGGATGACGACGTGGTGGTCTGCCCGGTCTGCGGCGCGCCTCATCACCGGGAATGTTACCGAAAAGAGGGGCACTGCGCCTATGCGGACACCCACGGCACCGAGGAGCAGTGGCAGCGTCCCGAACGACAGGCGCAAGAGCCGGATGAAGACGACCCGCTGGCTGGGGTATGTCCCCGGTGCGGCTATAAAAACCCGCCGGGCACCTTATTCTGCGTCAAATGCAGCCTTTCCCTTAAAGACGGCAACCCATCCACCCGTTTTAACGGCGAGCCGCCGCCTCCGCCCCGACCCCAGCCGGGAGACCAGCCCTTCTCTCCCTTCGGCCCCATCATGCTCGACCCATACGGCGGCGTGGATCCGGGGCATTCCATCGGCGGCATCCCGGTGCCGGAAATTGCCTCCTTTGTGGGAGAGAATGCTTCTTATTATCTGCCTCGGTTTTACCAGATGCAGAAAAACAAGTCCCCCATCAGCCTGAACTTCGCCGCTGGCCTTCTCGACCGGTTTTGGGTGCTGTTTCGCCGGATGAGCGGTTTTTTTGCTCTGCTGTTTGCGGTGACCACCCTTTTGTCTCTTCCGTCGACGATTATTTACGCCCAGTACACCATTGCTCTGGCCTCCGGCGCGCAAACCTTCGAGCCCTCTCAGACTCTGGCCATTCTCAGTACCGTATTCAGCTATGTGAGCCTTGCCGTGCGTCTGCTGCTGCTTGTTTTCAGCAACCGGCTTTACATGGCCTATGTGCTGCGCAGCATCAAGCGCATCCGGGCGCGGGGTCTAGACCCGCTGGCCTATCAGGAGGCGCTGATGAAAAAGGGAGGCACCAAGGCGGTCAACATTTTGATCGTTATTGGGCTCAATGTGGCGGTAGCCGGGGTCCTGGCCCTGCTCTTGCTCTATGTTTTTTAGTGCGGGCCTTTCGGTCCGTCCCCAATATGGAAAGAGAACGGCCGGCGCCTTTCTCTTTCGCAGAATGGAGAGAAAATAAAAATGAAAATCAAAAAAGCTGTTATCCCGGCCGCGGGGCTGGGCACCCGGGTCCTTCCCATCACCAAGGCGATGCCCAAAGAGATGCTTCCCATTGTGGACAAGCCTTCCATTCAGTACATTGTGGAAGAAGCGGTGGCCGCCGGCATTGAGGACATTCTAATTATTTTAAGCCGGGGCAAAAGCATCGTGGAGGACCACTTTGACCGCAGCCCGGAGCTGGAGGAGCGTTTGTCCGCCACCGGCAAGGAGGAGATGCTCAGAGAAGTCAAAGCCATTTCCGAGCTTGCCAACATCACCTACCTGCGCCAGCGGGAGCTCAAAGGGCTCGGGCACGCGGTGTATGAGGCGAGAAGCTTTGTAGGGGACGAGCCTTTTGCGGTTCTTTACGGCGACGATGTGATTATCGGCGCGGATCCCGCCTGCGGCCAGCTTTGCCGGGCTTACGAGGAATTCGGCCTGGGCGTGGTGGGCGTCAAGGAGGTCAGCACTGAGGCGATCCTCAAATACTCCTCCCTGGCGGTTACCCCCATTCGGGACAACCTCTTCACCGTTACCGACATGGTGGAAAAACCAAAGCCGGAGGAGATTTTATCCCATTACGCGATTTTGGGCCGCTGCGTGCTGCCGCCGGAGATTTTCAGGCTCCTGGAAAACACAAAGCCGGGCGCAGGCGGCGAAATCCAGCTGACCGACGCCATGAAGGTTCTTTGCCGCACCAAGCATATGACCGCGGTGGACTTTACCGGCAAGCGGTACGACATGGGCAACAAGCTGGGCATTTTGCAGGCGACCTGCGAGGTGGCGCTCACCCATCCGGAGGTGGGCGAAGGGTTCAAAGCGTATCTCAGGGAGCTGTGCAAAACACTTTGAGGCGGCGAACCGAAAAAAGCAGATTTTGGAGCATCCAAGCAGATTTTTCTTGACTGCTTGGATGCTTTCTGCTATAATTCATCTGTTAACGCGCAGCTAATGCGCGTTTCATCCTTGCTCCTGCCGAAAAAGGGCGGGGGCCATAGTCCAAAAGGAGGTGCAAACGACATGGCAAATGTAACTGGCAAGTATGAGTCCGTCCTCATCGTTTCGTTGAAGAGCGGCGAGGAAGCGGTCGCGGCGACGGTGGAGAAGTTCAAGACCCTCATCGAGCAGAACGCGACCCTCGAAAGCGTGGACGAGTGGGGCAAACGCCGCCTGGCTTACCCCATCAACGATGAAACCGACGGTTATTACGTTCTCTACAATTTTGAGAGCGCTCCTGCCTTCATCGCGGAGCTGGACCGGATCTACAAGATCACCGACGGCGTGCTTCGTTCCATCATCGTACGCAAGGAAGCGTAAGGAGGCCGCTATGCTCAATCATGCAGTTTTGATGGGTCGGCTGGTGGCCGACCCGGAACTTCGGCACACGCCCAACAGCATCCCGGTTACCCGCTTCACCTTGGCGGTGGACCGCAATTTCTCGTCCCAAAGCGGCGAGCGCCAGACGGATTTCATCGACATTACCGCGTGGCGGAAAACGGCGGAGTTCGTCTCCCGCTATTTTCACAAGGGCATGCTGGTAGCGGTGCAGGGTTCTATCCAGACCCGCAGTTATACCGACAACCAGGGTATCAAGCGCAAAGCGTTTGAGATCGTGGCGGACAATGTATATTTCGCCGAGCCCAAACGGGATTCCGCTTCGGCGCCTTCCTATGACCCGGCTCCGGCACCTGCCGCGCCTACGTCCTACCAAAGCGGCGACGCGGGAGATTTCCAGGAAATCGAGGACGACGATCTGCCGTTCTAATGAATTTGAACGAGACTACAAGGAGGAACTGACTCATGGCTTATGACCGCTCTGACCGTCCCCGTGGACGCAAAGGCCGCAAAAAGGTTTGCAGCTTCTGCGTCGACCGGGTTGAGAATATCGATTACAAAGATGTCAACCGTCTGCGCCGCTTCATTTCGGAGCGCGCGAAGATTCTGCCCCGCCGTGTTACCGGCACCTGTGCCAGACATCAGCGCGAGCTGACCGTCGCCATCAAGCGTGCCCGTCACATTGCTCTGCTGCCCTTCATCAGCGACTAAGAAGTTTCTCAAAGGCCCCGGCTTTGTAGCCGGGGCCTTTTTTCATGCGGTTTTATCAAGACGGAGCCGACGGCCGGCAAACCGCATCCTGTGCTAAAATAGAGTTGTAACTTTCGCTCGGGTATAATTATAAAGCATAACCGCGCCGTTTTTTCTTTCGGTTCTGGCGGCAAAAGGCTTGGGCACGGTCATAGAACGCCCGAACACTGCAGAGATCCGCCGCCTGCGAAGAAATGCAGTGATTTTGAGGCGACCAGTGCCGGTCAAAGTCTATAGTCCGTTCCTGTGCGGGTACAGGCAAAGGCCCCGGCGGAAAATTCCGCCGGGGCCTTTGTGTTCAGCAGCCGCTCTTCGCGTTCCCTTCTTCTTGGTCCTCCGGCAATTTGGCTCCATTGCCGTTATAGCTGCCTACGATCATCCCTCTTTTTACGGGAGAAAGAAAAATTCCAATGACAATTCCCAACAAAAGCATACAAATTCCGGGCAGAAAACGACGGTTCTTCTTTTCCATGGCGCTTCCCTCCTTTTTTCTCATTCTACTCGTTTTCCGCTCCGGATGCAAGGATAGGTCTTTTTATGCGCCCTTTCGCACCGCGCCCACCAGAACAGTCATGTCGTCCTCGTGGTCGCCCGCCCGCTCCAGGGCCAGCTTAAGCAGATGATCGGCGAACTCCTGGGCGTCTTCCCCGTCAAAGCCGATCAGCTCGTCCTCAATCCAGCCGATTTCCTCGGTGTCCACTCCGTCGGACATCATCAGGACCACGTCGCCCGGCGCCACCTTGTATTCCGACTGCTCAAAGCGCACGTCCCGCAGAATGCCCACCGGCAGGGAAACGGTGTCGCACTTGAGGATCCGGCCGTTTCGCCGCAGGAGGGTGATGGGCGCTCCCGCCTTGCGCACAATGAGTTTCCCGGTATAAAGGTCAAGGCTTGCCACGTCTAAGGTGGCCAGAGCCTCGTCGCCGGATTTTACGAGCAGGGCCGAATTGACGATATTCAGAGCGTTGTCATAGCCGAATCCGGCACAGACCAGACGCTCGAGCAGGCCGGAAGCCATAGCGCCCTCCACGGCGGCCCGGCCGCCACGGCCCATGCCGTCGCTGATGACCAGGACTTCGTGACCACGGCCGTCGGAAAAGGTTTCGTAGGAGTCGCCGCACAAGGGCGCGTCTCCGCTTGCATGCTGGGCTTCCCCGATACGGATGGACAATGCCGCCCGTTCTTTAAAGACCAGCCGCGCTTCATCCCCGGCCCAGTCCACGGTGGGATGGGAGAAATCCCGGTCACAGGCATGGGACACGTCGTCGGTAAGCTCTGCTTTGTTGACGCGGATGCCCGCGTGGCCCGCCACCGAAGCGGTGACCTCCATGCGGCGGTACCGGTCCACCACGCAGCTGACCTCCAAGGGAAGCAGCCCGTTTTGCTCAAGGGCCTCCCTCACCCGGGATGCCGCTTCGGTATCGTAGCATTCCGCTTCCTCGAATTCTTCGGTCAGCTCCGACAGCATCCGGGACATTCCTTCAAACTGGTCGGCCATGACCGCGCGGATTTCCGCCGCTCGGCGCTCGGCGCCTTCGCGAATGCTGAAATTCTGGTAGCTGTGGTTGATTTCCTTGACCATGTCCTCCGGCCGGCAGCAGCGGCGCTTGAACTGGGAGGGTGCGTCGTCGAGGGTGATGGTCCCCTTTTCCCGGAGGGCATCGGTCATATCGTTGAGGGCGCTCTGGGTATCGTTATAGGCCGGGCCCCAGCAGAACATGCGCAGGCCGCAGTCCTTGCAGACGTCGTCGCTGGCATGCTGGTAAACGGTGGATATATTCGGAGCGCTGATTTTGCGCAGCTTATCGGTGACGACGCCCACCGCCTGGGAGATCTCTCCCAGCGCCTTAGAGGCAAAGCCCAGCCGCATGACGATGGCCCGGCGCAGCCCTTCCGCCGAAGGAACGTCGCTTTTCGGGTTGAGCGCCTTGGAAAGATCAGCCCCCAGGCTCTTTGGAATCAGCACGAACACGAGAGCGCCAACCAGCGCTTCATAAATACCCGCGTACACGCCGGGCGAGCCGCCCACGGCCACGGCCACAATACCGTTTGCCAAGAGGAAAGACAGGGCGGTGGCCAGCTTGCCCATGGGGGCGAACACCCCGCCCATCAGCCCGCCGAAGGCATAGGCGGTGCCCAGGTGCTGCATACCGGCGCCACTCAGGCCCATGATGAGCCCGGCGGCCACTCCGGCGATAGCGCCCGCGGCCTCGTGCCCGTACCGGGCGGCGCAGAGGACCAGGGCGACCGCCACGATCCGGCCGGGCGAAACGCCCATATAGTCAATCCCGGTCAGGCCCACCAGGGCGGCCCCCACTGAGATCACCAGGCTGCAAAGCTCCTGGCGGCTCAGCGACGAGGCGGACCAGGGCGAATAGAGAAGCCCCACACTGATGTGAAAGAAATAAGCCGCACCTCCGGCAAGCAGCGCTTCGGCTACGCCGGTTACCGCGGCGTTCAGGGTCATACCCTGCACCACAAGCGGGATGGAGCCGGTAAGCAAGGTAGCCAAAAAGGCCACAATGGGAGCAAAGGCCGGATGGCGGGACACCTTTCCCGCGCCCGCCAGGGCCCAGCGGATGGAGGTCACGGCGAATAAGGCCGCCACATACCGCATGGCGGTGAACCCCGCGCCGGGCAGCAGGTACCCCAGCGCCGTACCCATAGCGACCACCAAGCCACTGGGAAAAGGCACCGCCGCTGCAAACGCCACTCCGAATGGCGCCAGGTTTTCGAATACCGTCGCCTGGGAGAGAAGCACGCCCAGCAGCGCCAACCCCGCCGTCCTCGCGAAACGCAGCGCCTTGTCCGACACGCCGCGCTTTTTCACCCCTTGCGTACCGAGGGACTGTTCTTTCACTGTGACTCACCGCCTGCCTAAAAAAGTAGGCCGCCCGACGAATCGGACGGCCGGTGTTTCCATTATATGGAACAGAATCAACGAATTCTGTCACATCCTGGACCCAAACCACTATTTCTATGCAGGTTTTTGCACGGTTAGAACCAAACCGCGGAAAAAGCACGTTCTCTCCGCCGCCGGCCTTATTCCGCCTTAGTTCTGGCGCTTATTAAACAGGGACATGATGTCGAAAAAGTCCGGATCGTCGGTGTTCGCTTGGGCATCGGTTTTGGCCGGTTCCCCTGCACCTGACACCGCGGCAGAGGACGCTGCCTGCTGCTGGACCTTTTCCTGCTCCGCCTTGTCAAAGCCAGTAGCGATGACGGTGATGCGCATGGTGTCCTGCATGTTGTCGTCAAACGCCACGCCCCAGATGATGTTGGCATCCGGGTGGGCGGCCTTGGTGATCATGCTGGAGGCAAGGTCGATGTCGTCGAGCCCGATGTCCGGCGAAGAGGTGATGTTGATGATGACGCCCTTGGCCCCGTTGATGGAGGTTTCCAGCAGGGGGCTGGCCACGGCCGCCTGGGCCGCCAGCTCCGCCTTGTCCTTGCCGCTGGCCTCGCCCACACCCATATGGGCGTAGCCCGCGTCCTTCATGACCGCGGTTACGTCGGCAAAGTCCAGGTTGATAAAGCCGGGAACCTTGATCAAATCGGAAATGCTCTGCACGCCGTGCTGAAGCACGTCGTCAGCCATGGTGAAGGCGTTGACCATGGTGATCTTGGTGTCGGTAACGGTCTTGAGGCGCTCGTTGGGGATGACCACCAGCGAATCCACATGCTCGCGCAGAGCGGTGATGCCCTGCTCGGCCTGCTCCATGCGGCGCTTGCCTTCAAAGGCAAAGGGTTTGGTTACAATGCCCACCGTCAGGATGCCCTGCTCCCTGGCCACCTCCGCGATGACCGGAGCCGCGCCCGTGCCGGTGCCGCCGCCCATGCCGGCGGTGATGAACACCATATGGGTGCCCTTTAAGGCGTTGGCGATTTCGTCACGGCTTTCCTCCGCCGCCCGCTGCCCCTTGTCGGGGTTGGAGCCGGCGCCCTTGCCTCCGGTCAGCTTGACGCCGATCTGGATCTTGTGGGTCGCCTGGGAAATGGACAGCGCCTGGCGGTCGGTGTTGACCGACACAAATTCCACGCCCTGCATATTGGAACCCACCATACGGTTGACGGCATTTCCGCCGCCGCCGCCTACGCCGACCACTTTAATCTGTGTCATTTCAAAGTCATTGGCAAACTCAAAGGCCATTTTACAAATCCTCCCACCGAACTGTTCTTCTCATTTCCCGGTATAGGCTACCGGCACTGTTTCGCCGCGCGCGAAGCTGGCGAGCCGTATTTCATCCTGTATCAAAGCAAACCAAATGGATTTGTCCTCTATTATACATCATCTTTCTTCTTTTTTGAATTCCAATTTAATAAAATTCTGCGTAAACCCGCGATATTTTGAAAAATTCGTGTGCCAAATACCACTACCGCAGCCAAATAGAGGTCCAAACTGAGCAAATTGCCAAAATAGGTAAGCACCACCGCCATCAGCGTATTGAAGAAAAAGCCGGTGACGAAGATGTTAAATTGAAAGGTCTGTTTCGCCTGGGCATGGAGGGCGCCCAACAGCGAGTCAAGTGCGGCGAGAAGGGCCACCGCCACATAGGTAGTGCAGGCAGGAGAAATGTACATGGGGAAAAAGAGGCCCAGCACAATCCCAACCGCCAATCCCAGTATGGAAAACACTGCGGTCATCCTACGTTCCTTCTTTCTCAGTCTGCGACGCGAAAATCGGTGGAGCCCACATAGGCCGGCACCGTGACGCTTGCTTGTACCTGCACCTTGACGTCAATGTATGGAGTAAGCAGGTCCACAACTCCCTTGCGCATGGTCAGCGCGTAATTGAGATCCTCTGCCTTGCCCACGGCGGTAATGACGAAGGGGGCGTTGTAGCGGTTGTTGTTGATGCTCACCGTACTGCCCGCACAGCGGATTTCCGACATGGCCACCACCCGCTCCCCGTTGACCGAGATGGCCTCGGCGCCCGCGTCGCGCAGTTCGTTGATGATCTTCATCAGGTCTTCTTCATGGACCATGTATTTTTCCGGGCTTACGCCGGCGTCGGCACCGGGGTTCTGCTTATCGTGCACCGTGACCACCACGCCCGGGCCGCTCAGCTCGGTAAGGCCTGCGAACCGTTCGGTCTGCTCAAGCTGCTGGCGCAAAATCTCCGCGGTTTTATCGGTATTGCCCGCGGCGTTTCGGATTTCGTCCAAATCCGCCCGGGCCCGTGAAAGCTGGGTTTCCAACGCCTTATTCTGCTCCTGCAAGGCGTTGACATCCTTTTGCAGGGTCTCGGCCCGCAGAATTTCCGGGCTTTGGGCCTGCGCCTCGTTTTGGCTCACACTGCGGATTTGCAGGGTGATGCCAAACCCGATCAGGAGAAAGATCACCGTGACGACCGCGATTCCCGACGCTTTGCCTCCGCCCCAATGCTTGTCCTTTTTTCCCGCTGTCTCCGTCTGCACAGGGACCTGTTTTTCCTCTTGCACCTTGTCTTGCACCGCCTTTTGGGGGCGAAGAACTGTCCCCTTTACTCGGATAATTCCTCAATTTTAACCGTCGCCTGAGTGGCCGTCAATATCAAGGTCATCTTCTTGCCCGCCGCTTCCTCCGCCTTCTTTTCCATAGCCGCCTTGCCCACGGCGATCTTCGCGTCGATTTCGCTGCCGGAACCCAGCAGCATGGTCACATTTTGGCCGTATTCCACCCGGATGTCCACCGGGTCGGAAAAGTCGATTTCAGAAGTCTTGTCTAATAGGGTATTCTCACGCAGGGCGTTTGTCAAGTCGGAAAGGATAATTTCTTTGTCTTTTTTTTCCAATTCATAATGCTGCCCCTCTTTTGCCTCCAAAAACGACAAACCTTGCACCAGGGGAATGGACTGCATGGGGGTATCGGTCAGCTCCAGCACTTTACCGGCGTGGTTGACCACCGCGTATTTCCCGTCGATGGCAAAGGTGAATTCCGGCTGCGCCTCACTCACTTCAATGGAAAGGCCAGTGGGCAGCTTGCGGCGGATGTGGGCTGTTTCCAGATAGGGAAGCTCGGTCAATAGTTTTTTCTGGGCGGCCTGCAAGTCAGCCAAAAGAAGGTTGTCCCCTTCCAGGATGCCGGCGGTTTTGATGATCTGCTCCGAATCGTACCGGCTGTCGCCGGTAACGGTGATGGTCTGAATGTTGAAAAATACGGTAAAGCACAGTGTGACGGCCACGCCCAGCACCAAAACGGCCATGACGGCGGCATAGAGCTTCACCGACATGCGCCGCCGCTTGCGCCGCACCGGACGGCGTTCGTCCGGCACCCGAACCTGCCGCTTGCCGCCGCTTTGGGACGCGGCCCGGGACGGGGCGGAGGCAGGCGTGCGCAAGGACCCGGTTCCCCGGGTCCTGCGCTTCTTTCTGGAAACTGGTTTACGTTCGCTCATGTCTACATCCTCACTGTGCCAGTTAATTTATTTATACTCTCTCCAACACCGCACCCACGGCGCGAAGCGTGTCTTCCATATGTTCATAGCCCCGGTCAAGATGGTGCAGGCCAGTAATCTCGGTGACGCCTTCGGCCGCCAGGCCCGCCACCACCAGCGCAGCGCCGCCCCGCAGGTCGGTGGCTTCCACCGGCGCACCGGACAGGCGCGGTACCCCTTCCACCACGGCTACCTTTCCTTCCACCTTGATGTGGGCGCCCAACCGCATCAGCTCTCCCACGTGCTTATAGCGGCTTTCAAAGATGTTCTCCACAAAGACGCTCGTACCGTCGGCCAGGGCGGCCATGGACATGACCGGCGCCTGGGCGTCGGTGGGAAAGCCCGGGTAGGGCATGGTACGCACGGTTTTCAACGAGTGCAGCCGGGGCGGGGCGGTAATGCGCAGGTCCCGCCCGTTGAGGGACAGGTCGCACCCGGCCTCGGAAAACAGGGAGAGAACCGGGCCTAAGTGGGCGGGGATGATGCCCCGCAGGCAGATGTTTCCCTGGGTGACTGCGGCGGCGGCCATATAAGTAGCCGCACAGATGCGGTCGGGGATGACGGTATGCTCGGTCCCGCTCAAGCGGGAAACCCCTTCGATGCGGATGGTCCCTTCCCCGGCTCCATAGATGCGCGCGCCGCAGCCGTTTAGAAAATCGGCCAGGTCGCTGATTTCCGGTTCCCTGGCGGCGTTGAGGATCCGGGTGGTCCCCTTCGCCGTGGCGCCGGCCAGGATGATGTTCTCCGTGGCACCCACGCTGGGGAAAGACAGAGTAATCTCGGTGCCGGTAAGGCCATTTTTGGCATAACAGTCCAGTTCCCCATGGCCCTCGTCGATGGTTAGGCCCAGCTGCCGCAGCGCGGTCAGATGCAGGTCGATGGGACGGGGTCCCAGCTCGCACCCGCCGGGAAAGCTGATGCGCGCCTTGCCGCATTTGGCGGCGATGGCGCCCAAAAACACCACGGAAGAACGCATTTCTCGCATGAGATTATCCGGAATGTCGCACCGGTCGATGCTGGAGGAATCGACGACGATGGTGCTCCCTTCCCTCTTCACCCGGCAACCCAGCCACTCTAGAATATGAATGGACGAGTCCACATCCGAAAGCTCCGGGCAATTATGTATGATGCTGGGAGTGTCGCCCAGGAGGGACGCCGCCAAAAGAGGCAGCGCGCTGTTTTTCGCGCCGTGCACCGTCAGTTCGCCGCAAAGGCGCTTTCCGCCCTGTACCATCAGTTTTGCCATATTTTCAGCACCCTTTCCTATAAAAAGCACAACCGAGGAATCAAATTCCCCTGCAACCTATCGTATGCCGGTACGTGCTTTTGGGTGCAAGACAGGGTTTACTTCTTCTGCTTTAGAACGCGGGTGATTACCCGGTAGATGCGTTCGCCTGCATCTAAAATCGCGGTTTCCTTGGCCCGCTCGCCCATCTTTTTGAGCCGGTCTGGGGTCGCGAGGATCTCCTTTACCGTATGCACCAGGGTCTCGCCGGTAAGCTTATCGTCCTCAATCAGGCAGGCCGCGTCCCGCTTGACCAGCGTCATGGCGTTATGATACTGATGGTTTGCGGTGACGTTGGGAGACGGGATCAGGATGGACGCCTTGCCCATGGCCTGCAATTCACTCAAGGTGATCGCCCCGCAGCGGCAGATGCAAAGGTCCGCCGCCGCCATGCAGCGGGCCATGTCGTCGATGTACTCGCGCACGTCGATGTTCTTCGCCCGGTTTAGGGGCACGCCTTTTTGCTCGATGAGAGCGGGCGTCCAGGAATACCCGGCCCGGCCGGTCCCATGGATGACCCGCACGTTTTTGAGCGGGTAGCACCAGGCGATCAGGTCGGCCATGGCACGGTTAATCCGGTCCGCCCCAAGGCTTCCGCCGAAGGAGAGGATCAGCAGGTCGTCCTTTGGAATACCCAGTTCCTCTCTCGCCTGTTCCCTGGTATACTGCAAGATTTCCTGGCGGAGGGGATTGCCGGTCACCTCAAAGGTGGCGTCCCCCTCAAAATGCTTGCGCGCATCCGCCACAGCGAGCATGACGCACTGGGCGGACTTTGCCAGCATTTTATTGGTCACGCCCGGATAGGCGTTTTGCTCGTGAATGACGATGGGGATCCCCATCTTGGCCGCCTTGCGCAGGGCCGGGCCGCTGACATAGCCGCCGGTGCCTACGGCGATGTCGGGCTTAAATTCCTCGATGATCTTTTTCGCCTGGCCGGTGGCGGTCATCACCCGGCGAAGGGCGCCTAAGTTATAGACGATGCCTTTGGGCGACAGACTGCGGGAAAAGCCCCGCGCGTCCACTGGGCGAAAGTCATACCCCGCCTTCGCCACCAGCTTAGCCTCAATTCCCTTGGGATTGCCAACAAACAGGATCTGTGCGTCCGGCTCCCTTTTGCGGATTTCTCCCGCGATGGCCAGGGCCGGATTGATGTGTCCGGCGGTTCCCCCGCCGGCCAGCAGCACCCGCATCAAAATTCCCTCCTCCTCTTAGACTTCTCTAAACCGATTTTCGCAGCTTCGACCCTCGGGACACCGAGAGGATCACCCCCATCTGTGCCAGCAGCATGATCAGCGACGAGCCGCCGTAGCTGAAGAAGGGCAGGCTGATACCGGTGTTGGGGATGGTGTTGGTGACCACGGCGATGTTCAGGAAAGCCTGCAAGCCCACCTGTACGGTAAGACCTACCGCCAAAAGGGCGCCGAACTTATCCTCCGCCCGCATGGCGATGACAAATCCGCGCCAGACCAGCAGCGCAAACAGGATGATGATGACCGCCGCGCCCACAAAGCCCAGCTCTTCACACACCACCGCGAAGACAAAGTCGTTCTGCGGCTCGGAGATATACATGTATTTCTGCCTGGAGTTTCCAAGTCCCACGCCCATAAAGCCGCCGGAGGCGATGGCGTAGAGGGACTGGACCGTCTGCCAGCCGTCCCCTCGCAGGTCCACAAAGGGATCCTGCCAGACCTCGATGCGCTGGTAGGCATGGGCGAGCTTTTCCTGCACCATTTCCCCGACGCCGCCAGGGAGCAGGTTCGGGAAGAAGAAAACCACCACGAAACAAGCCACTGCCGCACCCGCGGCGATGCCGAAGTATTTCAGCGGCGTGCCCCCCACGATCATCATGATGCCGCCGATGGCGCACACCAGGATGGTGGCGGACAGGTGAGGCTCCACAATCAGAAGAGCGCTCACCACAACCAGGATGGACACATAGGGCAAAACCCCATGGCGAAGGGTGTTCATCCGCTTCTGGTTGAGACTCATAAAATGCGCAAAAATGGCGATGACGGCAAATTTGGCGATTTCCGACGGCTGAAAGTTGATGGGATAAGGGATCCACCGGTGCGCGCCGTTGCGGTCGGGGAAAAAGAGGACGGCAATGAGCAGCAGCACGCTGATGCCGAAGATAATCAGCGACCAGAAATGGAGCACCCGGTAGTTGATGGCGGAAATAAAGAGCATGGCCGCCACGCCGATGACGGCAAAAAGCACCTGCTGCTTTACAAAAAACAAGCCGTCGTTGCCGAATTTGGACGAATAATAGGCATAAGCGTAGCTGGCGGAAAACATCATCAGCACGCCGATGATGAGCAGCGCCATGACGATGATGAAAAACGGAATATCAAAGGATCCGCCGGCGGAAAAAAGCTTGTTGCGCCGCTTGAGCGGCGATTCGCTCCCGCGGGTCAGGCTGGCCGTCTGAGCGTCGGCAGCGGGAACCGGACGTTTTTTTATCCTGTGCTGATGCTTTGCCTTCTCGGTCGCCGGGTGGCTGACCGTCGGACGCGGCTTTGCGGCCGGCCGGCGCTTTTTCGGATGCCCCGATGAGACGGTTCTTTTGCTTGGCTGCGACTGCATCTGCATATTCCTCCTCCCGGGGCGCGTATATACAAGCGTATAAACGAAGGTCCCAAAATCAAGTTCTCTTATGGGTTAGGGTGCGCAGGTGTGGTTATAAAATACGGTCGTAAATCACAAGTAAAAGCGTTGCGATACAGCCGACAATCGTCACAATCGAGAAGACGGTGGTCACCTTGACCTCCCGCCAGCCGCTCATTTCAAAATGATGGTGCAGCGGCGCCATTTTAAACAGACGTTTGCCGTGGGTGAGCTTGAAGAAAATCACCTGCATGGAGACCGACAGGGTTTCCGCCAGGAAAATGATGCCCGCCGGCAGGAACAAAAGCGGCATATCCACGCCGAAAATCAGCGCGCAGACCATTCCGCCCATGAAAAGGGAGCCGGTGTCTCCCATGAACACCTTAGCCGGGTAGAAGTTCCACACCAGAAAGCCCAGGCAGGCGCCTGCCATGGCAGCGCCCGCAATGGCCACTCCCAGCATACTCAGAAGCCCCGCCGTGACCATGAAGGTCACCGAGACGAAGAAGGTGACGCTGGATGCCAGGCCGTCCAAGCCGTCGGTCAGGTTGACGGCGTTGACCACCGCGGCGATGATGAACACCATGACGGGAATGTACCAGATCCCCATCTCAAAGTCCCCGTAAAAGGGGATGTACATGCCGTGCTCCCCTGCCAGGTACACCGGGATGGCGTACACCAAGGCGGCGAGAATCTGCAAAAAAAGCTTTTGCTTGGAAGTAAGGCCCAGGTTGCGCTTTTTGACTACCTTGATATAATCGTCGAGAAACCCGATCAGGCCCATGCACAGGGCCATCAAAAGCCCAAACCAAAGCCTGGTTTTCTGCAGGGAGGTCTCACCCGGCAGCACGGTGGGCCAGGCGATGGTAAAGACCAAAAAGGTCACCGCCACCGCGCAGACCACCCCCGCGATGGGCATAATACCGCCCATGGTGGGGGTTCCCTGCTTTTTCATATGCCAGGTCGGGCCGTCCTCCAGAATACTTTGCCCGAATTTCAGCCGTTTTAAAAATGGAATTGCCACAAAGCCCAGCAGCACCGTTACCGCAAACGCCACCAAGGCCGCTATCCCTGTCGCCGCACCTAACACTGTTTTTTCCACCTCTCATAAAGCGGGGCGATGGCCTCTTCCAGCTTCATCCCTCGGCTCGCCTTAAAAAGAACCGCGTCCCCGTCCTGTAATGCTTCCAGCAGCGCGTCAATCAAAGGTCCTTTGCCCGCCCTGCCGTCAAACTCCCATACCGCCTGCATGCCGGCCTCACGCGCCCCTTTCGCATACCCGCTTGCCAAGGGGCCGAACGCAAACAAAAGGTCGGCGTTCTTCGCCGCCTGCATGCCGCAGGAAAGATGGGCTTCTTCGGAAATGCCGCCCAGCTCCAGCATATCGCCCAGCACCGCGACCCGCCGTCCCTTACAGGGCATTTCCCCAAGGGCGGTCAGGGCGGCTTTGACCGAGTCGGGGCTGGCGTTGTAGCAGTCCTCAATCACGGTCAGGCCCTCACAGCGCACCACCCGCTGGCGCATGCCGGAGGGCAGGTATCCCGACAGTGCCTTGGCCGCCGCCCGGGGCGGCACGCCCAGAGTGACCCCCGCCCCGAAGGCTGCCAGCGCGTCATAGACGTTGTGAAGCCCGATGGTAGGCAGAGTAACCGGATACCGCTTTCTTTCATAGCACACCATAAAGCGGGTGCTGTCTTCCCCCTGCTCGATGTCCTCCGCTTTAAAGTCGCACGCCTGGTTTTCGATCCCGAAGAAAAGCACCGGGCGGCTTGAATAAGTAATGTCCTTTAAAAACGGATCGTCCCCATTGAGTAAGAGTGGCGCTCCTGACTTTAACCCATCGAGCAGTTCCAGTTTCGCTTTGAGGATTCCTTCCTGGGAGCCCAGCGTCTCCATGTGGGACACGCCGATTTTCGTGATGATTCCCAGAGTGGGAGCCGCCGCCTGGGATAGGCGGGAAATCTCCCCGAAATTGCTCATACCCATTTCCAGCACCGCTGCTTGGGTGGTTTCGTCCATTTGGAACACGGTCAGCGGCAGGCCGATTTCATTATTGAAATTGCCCTGGGTTTTAAGCGTACGATACCGGCTTGCAAGGACACAGGCGGTCATGTCCTTGGTAGTGGTCTTGCCCACGCTGCCGGTCAGGCCCACCACCGGGATGTCAAACTTCGAGCGGTAATAAGCGGCGAGCCGTAAAAGGGCCGTCTGGGTGTTTTTCACAAGAATGGCAGGCAAGCCCGATTTCACCCGCTTGTGGCACAAAACCGCCGCCGCGCCTTGTTCTTCGGCGGCGCGGATGAAGGCGTGGCCGTCGAAGTTTTCCCCTTCCACGGCCACAAACAGACATCCGGGCTTGAGCTTTCGGCTGTCCGTGCAGACGCTGGAAAAGACCGCGTCCGTTTCCCATTTTCCGCCCACGGCCATAGCCGCTTCGGATACCGACATTCTCATCTAGCTTCCCCTTTTCTCCTGATTCTCCGCCGCTAGGAAAGCGGCTCTTTGAGCGCCTCTTTTATAATCTCCCGTTCGTCGAAAGGAATGACCCCTTCGCGCAGCACCTGGTAGGTTTCGTGGCCCTTTCCCGCGAGCAGGATAAAATCATCCGTTCTTGCGTTTTGGATGGCGAAACGGATGGCCTGGGCCCGATTAACAATAACGGTATAGGACGCCCTTCCGCCTCCCATCCCTTCCAGGATTTCGTCGATGATCTTCTTCGGATCCTCCGTGCGGGGATTGTCACTGGTTATTATAGCATAATCGGCCATGGACGCAACCACCCGCCCCATGAGGGGACGCTTGGTGCGGTCCCGGTCTCCGCCGCAGCCGAAGAGGACCACCACCCGCCCTTTTGCGGAGGTTTTCACCGCCTCAATGACCTTACGAAGCCCGTCTGGGGTATGGGCGTAATCAATGGCCACGGTAAAGGGCCGCCCGGTCTCTACCAGCTCCAGCCTGCCCTTGACTCCGGGGAAGGCATTGAGCCCCGCTGTCACCGTCAAAAACGGGATGCCCACCACAAGGGCGCAGGCCGCCGCGGCAAGGGCGTTCGACGCGGAAAACGCTCCGGGCACCTTCAGATTCACCCGGCTTTTCCCCTGGGGTGCGATCAGGTTAAAATCAATTCCTGCCGGGTGGGGGGTGAAGGAATCGGCAAAGTAATCGGCGTTGCCGGAGCGGATGGAGAAGGTAACCTTCCGGCAGGAAAGGCCGTCGGCGATTTTCAGCCCGTACGGATCGTCCAGGTTGAGCACCGCCTGCTTGGACTGCTCGAACAGCTTGCGCTTGGCAAGCAGGTAGTTTTGCATGGTTTTGTGATAATCCAAGTGGTCCTGGGTCAGGTTTGTAAACACGCCCGCCTCAAAAGTCAAGCCGGCTACCCGGCCCTGGTCGAGCGCATGGGAGGAAACCTCCATCACCGCGTACTCGCACCCTTCCTCCACCATCCTGGCGAACAGGGAATGGAGCTCGAAAGCGTCGGGGGTGGTGTTGTGGGCTTCCAGGGCGCTTTTGCCGGTTTCGTTGCCGATGGTTCCCACCAGGCCGCACCGGTGCCCCGCCTGCTCTAAGATTTCCTTGAGCATGTGGGTGACGGTGGTTTTTCCGTTGGTGCCGGTGACGCCCAGGAGCTTGAGCTTCTGGGCGGGATGGCCGAACCAGGCGGAACAGAGCTTGGCGTAGCTTTCGGCAGTGTCCTCCACCAGAACCTGCCGCTCCAGCTGCAAGTCCTCCTGGGTGACCACGGCGGCAGCCCCGGCCTTGAGGGCCTGGTGGGCCAGCTGTGTTCCTTCATGGAGATGCTTTTTGGTGATAACAAATAGACTTCCCTGCGTCACCCGCTCGATGTTGCGGGCGATGGCGCTGATTTTCACGTCGGTCAAGCTCTGCGGCACCCTTTGGGGCGCCAGCAGCTCGCCGAGCGTCATGGCAGGGCCTCCTTCTTCTATTGTGGTTTGCTTTTATGCTATTCAATCAGGTTGCCGACGTTTTCATCCACCTTGTGCAGGAATTCCAGCTCGATGACGGTTCCGCGCAGCACCGTCGTATCCGCGGCGATGCTTTGCTTGGAGCAGTACGCGTCGGTGCTTTCCAGCCCGATGCCGGTGATGCGCACGTTGAGCCCGGCGCCCACCGCCGCCGCATTTGCCTGGGACAGGGTCATGCTGGCAAAGTCGGGCACCACCACGTCCCCTTCCTGGCCGGTATCCGAGGAGGTATAGAGCACTACGGTCCCGCCGCGGGGCATGGTGCTGTACTGAGACGGCACCTGTTTGAGCACCGTATCGCCCGAGCCGATGATCTTGGTTTTAAAGCCGGACTGGGTAAGCTTGGTCTGGGCTTGGGAGGTGGTAAGGCCCACCAGGGCCGGGGCGCTGGTATCGGCGTTTTCCAGCTCGCTTTCGCTGTAGACCGGCTGGATGCCCAGATGAGGCAGGGCGTCCTCGAACACCTCGCGCAGCACGGGTGCCGCGATGGCGCCGCCGTTTGCGTTGTCTCCGTGGGGTTCGTCGAGAAGAACCAGCATGGCAATCTGCGGGTCGTCCGCCGGGGCGAAGCCGCAGAAGGAAGCAATGCGGTAAGGACGAGCAGTATGATCTTCATTCCACTTATCCTGCTTCTGGGAGGTACCGGTCTTGCCGCCCACCCGGTAGCCGGGGATGTAGGCGTTTCGTCCGCCGCTGATGGACACCACCGATTCCAGCATCTTGCAAAGTTCCGCGGAGGTTTCTGCAGAAATCACCTGGCGGCGCACGGTAGGCTGGGTACTCTCGATGATGTTGCCGTCGCTGTCAAGCACCTTGCTGACGATATAGGGTTCCATCAGGTTGCCGCCGTTGACCGCCGCGCAGAAAGCGGTGATCATCTGGATGGGGGTAACCTTGAAGGTCTGGCCGAAGGAAGAGGTGGCAAGCTCGACGGGCTTTAAGTCTTCCTCTTTGTGGTAAAGGCCGGTGTTGGCGGCCTCTCCCAGCAGGTCAATCCCGGTTTTCTCGGTAAAGCCGAAGGACTTGAAGTACTGGAAGAACAGGTGGGGCCCCACCCGTTCGCCGATCTGCATAAAGGAGGGGTTGCAGGACTTTTGCAGCGCGCCCCAGAAGTCTAAGGAGCCGTGACCGGTGGTTTTCGCGCAGTTGATGCGAATGCCACCCACAATCTGGTAGCCCGGACAGAAAAAGGTATCCGACGCGGAAACCTTCTTTTCCTCCAGCGCCATGGCGGAGGTAAATGTCTTGAAAACGGAACCCGGCTCATAAGTATCGGTGATGGCCTTGTTGCTCCATTGGTAGTTGAATACATCCGTAGTGGTCTTTTCTTTGTCCTCCTCCGACGCCGCGTCGATGATGGACTGCAGGCTCGGGTCGTAAAGTTCGAAGGGCTTTGTCAGGTCGTAGTCCGGCTCGGTGGCCATGGCGAGAATCTCGCCGGTTTTCACATTCATAACGATGGCGGCGGCCCGGTTGCCCACGTCGTTCTCCTGCACCGCCGTTTCCAGACTGCGTTCTACAAAGGCCTGGATGCTTTCGTCGATGGTCAGAACCAGGCTGCTCCCGTCCTGAGGTTCGATCTGGGTTTCATAGTCAAAGGGCATGTCGGTCTGGTAGGCGTTCTTGGCCACTACCACCTTGCCGGGCACGCCCTGGAGCACGTTGTCGTAAGCGGCCTCGATGCCCTGGAGGCCCTGGTTGTCGGTGCCGGTGAAGCCGATGATGGAAGCGCCCAGGTCGCCGTAGGAATAGTAGCGCTTGGAGTCTTCGATCATGACCACGGCATTTCCAATGTCATTGTCCACCACAAAGGTGGAAATGGCATCGAACACCGGCTTCTCCACCTTACGGGCGATGATCTGAAACTGGGACTTTTTGTTCTGTCCCTTTTCCATGATGACAGCCCGGTCGATGCCCAAAATTGGCGCCAGGCCGTCGGCAATTTTATTTAGCTTCTCGTCCGAATCAATGTCGGCGGGAGAAAGCACCACCGTCCAGACGGTGCCGCTGGTGACCATTGCCTTCATATTGCAGTCGTATATGGTGCCGCGGGCCGCGTTGATGGTCGAAGTGCGCAGCTGCTGGTTGATGGCCTTTTCCTGGTAGTAGTCGCCGTTGATGAACTGGATGTTTACCAACTGTCCAAGCACCGTACCGAAGGCGACAAAGACCAGAAGCACCATGAGCACCGTCATTTTCACGACCATCTTCCTCGTCGGGCCTTTCGACATTCCTCTTTCCTCCCTTTGAAAAAACGAGAGTTAAGATGTTCTCTCAACTCTCCGTTTTTTTATTGTGTCCGCGCCGTCCCTTTCCCGGACGCGGCGCTCCACATCATACATATTTCGCCTTTGCTCTCATTATGACAGCCAGCTTGCGATCGTGTCGAAGATGGATTCGAAGAACCCCTTCTCCTGGGACGGCTGCGCTACCTCCACCTTGTCGGTATCGTTGATGACGACGTATTCGATCTGGTTGGCCTGGGGCCGTTCCATTCCCAGGGCCTTAGCCTGCTCCTCAATGTTACGGGTAGCCATTTTTTCCTGTAAATCGGTTTGCAGGCGGATAAACTCGCTGTCCGCCAAGGTAAGCTCCGCCTTGGCGTTCACCAGCTGGTCTCCCAGTTCGGACAGAGTCATCTTGCAGTAGACCATGTAGCCCACCACCGAAAGGGCGACGGCGGCGGCGACCACCAGCAAAAATGCCCGCAGGTATCCTTCCACGGCGCTGGCCTTCTGCACTTTTTTTTCCTTTTTCTTTTCCGGCATCCGTATGACCCGGCTTTCCCGCTCTTCAAACAGGGAAAAGTCATAGGCTTCGTTTCTCTGGCTGGCGGCCACTCCGCTGCCTCCTTTCTATTCATACGGGAGGGGATTTCCTCCTCATTCTTCCTTGATTTTTTCAATGACCCGCAGCTTGGCGCTGCGGCTGCGGGGGTTCTCTTCGAGCTCCTCTTTTCCCGCTTCAATGGGCTTTCGCGTATAGAGCTTCCCCTGAGGGGTCTTGCCGCAGACGCACACCGGGAAATCCGGCGGGCAGGTACAGCCCTTGCACCAGGCGGCGTATTGACGTTTGACAATCCGGTCCTCCAGCGAGTGAAAGGTGATGACTGCCAGCCGCCCGCCTACCTTTAACGACGAAAACGCGGCTTCAAGCCCTTCCCTGAGCCGGTCGAGCTCGCCATTTACCTCGATGCGCAGGGCCTGGAAGGTCCTGCGGGCCGGATGGCCCTGTTCTCGTTTGGCGGCTGCGGGCATTCCGCTTTTGATCGCATCCACCAGTTCGCCGGTGGTTTCGATGGGCCCTTGCTCCCGCCGGCGCACGATGGCCCGGGCGATTCCCCTGGCATAGCGCTCCTCTCCGTATTCGAATAAAATTCTCGAAAGCTCCCGTTCAGGAAGCCCGTTTACCAGATCCTTGGCCGAGGGGCCTTCCTGGGACATGCGCATGTCAAGCGGCGCGTCGGCATGGTAGGAAAATCCCCGCTCAGGGGTATCCAGCTGATGGGAGGAAACGCCGATGTCCAAAAGGACCCCGTCCACCTTGGAAATGCCCAGTTCCCCGAGTACCTGGGCCATTCGCGAAAAGTTTGAGCGGACTAGGGTGGCTTGGGGATAGGGAGAAAGCCGGGCACCCGCCGCTAAAATGGCGTCCGGGTCCTGGTCAATAGCGACGAGCCGCCCGGTGGTCAGGCGCTTGGCAATTTCCTGGGAGTGCCCCCCGCCTCCGGCGGTCCCGTCCACATAAACGCCGTCTGCCCGGATGGCAAGCGCGTTGATGCATTCGTCAAGCAGCACCGGACGATGGGAAAATTCCACGCGTACCACCCTTTCTGACTTGGATTGTGTTCTTTAAATGCCCAGCTCGTCCATAAGCATGGCCGCGCTCTGGGGCGTTAACTCACTGGTGTTTGCCTGGCGGTCGGCGGCGTTCCAGATTTCCACCCGGTTGCCCACCCCCATGATGACCACGTCGTTCTCAAGCCCGGCATACTCCCGCAGGTCGGCGGGCAGCAGGACGCGCCCTTGCTTATCCGGCTCGAGTTCCGCGGCGTTGGAAAAGTAAAACCGCTGCAGGTCGCTGTATTTCGACGGCAGGGCCAGAAGCTTTGCCTCCTGCCGGGACCATTCTTCCATAGGGTAAATGCAGATGCAAACATCCTTGCCTTTGGTGGCGACGAAGCGTTCCCCCAACGTCTCCCGAAGCTTTGCGGGGACAAACACACGGCCCTTGGCGTCCAAAGTATGCTGGTATCGGCCCAAGAGCACGGCGTTCCCCTCCCTTCGGTTGTGTTATGCTCCATCTTACACCATTTTAATGCTTTTTGGCTCCATCTCGCACCACTGGTATCAATTATAGCGACAACGCGCCTCCATTGCAATAGAAAAGGAACGCGATTTTGTAAACTTTTCACACCAAATCCTGGGGAATCCCGGTTGCTCCTGCTTTAATTTACCAATTTGTATAAAATAGGCCTTCCTTTCCTCTTTTCTTACAGCAACCTGCCAAAGATATCCTCTCAAATTCCAGATTCCCCCTGGGGTAATTTGGAGACGAGTCGATATCTTATGTAAACTAACCAGACCTGCCGGACAAAAGGTGAAAGCAGGGCCTCTCTGCGGTTTTACGGCGCAATGCGAAGGCCTGAAAGCAGCGGCGGCCCGCAGGAAAAACACGCCGGATCGAAGCTATAGAAATAGTGCGGCGCCCAGGAATAAAAGGGAGACCCTTGCCGGTCTCTTTCCTGTCACTGCACAAAAAGCCGGACGGCGAGCTTTCACTCGCCGTCCGGCTTTTATCATGACATAATCATATCCAGCTTAAGCGCAGCAGTTCCTGTCGTGAATCAAAATGCCGTGATACATCGGCACCCCAAACCGGTCTGCAAATAAGCTGCATTTGCACATAAAAAGATAGTACACATTTTTTCCGCATTTGCACAGCGTTTCAAAGTTTGCCTGCCCTTTGGCCAGGATTACGTCCGCCTGGTCCAGTGCCTGTTTCGCTTTCCGGGAAATGTCGTCCAGGCATGTGCCGGCAATGTCGCTGCCGTTATCCATGACATATGCCGCGTCGGCCAGCGCAACCTGTTTGGCGTCTTCCATCGTCGCGTCGTTGAGCACCCTGTGTCCACGGACGACCGCCGTAACACGCGCCTGTTCGTTGATCCGTTTAATCTCCTGCATCAGCAGCTTGTCCAGCACGATTTCACCGCAGTTATCCGTTAGATATACCACGCTCTTCCCGCTTAACAAAGTCTGCCTGAGGGACTGGTATTCCTGCTCCTGCAGCGGCAGCTCCTCTGCCTGCTGGAGTAACCGGTCCAGCTTCGCTTCGTCCACCTTCTGCATGGCCCCAAAATCAATGTAGTTTCCAGTCATGGCATACTGTACCGCCAGCTTCAAAGGGTCCTTCGCCCGGCGCAGCTTTCCCCGGATCTCCTCTTCCCGTTCCAGCATGATCTGGTTAAAATGGGTTTTTACTTCCGAATAGTCCTCTTCATAGCCGAACATCTGCCTTTGAATTCTGCCAATTTCACGCACCACAACCGGCGCGCTGGCCGTTTTGGGCGCATCTGCAAGCGTACGCAGGACCCGCTGCATATATACAATCTGTTCTTCCTCGGATATGCCCTGAGGAAAATGATTCAACTGCTTCTCAAGCAAACAGCGGATGCACTGCGGATGTAATCGGACCGGTTGCATTTTCCCACTCCTTCGCTTGGCAGCCTTATTCCCGCTGGGAAAGAGGGACATAGGTGGACATTTTCGCCACCGACTTGTAGGCCGGACGGATGATCCGCTTGCCCATCTCCGATTCCTCCATCCGGTGGGCGCACCATCCGGCGATCCGGGAAACGGCGAACAAGGGGGTAAACAGCTCCTGGGGAATCCCCAGGCAGCGGTAGACAAGCCCGGAATACAAATCCACATTGGCGCACATGGCCTTGGTGTTTCCCTTCTTTCGGGCAAACACCTGAGGCGTCAGCCGCTCCACCGCCTCCAAAAGCTTCAGTTCGTCACTAAGGCCGCATTTTTCGGCCAAAGGCTGCACATTGTCGCGCAGAATCAGCGCCCGCGGGTCGGAGAGCGTGTAAACCGCGTGGCCCATGCCGTAGATGAGGCCGGACCGGTCCCCTTCCTCCCGGTCGATCATCTTTTCCAGGAAGCGGGCGATTTCCTCGTCGTCGTCATAATCCTTGACTCCTCTTAATAGGTAGCCGAGCATTTCCATAACCTTGATGTTGGCGCCGCCGTGGCGGGGTCCCTTCAAAGACCCGATGGCCGCGGCAATGGCCGAATAGGTGTCCGAACCGGAGGAGGTGACCACACGAGTGGTGAAGGTAGAATTGTTGCCTCCGCCGTGCTCGGCGTGGAGAATCAGGCATAAGTCCAGAAGCCTTGCCTCCTCGGGGGTGAACTTGCGGTCCATGCGCAAGGTGCCCAGAATGGCTTCCGCCGTGTCCTGCTGGGGGTCCAACGGATGAAAGTACATGGTCTCCCGATCATAGTGCCGGCGCTTAACCTGGTAGGCGTTGACCATGATGGTGGGCAACTGGGCGATCAAGTGGATGGACTGGAGCATCAGGTTCTCCAGGGAATTGTTCTCCGGGTCGTCGTCATAGGAATAAAGGGCAAGCACCGAACGAGCCAGCTTATTCATAATGTTGGGGGACGGGGCTTTGATAATCATGTCCTCCACAAAGTATTCCGGCAGCTCTCTGGAATCGGCCAGCAGCCTTGCGAACATATGCAGCTGGCGCGGGTTTGGCAGTTTGCCGAAGAGCAGGAGCCACACCACTTCCTCAAATCCGAACCGCTGCTCTTTGACGCAGCCGTCCACAATGTCGTTGATGTCCACGCCCCGGTAGATCAGCTTGCCGGGCACCGCCTTCTTTTCCCCGTCGTCGAGCACGTAGCCGTGGACATTACAAATGAGGCTTAGGCCCGCCATGACGCCCGATCCATCCTGGTTGCGAAGGCCTCGCTTGACTCCAAAGCGTTCGTAGTCCTCCGCCCGGATGTGGTTATTTTTCCGAAACTCGTCGCATAAATCTTTAAGGGTATCCCCCCGCAGGTCTTCGTTGGCGTACGGCGTCACGGTATCTCCTCCATTCAAATGCTTCCAAATCATAGCGTTAGTTGTCATTTTATAATACCACCCGGTCAAAGTCAAGAATATCCGACGGGTTTTTCGATTTTTTTGAAAGTTTGCGAAAGAGTTCCTGCATTTTTGGGGAAGTTGCTCCGGCATTTTCCTTTTTTCATCCCCTACATGCAGGAATGACAATCAAAACAATTCTCAAGATGAACAAAGGAGCGGGTTATGAAACGGTATCTTTGTCTTGCGCTTGCCTTGCTGATTTGCATGCTCTTTTTGCCGCTGATGGCGGGGACAAACCTATTCTCCCAGCCCCAGGGCCAATCCCCTTCCCCCACAAAGCCGGAGGACACTTTCCTGCTGCTGGATGAGGCGGACGGGAAGGTGCTGACGGTGAGCGCATACGACTATTTGTGCGGGGCGGTAGCGGCGGAAATGCCTCCCTCCTTCCACACGGAGGCCCTCAAAGCCCAGGCGGTGGCAGCTTACACCGGTGCCTACCGCAAGCGCGAGCAGCAGAAGGCCAGCCCGGACCCCTCCCTGCAAGGCGCCTATTTTACCGTCAATACCGCTCAAAAGGAAGGCTATATCCCCAAAGAACAAGCTCAGGCTCAGTGGGGAGACAGCTTTTCCGCCGCCTGGGAGCGCATTGAGGCGGCCGTCAAGGAGGTTTCCGGTAAGCTGCTGGTGTACGAGGGCGAGCCGATTCTGGCGGTCTATCACGCCATTTCCGGCGGCGTAACCGAAACCGCCGGGGTCTACTGGGGCAATGACGTCGCCTACCTGCAGTCGGTGGAAAGCCCGGGCGACACGCTGGCCCCCGAATACCAGACCCAGGTTTCCTTTGGGGCGGCTGATTTGCAGTCGGCCCTGCTGACCGCCTTCCCGGACCTGACCTTGCCGGAGGATACGGCGGCCTGGTTCGGAGAAGCGCAGCTGAGTCCCGCCGGCACGGTGACTTCCATCGCCGTGGGAAGCGGGACCTTGTCCGGCCGGCAGATTCGGGAGGCTTTGGGGCTTCGGTCGGCAAATTTCAGCATCCTGGCGGCGGACGGGGTATTCACCTTCACGGTAAAGGGATACGGCCACGGGGTGGGCATGAGCCAGTACGGAGCAGATTACATGGCGCGCCAGGGCACCAAATGGCAGGACATTCTCACCCACTATTATAAGGGGGCTTCCATCCTTTCGGTGGAAGAACAGGCCGCTGCGGTCTCTTCAGGCGTCTCCGCCTGACCCGGTTTTGCGCCGTTCCAATTCTGCAATCAACTGGGTACAAAAGCTCCCTTATCCGTCAAGGAGTGATAACTCGCCGTATATCTACGAAATTGGTGTTTATTCCCGCATTACGTAAACTTCAGTTTTCCACCGGGCACATGTGGAAAATGGGCAAAACAAACGAAGTTTTCCACATTTTCACGAAAAAAAGCGGTTGTCCCGGTCCTGTTCGGTGGAAAACTCGGTGGAAAATGTGGATTACTCCTGGGAACAGCCGAATCGCTTCGTCATTTTTATGTAAAGCCATGCCTTTCCCCTTCTTTACAATGGGGAAATTTTCTCTTCCTGTTTTCCGGACTTTTTGCTGGAAACCGGCAAAAAGCATCGTTTCTTTTTCTTTGTATGATATGCACTTTCTTCTCTTTTCTTTTCTGTCTGTTTTGTCAGCTTGCGTAAGCCTTGGTTTGTAGTATAATAAGAAGGGAACCGCAAAGGGTCGGTTCTTGTTCTGTTGGAATTTTGAAGGTTGTGTGGTGAAACAATATGCGCAAGCGTTTGGCTTTCTTCTTCCGTGTGGGAGGATTGGCCATATTGAGTTTGATTTGCCTGCTTTTTGTTTCCTGTTCCTCAAACGATGCGTCCACCGCCGCTTATGAGCAAGACGCGGCGGCAAAGGTGGAAGCGATCGCGGCAAAGCTGGAGATCAAGGACTATTCTGTGATCAAAAAGCCCCAGATGTCTCTGCACTTTGTGCTCAAGGACAGCGAGGTGGCGGATTTCGCGTATTTGGTCAGCGACACGGAGGGAAACGCGGATGAAATCGGAATCATCCAGGCGTCTTCCAAGGAATCGGTTTCGTCGGTCAAGGACGCGGTGGGCGAGCATATCAGCCTGAAGGAATCCTCTTACCGGTCTTACAGCAACACCGAATACACCAAAGTTTCCACCTCTGTGATTCTGGAAAAGAACGGGTATGTGTTTTTCGCCGTCTGCGACCAACCGGATCAGGCGGGAAAATTATTCGAACAAAGTATTCCATAACCTCTTGCATTTTTTCCGAACCCGTGCTATAATCTGGAATACTTCGCGGGAGTAGTTCAGCGGTAGAGCGTCGGCTTCCCAAGCCGAAAGTCGCGGGTTCGAATCCCGTTTCCCGCTCCAAACGTCCCAGGGCTTCGCTCTGGGACGTTTATGCTTCTTTCCCTTTCCGTCATTGCGGCGTTTGCGGTAGGGGGCAAAAAACTTTTTGAGGAGAGATCAGGATGAAGAAACTTTTGGTTGCAGTATGCTGTCTTGTCATGTGCTTGTCTTTTGCCTCGTGCGGTGGTTCCGGCGCGGGCAGCATGGATAAGTATATCAGCAGCATCCAATCGCAGATGGAGTCGATGAAGGACACGCTGGACAGCAGCGGTATGAAGCTGGAGCTGATCCAAAGAGAAAACTCCTTGGTGTACCGCTATCAGTTCACCACGGACATCGGAGATGCCGACGCGGCCAAGCAGACTCTGGAGAGCGGCATGGAGCAGATGGCTTCTACTTTCCAGGCTGGCCTTAAGGAACTCAAAGAACAGGTTTCCGGCGCAGAGTCGCTGATTGTGGAATACGTGGATAAGGACGGCAACGTCATTGTTTCCAAGGAATACAAATAAACAAAACCTTACATAGAAACAGCGGCGGTATTTTCATACCGCCG
>NZ_JBBMFD010000011.1:0-75140 GCF_040096205.1 Solibaculum intestinale | reverse complement strand
TCTCCTGACGGCGATGCCGTCAGGTCCTCTTTTTGCAGAAACGCCTTTGAAAAACATCGGTCTGCGTTTTACCGGAAAAATACGCTCCTTTGCAAAAAAGAATGCCTCTGTAACACAGAGGCATTCGGATGAACAATCGCTTTGTTTTGGAACAGGATGAGGGGAAACCCCTTGGCCCCTGTCCCCAAAAACCTTGTGCGGCAATTATCTCTTGGAGAACTGCGGCGCACGACGGGCACCTTTGAGGCCGTATTTCAATCGTCTGAGCGATGATTTTCCTTGATATTCCGGGCTTTTTTGAGCCTCGGCCCCTCGGTTGTCCTATTCCTTAACCAAAAAACAGGCCACTTTTACGAGGGGACAGCTTGATGAAATGCAGAATTTACTACATCGAATAGCTGTTCTGGTTTATTATACTTTACTCTTGCATAGATGTCCATAGTTGTCTTGCTGTTCTCATGTCCGGCAAGGTACTGGACCGTCTTGGGGTCAACACCTGCATACAGAAGATTGGTGATGTAGGTATGCCGCAGCAGGTGCGGTGTCACATCGAAGTCCAGGCTATACACAATGTTGGGATTGTTTTTCTGATGTCCTCCCAGACTCGGCTGAACAGTGTACTTGATGCTCTGTCCGTTCACATACTTATAATAGGTACGCTCCTTGGTAGACCGAACAACGATGTACTGCCAGACACGTTTGAACTGCGAATATGACAAGGGCTGTCCCTCACTATCGGCAATCACATATTCCGATTTGGAGGCAGCCTTGGCTTCCCGCAGACAATTCACAAGGCATTTGGGAATGGGAATATCCCTTCTTGCTGCTTTCGTCTTAAGCGTTGTAGAGATAACCGGTCTGTTATGCTCTGATCGCCATGCGCGCCGCACAGAGATATATGGAGTGGGTGCATCGAGGAACACACAATCCCATTGCAAGGCGAGAGCTTCTTCTCGGCGCAGACCGGCATATAAGCCGATCATGGTAAACAGATACGGCGGAAGTCCTTTGACGGTTTCCAGCAGCACTTCCACCTGCTGGTCTGTCAGCGAATCTTTCTTTTGGGTCGGTTTCCCTCCTTTTGCCGAAATCCCCTCACACGGATTGTATTCCAGCAACTGGCTCCGCTCTGCCGAGTAAAAAATGCACTTGAGGAGCATATTCACCGTATTGTGCAGGCTCTCGGACTTATTGGACAATGGGATCAGCGCCAGACGAATATCATCCGCTGTTACTTCCTCCATATACATATCTCCCAAAGGCTTGATAATGTAGTTCTTCATATTGGAGGCGTAGCCCTTCAGTGTAGCCGGCGACACTTTTGCGGATTGCATCAACAGCCACTTCTCACAATACTCGGCCACAGTAGGATGCTCCCGGTGGAAGATGATCTCCGCTACCTGGCGTCTCGCCTCCTGCTCTTTATCGTACAGTTCCTCGCAGGTAGTCCCATACAAGCTCACCTGCTTGCCGTCTGCGTCCAGAATCCGGGTTCTGTAATACAGGACACCCTTTCGTGTGACGGTTCCATATTGAGGTATGTTTTTTTCTTCTTTGCCATAATTAATTTCCTTTCTCGCGTGGTGATGTATCTACACCTCCTTTTTATCAGAGATTTCAAATTGAATCAAAGATACGGCCAAGGAAAAACTAAGAGCGAGACATCCTTGTCTCGCTCTTACTTCATTTTCTGAATTGTTCGGAACTTACACAGCGTCCCATAAGTCAAAGGCACAGCCCATTGCTTTGACAAGATCATCCGGCCTGTTGTATTTGACCTTTGCGTAAATGTCCATCGTGATTTTGCTGCTTTCATGGCCCGCCAAATATTGTACCGTTTTGGGGTCCACCGAAGAATGAATCAGATTGGTGATGTAGGTGTGCCGCAGCTGATGCGGTGTCACTTCAAAATCCAGGCTATATACCACATGGCCGTTATTCCTGGCTTTTTCTCCAAGTTTCGGGTAAAGCATATATTTTACATACTTTCCGTCCACAAGTTTTCTGGCCATTCTCGGCTTTGCAGTCCGCGTCACAATATACTGCCACAGCCGCTTAAACTGTGTATAGGATAGCGGATCACCGTCCCGATTGGCAATCACATAATCCGAAGTGGATTTTTTCTTTGCATCTTTCAGACATTCAACCAGACAGACCGGGAGAGGAATGTTTCTTTGTGCCGCTTTGGTCTTTAGCTCGGTAAGAATGACCGGCCTGTTATGTTCTGTGTGCCATGCCCGCCGTACCGTTAAGTACGGAGCCTCTGCATCCAGATACACAGAATCCCATTGCAGCGCCAGGATTTCTTCCCGGCGCAGACCGGCATATAAACCGATCATCACAAATACATAGGGCGGCAAATCCCGGATCGTGTCCAAAAGCCGCTCAACCTGTTCATCCGTCAATGCCTGTCTTTCTTCCTGGGGAACTCCTCCCTTTGCATCCAGGTATATGGTCGGGTCCTCGTCAATCACATGGCTCTCCTTGGCCGCCCGGAAAATGGACTTGCAGAGAATCACCACAGACTTATAAACCGAAGCCGACTTCTTGGAAACAGGTACGAGGGCAAGTTGGATGTCATCCAGGGATACATCAGCCATTCTCTTGTCTCCCAGCCCTCCAATAATGTGCCGCCGCACCTTAGAGGTATAATCTGTCAAGGTGGTGGCCCGAACATGGACGGACTGCATCAGCAGCCACTTCTCACAGTACTCAGCAACCGTAGGCGATCTTCGACGAAACGTAGTACTGTCAATCTGCTCTAACGCCTCCAGTTCCTTGTCATAAAGCTTTTCGGGCGTCTTTGCATAAAGCGCCACTCTGTTTCCATCCGAATCTTCGACTCTGGTTCTATAATATTCAATGCCGTTAAGCACGACCGTACCATATTGAGGAATTGCCCTTTTTCTTTTTGCCAATTCCGTCACCTCCTAAGAATAATGTCCAGCGCTGTACCTTTGTTTTATCAGACATATTAGGTTCCAGCAAGGATACGGAACAGCTCAAGCTCGGACACTTCGCAGCTTGCGGTATGTAGCGCTTTTTTCCACTGGCTTTGCACGATGGGTGCATTTTGCGATATACTCCTGAAGGCCAGCATCTGTAAAGTACACGCAACCATTTTGCACATACTGAACATAGGAAATTAGCCCACTGTTTCGAGCTGCATCCAAAGTGGCAATGCTAATCCCCAGTAATTTGGCAGCCTCTTTCCGCGAAATCAATTTTTCCATAGGTGGTCCCCCTTTCTGTCAAAGATGTGGTTGTTGCTTTCAAAATCACATGAATGCGCTGGCAACCGAAGCTGCCAGCGCATGGTATCTGACTTTGAAAAATTTACTCGCCACATTTGCCACGCACCCCTGGCGATGGGGACATTCCGGTCTCCGCTGGCGCGGCTGTCATAACTCCACAGCGTCGTTTTACTCGTGCGCCGCAGAGTTCCCCCCAAGTCTTTAGGAGGCCGTGAGGAAGTATCTTTAACCCCTATGCAGTCATCGCGCCCTGAAATGCCACTTTCGGGTATCAGGCTGACGTGGATCGCTCGGAACAGTCCTATTCATCACCTCCTGGGGCTGTCCATCTTCGCGGCGTGCCTGATTCGCTCGTACATAGGTTATGTACCGGAAATGCCGTCTATGAAATTGTCAAGCTCCACATTGGGAGAATGTTCTTCCCTCAATGGGTAGGCACTGATACGCTTCATTTGTTAAGTGTTATTCAAAAATTTTTTTATTTTTTTAAATCTTTGTGCAACAGCACTTCTGGAACAATGCCAAAGACGTGCTACATCAATTTGACGATAACCATCCACAAAAAGTAATGTCAATAGCTCCAAATCTTTCTTCGACAGCTTCTTCAATCTCAACAGTAGTTGTTCGTTTTCCACCGAAGCCAACCATCCATATCGCGTTTGATCAATCTTATCAACATCCCATTGATAAGATAACGATGCAAACTTTCGGAACAGCTGTGATTGACCACATACTTCATCATATTGTTCACAAGGTATTGGTTGCGTATGGTTTTGAAAAACCCTTTGACTGCAAAACCATGCCCAGTCATATTCTTTCATGGCAGCAATCTGTTCTTCGCTCATCCCTGCATCACAATACTCAACTTCTAAACGCTTCCATCTACTATCAAACTTCTTTTTCTCATATCCATAATTAAATCCCATTATTAACCTCCTGTAGATTCAATTTGCAAAATTCACCATGCAAACTAAAATCAGGAGGAGATCGACAACGAGAATCTCTGGGTTGTTTTCCATCCCCAGAAACAAAAATGCCAGCTGATCTTAAGGACCAACTGGCATTTTTATTCGCGCACAAAGAAAACGCATTATTAAGATTTTATAAGTACAACAAGTATACCAAGCACAATTCGATACCAACCAAACACCTTAAAATCATGTTTTTTGATAAAGTTCATTAGGAATTTAATTACTAAGACAGATACCGCAAATGCCACAGCCATACCGAGAACAAGAGCGAGCAGTTCTGCACTTGTAAATTCAAACCCGAATTTTAACAGCTTAAAAGCACTTGCTCCAAGCATAGTAGGTACTGCGAGGAAAAAAGTAAACTCTGCTGCTGCCACTCGTGAAACTCCTATGAGTAAAGCACCTATAATCGTTGCTCCCGACCGTGATGTGCCGGGTATAAGTGATAACACTTGAAATGCCCCTATCAAGATTGCTGTTTTATAGCTGATGTCAGAAAGTGCCATAGTAGTAGGAGTACGCTTTTTATTCCAATTTTCTATGAGAATGAATAACAAACCATAAAAGATTAACATGATTGAAATCACAATGGGGGTTTGGAGGTAAGCATCCAAATAATCATCAAATAGAATCCCCATAAAAACTGACGGTACACAAGCTACCGCAACCTTGAACCACAACGAGAAAGTATCCTTTTTAACAATTGACTGTGCTTTGTTCTTAAATTGAAAGGGAAACATCTTGTTCCAAAACATTACAACCACTGCGAGTATAGCTCCAAGTTGAATAACAACAAAAAACATTTCTTTAAATGCTTCGCTCATATTAAGTGTGATAAATTCGTCCACAAGAATCATATGTCCTGTGCTGCTGATAGGTAGCCACTCAGTAATACCCTCAACAATTCCAAGAAAAATAACTTTTAAAATTTCTATAAAATCAAGTACCATTATTTCAAATCCTCCTTTTTAAAATGATGAAAGGTCATAAGAAAACCAACTGCTGATACAAGAATAATAATAGATACAGACAGCAGTGTAGGATAGCCGGTACTCTGAAGTTTACCCTGCACCAAGAAATAGGTGGCTGTCCACGGATACAACGCTCCCCATTCTTGATTTGAAAGTGCGGCACTTCCCATGACAATCACGGCAGAGCCAATCATCGGGGCGACAAATCCTTTTGTTTTCATAGCAACAAACACAAAAGGAGAAACTGTTAAAAACATCAGGATACTGCCAAACAAAAACTTGGGGAGCCATACTATTGCCACTAGTAAGCTATATCCCTCCAATGTAAAGACAGCGTCATATAGCCCACAAACGATAAATATACCTGCCCATGTTACAAGGGTTAGCATAACAATCCAAAGAAGCAGGGTGCAAAATTTTCCAATTAATAGTTTTGTCCTTGAAATGGGTATGGGCAATATGGTTTTGAGGGTGCTTTCTGTGTACTCTCTGCTAAACAAGTAAGCTGCAATTGCCACATATATCATAATGTTTACCAGCAGCATGATATACAGTACACTGTCGCTGTATATGTCAGACAAGGTAAAGATAATCTCCGGCTTATCAAAATGTGTTTGCAAGGCTTCTATTAACATCAAAAGTGGGGTAGATAATACCCCTGCCACACTAATTAGCACCATTTTTGAACGCTTTAGTTTTAATAATTCACAAGAAATAAGATTAAGCAATACCGCCACCTCCAATCAGTTTAGAAAAGTAGTCCTCTAAGTTTTCCTCACTATCATTTATCCTTGTCACGAGCAGTCCATTTCGTGCAAATTCTCGATTGATTTCTCCAACACTTTGGCTAAAGTCATAAATTCTCACCGTACCGTCCTGCACTGTAAAATCCGTCATGTGGTAGTGGTTTTCTAAAATCTTTCCGGCTATCTCACTGTCAGATAAATCAAATTGAATGTATTTTCGATTCCTTTTGTGAAGCTCGGATATATTCACTTCCTCTACTAAATGCCCCTCGTGCATAACGCCGATAATATCTGCTATCTGTTCAATCTCGCTTAAAACATGGCTTGAGATAAAAATGGTAATGCCATGATTGTGACTAAGTTCAGATAAAAATGAGCGTATTTCAACTATTCCAATGGGGTCAAGTCCGTTAATCGGTTCGTCAAGTATTAAAAGCTCCGGCTCGTGCATAATGGCGGCGGCAATACCAAGCCGTTGCTTCATTCCGAGGGAATAATCGGAAAAGACTTTTCTTTTCTCCTTATGCAGCCCCACAACTTCAAGAGCTTTTTCTACTCCACTTTTAGATACTCCCCCTCGCAGTTTAGCGAGAATTTGCAAATTCTCATACCCTGTTAAATTACTGTAAAATCCCGGTGTTTCGATAATAGAGCCTACTTTGCTATAAAGGGTATGGATATTTTCCTTATAGTTTGTGCCAAACAAGCGTACCGTTCCCTCCGTTGGGAAAGCAAGCTGCAACATCATTTTCATTGCTGTGGTTTTGCCTGCTCCGTTTCTGCCGAGCAAACCATAAATTTTGCCCTTTGGCACATGAAGATTTACCTTATCGACAACGGTGGCTGTTCCGTATCGCTTCGTAAGATTTTCTGTTTCAATGATATAATCCATATTTGATTCTCCTTTCCGTGGGTTGCTGTTCTTGTTTTCGCTGACCACAATCTTATTATCCACGAGTATTGCATAGAAGCCAAGAAATCTACCGTCACAATGCCGACACAATAGATGTCAGCACGAAAAAAGCTCCGACACTTATCGTGTCAGAGCCTATTTTAAAGGGTTTATGGCATTTTACTTTGTTTGGGTTTGCTTTATCCAGACAAATATTTTAGCAACAAATAGCAGAAACATAAGGGCGGTTACATAGGGTTGTCTTGCCGCAGCGAAGAAGCAGATAAAAAGCGTACTCAGCACGAGAGAGCATTTTGTGATTATGTTGCTCCATGATTCCTTTTCAAAACAAACACACATCAGTTTCGCTATCCCAAGTGCAATCAAAACAATAAAAACAATCCAATAGATTGCAAGATATATTGGGGTAGTGTCTGTAAATGAAAGTAGATTGACAGAATAAGTATATCCGTCAACAAGGTTACCATACAACGGCAAAAGTATAAAAGTAACCGCCATCATATCTAATATTCCATAAATGAAACTGTAAATTTTTTTCAAGTTGGAACGATTTTCAGTTTCGGCAAGTGTAATCAGTTCTTCGCCCGATAGCAGTTCATCTATGGTCACAGAAAAGAATTTAGAAATACACTTGAGCGACTCAATGTTAGGGTAACCCTTGCCGCTTTCCCATTTTGAAATGGCTGTTCTTGATACATATAATTGCTCCGCAAGTTGTTCCTGCGTTAAGTTCTTTCCAGTCCTAAGCTGTTGTAGCTTTTCATTAAATTCCATGATTCTCCTCCTATTTGTTCCTTGTTTTCATACGTCCATCAACGGGTTTTTCTGCATCTTTTGGTATCATCCATGCACGACCAAATTTTTCAGTTCCGTCAATGCGATTTTCCTCACATAATTTTTGTATCCGTCTTTCCGATATGCCCCATTTTTCAGAAGCGGCTTTCACAGAAATGTAATTCATAATATCAACTTCCTTTCGCAAAGAGTATATAATTATTATATACGGAATGACGAATAATAGCAAGTTTCTCTCCACTAATACGAAATTATACACTACTAAACATAAAATCATACTTCGTTCAAATATCATCACCCGAAATGTACAATGATATAGGATGATATTAAAATGTACCAAGATGAAAGAAAACTTGATTTTAAGCCGTTAGGTATAGCGATAAAAAAAGCTCGGGAAGCAAAAGGGTGGACACAGGAATATCTTGCCCAACTGGTAGACCTTACGCCACGCTCTATTATGTATATAGAGAACAGGGGGCAGCACCCAAGGCTTAACAAATTTTATCTCATTACTACCTTGCTTGACATCTCTGTAGACCAGTTCTTTTTTCCATGCAATGAAGATGGCGACAACAATCGCCGCAAACAAGTTGATGTACTGTTGAATGATATGGAAGAAAAGGAGCTTATCGTGATGGAAGCTACGGCTCAAGGCTTGAAAAAGGCAAGAGAAACTGCGGAATAATTAACGCTGTTTTCGTAAGCCAAGCCAACTGAAAAAAGTGCGACACCTACACAGGCTATCGCACTTTTTAGGTTATTTTTTTATTCTCCACACAAATCATAAAGCTGTTCACATCGGTTTTGAATATCTAAGATTTCTGTTTCGGTTAAACTCCTGCGGTTATGAGTAAGTTGTTGCTCTAAAAAATCACGATAGCCATCAAGTAAGGCATCCCGTAAAAGCTCGGGGGCTTTGCAATGTTCCACACCAAACCATTGCTCATCTTTTTCATCCCAAATCATAACGGTGTATCCTCGCTTAGTGTTCACCACCTCCAAAACACTATCTTTATTTAGGTAATCGTTGAATACTTCTAAAACCTTTTCAAAGGTCATCATTTTATCAGCCCTTTCATATTTTAGGTGCTTATATGTAAGTAGTTTATATACTTATTACGACTATGATAATAAAAGTAAATCATCGTGTAAAGGATACGGATATTGTTTGCGAACAAAAGTGGCAAGCAATGCCGGTGTTAATACACTCGGCCCACAGAGGGAAAAATCCTGACGTGATTTCCCCCTCTGCTTTGCTTGTTGAGGGCAGCGCCCCCAAGCCCCTTTGAACGCAGAATTTCATTCTGCGGCTACGCGTCCGATGGACGCTTATGACCATGACCGGCTTACCGCTGGCCGTGGTCTTTTTCTTGTTCTTTTTTCTGTTCCTCATCCATTTTCAGCAGCCGATCCACATTGGCCTTTGCCGTCAAAAGTTCCCGCATTTCCTCACGGGAACGCCGGTACTCGGCGTAGGTTTTCTTCTTTTCCTCCAGCAGTTTGGCATACTCAGATTGCAGGTCTTTGACCTTGGGCAGCTTCTTCACTCCCATCTCATCAAAGGCATTTTTTGCCGCCTGATGGAGCAGAATTTCTTGCTCATGTTCCTCCCGAAATTTTCGGGAATAACCGGCCTTGCGATAGGCAACATAGGTCTCGCGGGTCTTGGCATAATTAACGATATGGGTACGCAGGACGGCGATCTCTGCCATGCGTTTCTCCGTCGCCTTAATCTGCGCTGACAGCTCATTGTGATGGGCGGTAGCCGCCACCGCTTTTTCTTCCAGCTCTGTATAGTCCAGTAGGTGATGTTCGGTAAGAAAATTCACGGTCTGCGCCATCTGTTTTAAGTTAAAAACCTTGGCCCAGCGTGCATATCCAGCACCTTTCCCGGCCTGCAATTTTGCCTGAATATCCACCAGCAAATTGACCTTGGGTGGCTCCGGCTGCACGGTGGATTTCTTGCGGGGCGTGTGCTGCTTTTCTCCAGCCAGCACCGCACGGATTTCTGTTTCGCTGTACCCGGCTCCCAGCTTGTCATCCATACGGGCTACATTCTTCCAGCCGGGAGCTTTAAGGCGGATTGCTTTCCCGCGCCGAGATACCTCGCAGCCCATCTCGGAAAGCAGTTGCAGAAGTGTGTCAAAGTCTGCTGGCTTTTGCTCCAGCGCCCGGTCAATCATCACCCGTAGCTGTTCCCGATGGGAGGGCTTGGCTTGTTCGCCCAGCCACTTGTTGTAGCTTTTTCCGTGGGGCTTGGGGTTCTCCACAATGGATAGTCCGTTCTCGATACAAATGGTGTCACTTAAACGTCGAACAGCTCTGGTGCTTCCCCAAAAGTTACGGAACTTCCGGTCACAATCCATATTGACCGCCGACCAGATGATGTGATTATGAATATGCGATTTGTCGATGTGGGTGCAGACCACAAAGGAATGATTGCCTTTGGTGAACCGCCTGGCAAATTCTATGCCCAGCCGGTTGGCTTCCTCCGGTGTGATCTCTCCGGGCCTGAACGACTGGCGCACATGGTAGGCGATCACATCATCTGTACCGCGCACTCGTCCGGTGGCGGCAATATACTGCCGCTTTGCCAACAGAAACTCTGCATCAGCAGTGCGGCTGTCACATCCATAGCTGGTAATCAATTTTCCGTTGTCGGTCTTTTGGGGATTTGCCACATAGTCAATAATATCGCTGATGGCACGGCTCTCAGTCCGACCCTTGCCGATATGCAGCGGCATGATGCGTGTGGTTGCCATAAGGGAGACCTCCTTTCCAAAAAAGAAACGGCCTGCATGGTGCAGACCGCTTTTGTTATTCTATTAAATCGTCCTCATCGAGAAAATCAAAATTGTCCTCGATGTCCTCTAACCGCTTCGGAGGAAACCTCATCTCGTATTGTTCTTTTGCCAGCGCACGAACTTCCCGGCGCTTATCTTTCATTCGGTTCTTCAGCCAGGAAATCTGCTCCTTTGATAATCTCCATGGGAGATTCAGCAAGCGGTTTATTGTCATTTGCTCCGCTTGCTTCTCCGGCGGCAAAGAAGCACAGGATTTACAGACGTGCGCCGCATGACCTTTGCCGGAAAATTTTTCATTAGCCTTATATTCTCCGCAGACTTTACAATAATGGCCGTGCTTCTTCATAGGCTCGATTCCTTTTCACTGAGAGCGTATAAACTGCGCACCGCCCCCATGATGATGTTCCACTCCAGATCTGCCGCATAGGAAAATTTTTTGCGGTACGATTCCCAAAGTTTCTGCATAACCGAGCTGTTCTCCACTTCCTCAAAAACTTCGGCAGCTTCTGCAAGATGTCGTTCTGTCCCGCGTTTGTGAGCAGTGGCCCGCAGCGCATCATGGAGAATCTGAGGGTCCAATGTATTCCCATGCAGCTGTTCCAGAATATAAATGTCATAGAAATCTCTCATGCGGGTGTTGGTGGTAGTTCTGGTAATGATCGTTTCCAGCTTTTCGGCCAGAACCGTTTCCAGATTGTACGCCCAAATATCAATGGAGCGATCTTCCAGCATCAGCTTGAAAGAGTAGCGGATCTCCCTGGGGGTAATGGCATCCCCTGTGGAAATGTCAATCTTCAAAGGCGTCACCACACCGTCAAAGGTTGTAGTCATATTTACGCGAATCCCCGGATATTCCGCCTCATCCATAATCTCCGAAATACTTTTCAGCTGGAATTTGACGCCATCATCAAGCGGGACACTCACAATAGCGGAAATCAAATTCTCTATGTCCTCCACATTGACATTGGCTCCTTTTACAGTAGCGTCCAAATCCATCGTGGAACGGGCATCCAGACCAACCATAGCCGCTACCAGCATACCGCCTTTCAGAATAAATTTGTCACGATATTCAGAAAGGGAGATACGCTCCAGAAAACGCTCCATCATGTAGTTCCGCATCAAGAGCTGGGCGTCCGCAGATTTTTTTCTGGAAAGATTGCGGATCAGATCCTTCAACTGCCTTGCTGTTTTTATCATAAAAGCACCTCCAAATACTGCCGCAGAATTTTTTCTACCCGGAACATACCGGCATACCGCATCAATGTCCGCAGGTCTTTGTCTTTTCTTCTGGCATACATCTTTAATGCCCCTTGAAAAGTCTGCATCTCCATGTTGTTCCTGCTGCGGAGCAGGTCGCAGATGGTGCGCTCCAGGTCATAGACAGGAACTGTATGCCCAAATGGTGTCTGAGCCGTTGTCAGGCCCACCCCATGCAGTTCCGCCTTAATGGTGAATACCTGTACGCCCTCTGCTTTCAGCTTGGAGGGATTATATCCGGTCTTGACTGTGACCGTATATTCCAGCGGCTCGCGGTCTGTCAGATCGTGAAAAAATAAAGCTGTCTCATGGGAAAACACTGCCTGTTCGACCCGCAGATGAAGTAAGTACATGGCATCGACCCAGGCATCCTTGGAAAGATAAATTCCATGCGCGACCCGCTCCAATTCCCGTGAGTGCACATAATCATAAAAAACAGGCTTAGAAATACCAGCAGATACTACTTGAGCTGTTCGCAGCATCCCATCCTGTGTTTCCAGCAGCTGATCCAGCTGTTCAAATTGTCCCACCGTACCACTTCCTTTCACACTAATATTATAAGCAATATTAGTTCAAAAGTAAAGTGATGAAAATTCGGCATAATTTTACCGACAGCTTAACGTTCAACAGTTTTGGAAATATGAAGTGGCAGCAAAATAGACAACCTCAGCTGCCCATTTCATCACGATATGAAATAATCTGCTTCTTTTTCTGTTTGGCACACCGTAACGTTGTGGCTGCTCCGCCCCAATCATGGAGAACATAGGCCACCACTACATCGGCGGACTCTACCATCCAGCGATTTCTATGAGAAATCGAAAAACGGCGCGGTACGTTTTCCAGCGGTGGATACACGGTACTGTCATAGCCAGAAACATCCCGGCCAGTGTTCAAATATGCCAATACAAGAACCAGCTCGATTTGCGGATACTTTTTCTTTTGTTCCCGTAAAATAGACGCTGCTAAACTGTCGAACTCTCCATATCCTCCAAGATAAAAAGTTGTTGCTCCTTGCTCAATTAGGTCTTGTGTTACATTGCGAAGCCAATTCGCAATATTGTCTGCCTTTGTGATTTGCGAATGGCCACAAAAAGTTACGTTCATACGATGGCACCCCTATTACCATCATACTGCAAATAGCTCTATTAGTACAGGTACAGGGACCAATTTTAGCAAAACTGCCCATATACTAAATATAGTACAGTCACAGGGGCGGTGTATAGAATGAAGCTAAACGAGGCGGTAAGCAAACGTCTGTTAGAATTACTAGATGAAAGAAAAATGACACAATATCAACTGTATATGAAAAGCGGTGTTCCCAAGTCTACGATTGGAAATGTCATCAACTGCTCGTATGATTCGGTTAAGCTACGGATCATTCATGAGATGTGCCAAGGAATGGGGATTGGGATAGATACCTTTTTTGCATCGCCGCTTTTTCAAGAAGATAACCTAGAACCATAAAACCTCCGACGAAATTCGTCGGAGGTTTTCATATTATCCATAAACCAAATCTTGAATGATAAACTTCAAGTCCTGTACCTTGCCCAGTAGCCAGATTGCAGCCATTGGCAAACCATAGGGACTAATGAGAAATGCTATCACCAGCAGGATAATGCCGTTTTGCAAGGAGTAAGTAATCAGAACTGCCACACCCAGCAGGGCAACCACCATGCTGATAAGCCCCAGCACCAAACCGGAGACATAGACAATCCCCACACAAATCCAGACGAACAGGGTCAGCGACAGAATCACCGGAGCCATTAAAATCTTCAACGGCAGTTTCAGAATGAACCAGATCGCCCTCATTTTTCTTCCTCCTTCCATCGTTCCCGAAAGCTCTGACAGAGAATTTCTGCCTGTCTTTCATCTTCTTCCGTCACTTCTCGGCATCCTTTGGTTAGCCGCAGTTCCTCATAGCTGCGATAATCAGATAACAGCACCTCGAATAGTTCGTCCGGTGTCCGGCTGAGAAGTCCATCCACACAGTAGCGGGAATCTCCATTCCATGTGACGCGGAGATAACCTTCTCGACAAGGGAGGACTTCTTCCTCTAGATCACAGTCCAAATACTCACGAAAAATCTCCAACACCTTCTCAAAGGTTTTCATCTATTCTCAACTCCTTTGCGGCAATCTGTTTTCTACCCATATTATCCTTCCAACATTTCAAAAAGACAAGGATATGGGCAAAAGAAAAAACGGAGGAAGGCGCGGCGAAAAGAACGCCGTTCCTCCCTCCGCAGTTGGGGCATATATCCCTGTTACGAAAGCCTGGAAAGCTGGGTTAGGATTTCTTTCACGCCCTCCCATAACTGCTCCTGCCGTTGGGCTATATCCTCCAGGTCAGCATCATAAATCCGCCCCGTTTCATGTACCCGTCGGGTGAGCTGGTTCAGGTTATTGCTGCTTCGGCGCAACAGGGATACCAGTTCCTTCAGCTCCGGCAAGTCCAGCTGTACCACATAGCCGTCCACAGCCATCTTCCGCAGATAGGCGCTCAGGTTTTTTGTTCCGAACTGTGCCATTTTCTGCTGGATCGCTTCCATCTCCGCATCGGAAACCCAAAACAGGACCGGCACATCCCGTTTACGCTTTTTGGCGCTCATCGTTCCGGCTCCTGTTTCTTCGATAAAGCAGGCTTGTGGGTGGTAGGCTCCTGTTTGAGCTTTTGCAAGACAGAGCCTTTCTCCGGTTCCTGAAGCGTTTTTCGTGCCTGCCGTGTAAACAGATCGGTCAGACCAAGATTGACCTCATCCACAACCAGATAAGCACAGTGGCGCGAAGTGCCGCTGTCCTCCGGCATGGGAATGGTCTTTGCCCAGGCTTTGTTGTCACGGGAAACGCGACCGTCGCTGTCCTTATGCTGGATGGTGTTGGCAAGGATGAACTGTACTCGTTCCGACCCGAACTTTTCCAGCACCGCCTTAACCGCAGACTCCGTATCCAGTCGGTTATCCGCATAGTGGGCGCTGATGGCGTGTTCAATGGCCTCTTTACAGTCAAAGTTTGCCTGATAAGAGCGGTTATATTGTGCCATCTCCCCATGCTGGGACGCATAGGCGGCAGAATGGAGATAGAGAGGGATGGACCGCTGTTCTTCCAAAACCTTACACACATCATCCGCTCGGTTTTCAATGCTGTCCCGGATCACATCCATGTAGCCGGTCTCCAGCTTCTCAAAGTGACGGTACACATCGGCCAGCGGTGTAGGCGAATCCAAAAGCGCCTGGGCCTGGGCATCGGTCAGCTCCAAGTCCTCCATCGCCATCACAATGTCCTCCCGGACGGTGTACTCATAGGTATGGTGCAGGATTTCCTCCGGGGGCTGGCTTTTCAGCCAGTCCCGGTATTTGTCCTGTTCAGCGGCCATCTTCTCATAAAGGGCCGTATTCAGATCGTTGGTATTCATGTTATCGCACCTCCTCATGTTGTTTCGGTTTCTTTTCAGGGCTACGGGGTGGCACCGGGCGCTTCAAGCTGTCCAGCACCGAAGGCCGTGCGCTCTTGGCAACCACAGTTTCCGGCTGGGCATGGCCCTTGCCGTCAATGTTCAGCAGCGTGTCCAGTTCCACCAGACGGGCGGACTTGACTCGCAGATCATCCTCAAAGGGAAACGGCTTTCCGATTTCCTCTTTGGCTGCGGCCTGCTGTTGGTAAAGGTTGTCCAGCTGGTTTTTCACGGCTTCCAAACGCTGAGGCATTTGAGCCAGTGCATTGTCGATACGGGTGAGGTTTCCGCGCGGGTCTGTGCCGAGGCTTGCCCGGTGGGTCATCTGGCCTTTCAACAGGAGCGTATATTCCTGTTTCCAAGCGGAAAACTCCACGGACATAGTAAAGCCCCGATAGCTGCCGATCTGCACCGGTTCGGAGCCTTTGACCTCCTTACAGGCGTCTAGCAAGGCTGCACCGGCGTTTTCTTTGTCAGTCAGCACATCGCCCCGGATCTCCATTCCAGCAAAGCCATCCTCCGGGTGAGGATGGGCGGCCAGGGTCTCCAGATCCGCTTCAAAGCCTTTAATAAACCCCTTGTTAGTTTCGATTTCCTGGGGGAAGTATTTGAGCAACTGATCCTCCAGGCGGTACTGCTTGCTCTGATGGTCAGCTTTCATCAGCTTCAGACGCGCAACCTCCACATCCAAATCCATGCGCTCCTTGATACGGGGGTCTCCGGCGCACAGGGCCTTGATCTCGGCAAAGGACAGCGCCGTTTCGTCCACATCATCGCAGGAGCGGACCGGGCTTTTGTTGGTCATGATTTGCGAAATGAATTTCTGTTTGTTCTCCACCGTCTGCCACAGGTAGGCATCGAAAGTTCCCTCGGTAACATAGCGGTACACATGGACCAGCGGATTCTGGTTGCCCTGGCGCTCGATACGGCCCTTGCGCTGGGCAAGGTCTCCCGGACGCCACGGACAATCCAGGTCATGGAGCGCCACAAGCCGGTCCTGCACATTGGTGCCAGCGCCCATTTTGGAGGTGCTGCCCAGCAGGACGCGCACCTGCCCAGTGCGAACCTTGGAAAACAGTTCTTTCTTCTGCACCTCGGTCTTGGCTTCGTGGATAAAAGCAATCTGCTCGGCGGGCATTCCCTGGGCGATGAGCTTCTGGCGGATGTCCTCATAGATGGTAAAGGCAGGCTCAGGCTCATCCAACGGCACAGCCTGTTCCAGCGCATGAAGTGTGGGATTATCCAGCTGTTTGGCTGCCTTTTTGGAGGGGGCTGCCTGGGGCGTGGAAATGTCGCAGAATACCAGCTGGGTCAGCTTGTCAGCCTCGCCGTCCCGCCAGATCTGCATGATATTACCCACACACTGATTGACCTTGGTGCCGGGTTCATCCGGCAGCAGCTGGTTGATGATACGCTGGTCCAGACCCAGCTTGCGGCCATCGCCGGTAATCTTGAGCATATTGTCCTCTGAGGGGTCAACGCTGCCGCTGTGTACCCTGGAGGCGCGCTCGGAGAGAACCTGCACCATCTCTTTTTGGTGTTCAGTAGGCTGGGCCACGATGTTGTGGTATTCCACCTCCGGGGTGGGCAAGTTCAGCTGATCGGCGGTTTTGATGTCGGCAACTTCACGGAACAAGTTCATCAGCTCCGGGAGGTTGAAAAACTTGCTGAATCTCGTTCTTGCCCGGTAGCCGGTGCCTTCCGGTGCCAGCTCCAGCGCCGTGACGGTTTCTCCGAAGCGGCTGGCCCAGCAGTCGAAGTGGGTCATGTTCAGCTCTTGCAGGCGGTCATACTGGAGATACCGCTGCATGGTGTAAAGTTCGGTCATGCTGTTCGATACGGGGGTGCCAGTGGCGAAAATCACACCACGGTTTCCGGTCAGTTCATCCATATAGCGACACTTTGCAAACATATCGCTGGACTTTTGGGCATCGCTTGTGGAGAGACCTGCCACATTCCGCATCTTGGTGTATAAAAACAGGTTTTTATAGTTATGCGCCTCATCGACGAACAGGCGGTCCACACCCAACTGCTCGAATGTTACCACATCGTCCTTGCGGCTCTCGGCCTGCAATTTCTCCAGCCGGGCTTCCAGGGACTTCTTGGTGCGTTCCAACTGCTTGACCGTGAAACGCTCACCGCCGCTGTACTTCACCTCGGCAATGCCCTCGGTGATCTCGTCGATCTGCTCCTGAAGGAGCCGTTCCTGACGCTCTCGGCTGATGGGGATTTTCTCAAACTGGCTGTGTCCCATGATGATGGCGTCATAATCGCCGGTGGCAATGCGGGCGCAGAACTTCTTGCGGTTGTGGGTCTCAAAGTCCTTTTTGGTGGTGACAAGAATGTTGGCGGAAGGATAGAGCCGCAGAAACTCCGACGCCCATTGTTCGGTCAGATGGTTCGGCACCACAAAGAGGGATTTCTGACACAAGCCCAGGCGCTTACTCTCCATGGCGGCAGCCACCATTTCAAAGGTTTTGCCAGCGCCTACCTCGTGTGCCAGCAGCGTATTGCCGCCGTACAGCACATGAGCGATAGCGTTTTTCTGGTGTTCCCGCAAGGTGATGGCCGGGTTCATACCACCGAAAGTAATGTGTCCGCCGTCGTATTCACGGGGACGGGTGGAGTTCATTTCCTCATTGTACTGGCGGACCAGAGCTTGGCGGCGGTCCGGGTCTTTCCAAATCCAGTCTTTGAAAGCGTCCCGGATCGCTTGCTGCTTTTGGGCGGCCAGGGTGGTCTCTTTGGCATTCAACACCCGGCGCTCTTTGCCGTCTGCATCCTCTATGGTGTCGTAGATACGGACATCCCGCAGGTTCAGGCTGTCCTCCAGAATCTTGTAGGCATTGGCACGGCTGGTTCCGTAGGTGGTATAGGCTGCCACATTGTTCTGGCTTACAGAGCTTTTGCCGGTGATCTGCCACTCAGCGGTGAAAGAAGAATAGTTGACCTCGATATTGCGCTGGAGATAAAACGGCGTGTCGAAGGTCTCATACATAAACTGCTGGATGTACTCTTTGTCGATCCAGGTAGCGCCCAGGCGCACCTCAATCTCCGACGCATCCAGGTCTTTGGGCTGGGCAGCGGTAAGGGCCTCCACATTGACTGCAAAGGAAGGGTCCTGCTGTGCGGCCCGCTGTGCCTGACGCAGCTTGCGCCGCACATTGCCGGACAGGTATTCGTCGGCTGTTACATAATGGGGAGTGCCGTCTTTCTCCAACTGCCCAGGTACACGGAAGATCACGCCTTTTAGCTCGGCGGCCAGTTCGTCGCCGGTCTTGCCGGTCAACTCCGCCATATACGCCATATCGACAAAGGCTTTTTCGGAAATTGATACGGCCAGAGCTTCACTTGCGGTATCCACAGTGTCCACCGCCTTGTGGGGCTTGATGGTGCGCTTGGTGAACATATCCGCCTTGCGCTCCAGCTTGCCGTCCTCGTCAATGACTTCCAGCGCGCAGAGCAGATAGTAGCTGGAATCATCAGCAAAGGCCAGCCGGTTCGCCCGGTCATTGATAAGACCATATTTTGCAGAGAAGCTGTCATAGAGCCGGTTCAGTTCGGCCTGTTTGTCCTGGATGGCGCTGTCCGGTGTGGCGGCGTCCATTTGCAGATCAATGAGCTGCTGGACACATTCTCGCAGACCCACCAGTCCTTTCACACGGGCTTCGGCGGTGGCATTCAGGTCAGGCCGTACCATACAGCTGTTTTCACGGTAATACACATCGCCGTCCACAACGGTGTAGGAGTAATTTTTCACATTGGGGTCAGCAGGGATAGAAGTGTCGATGGCTTCGCCCTCGCCCAGCTCCGGCAGCTCGGCCTCCTGGTAGGTGCCGCGAATGTACTTCACGGCATCATGCAGCTGATCGGCAAGCTCCAGCCCCTCGATGGGGTTCACGGTGTAGTCCATGCCGTGGGCGGTGCTTTCCGGTTCCTGTCGGCCCAGCACCATTTCCGGGTGGTCCAGGAAATAGCGGTTGATGGCAAAGCCGTCCTCGGTCTGCCCGGTCTGCGTCCACTCCGGCACGATGTCCAACGGACGGTCACGCTTTTGCAGGAAGATGATGTCCGAAACGACCTCGGCACCTGCGTTCTTTTTGAAAGCGTCATTGGGCAGACGGATGGCCCCCAGCAGTTCGGCGCGCTGAGCAAGATACCGGCGCACGGTGGAATCCTTGGCGTCCATCGTGTAGCGGCTGGTGACAAAGGCCACCACGCCACCGGGACGAACCTGATCCAGAGCCTTGGCGAAAAAGTAGTTGTGAATGCTGAAATTCAGCTTGTCATAGGCTTTATCCCGAACCTGATACTGGCCAAACGGTACATTACCCACCGCCAGATCGTAGAAATCCCGCCTGTCGGTGGTCTCAAACCCTGCCACGGTGATGTCGGCCTTGGGGTAGAGCTGCTGGGCAATACGCCCGCTGATGGAATCCAGCTCCACGCCGTAAAGACGGCTGTTTCGCATTTCCTCCGGCAGCATACCGAAGAAATTGCCTACACCACAGGACGGCTCCAGGATGTTGCCGGTCTCAAATCCCATGCGGCCCACAGCCTCGTAAATCGCTTTGATGACCGTAGGGCTGGTGTAGTGCGCGTTGAGGGTGGAACCTCTGGCAGCAGCGTATTCCTCCGGGGTCAGCAGTTCCTTCAGCTGGGCATATTCCTTGCTCCAGCTTTCCTTGTCGGGGTCAAAGGCATCGGCAAGGCCGCCCCAGCCCACATACCGAGAAAGGATTTTCTGCTGTTCCGGCGTTGCCTGCTCGGTGGTTTCCTCCAGGTATTTCAGCAGCTTGATTGCCTCGACATTGGCCTGGAACTTAGCCTTGGGGCCGCCTTCGCCCAGGTGATCGTCAGTGATACGGAAATTCTCGGCGGTGCGACGCAGATTGGCCTTGTATTCCTCATAAGAGGCTTCCTCGGCAGCTTTGACATTGGGGAAGGTCTGCCACTCGCCGTTTACCTGAATGGAAACGGGGTGTTCGTCCAGTACCTCATCCAGAGTCTTTTCCGGCTCGACAGCAGGCGTGGGCGGCTCCGGCTCATTGGTTCGCAGGGTCTGAACAACCACATCATAGGGCAGATTGTTCTTATCGCCCGGATAGACAGCCACAGTCTCGGCTTGGAAGGCCGGGGTTTCGGCAGCCGGTTCGGGGCGTTCCTGCTCAAAACCGTCCAACTGACGGGCATACATCCCGCGCAGCAAAGGCGCAACCTCGCTCCACTGGAAGAACAGCATGGCCAGACGCTTTTCATCTGCATCCAGCACTTCCAGCTCGATACCTTCCGGCATCGTGCGGTAATCGGCGGTCTCGCCGGTCTCCAGCTCCATCGTTTCCACGATGTTGGGATAGGCCCGGCTCAGCCACAAGGCTACCTCCTGGTTACTCTTGCCGTTGCGAAGAAGCTCGGAAAGCTCCGCCTTGTCCGCCTCACCAATCAGGCCATGGGCCAGCACATCCCGAAGGTCCTGGTCCACCGTATCCAGATTTGCAGGCAGGAATTCGGTATAGAAGTCGTTGCGGTTATCCTCCCGCAAAAGCTGCTCAAACCGTTCCCGGCTCTCAGCCCGGTAGATGGGATAGCTCATGCCGGTGGGCAGCAGCTGCACCGTGTCATCCCGCAGCTCTGTGATCTGATGGGGCCGGTCATCCAGATAGACAATATCACCCACATTGTAAGGAGGAACCGCTGGATCGTAGGAGGTTCGCTCCCGGAGTGTGCCACGAGCCGCAGCGTATTCCTCATCTGAAACCAGAACACGCAAATTATGGGGAGAAGGCTGTTCCGGCTCATCTGCCGGGACGCTCTCTCTGGATATGGCCTCCACATCCGCCATAACACGCTGGATGAATGGGTCATTATCCAGTTTTTCCTCATCCACCAGTTCACCATTCACAATGCCGCGCTCGGCCAAAGCCTCCCGAATGGCGATGGGGTCGATGTTGTCGAACCGGTCCTGTTCCGCTTCGGTGTAGAACCGGTCCTCCTTGATAAGCTGAGCGATCCGGCGCTGTACCTTGGGCCAGGGCAGCACCGTTCCTTCGGGGCTTTCCGGGCGAACCGAAAACGGGGTTTTGCCATCGCCGCCGTCAAACTCATGGGCCAGCCATGCAGCGGTATCTTTTTCCCGCCCATGTTTCTCCATGTAACGGACAACGGCGTGTTTACTTTCGATTTTGCCGTTCCAGTCCTGGATAGCCTTGTCGATGTCATTGTCCGTGAGAGGGTGCAGCAGCTCATGGAGCTTGGGATAGGTCTCGTCGATGATTTCTCGATGAAGGCGCTGGCGGAACTCCGGTGTGTCGGAATAGAGGCGGAGCAGCTCCATGTTGCCAGATCCCAGGACAGCACGGCGAATAGCGGCATTGCCCTCGATCACGGCGTTCTCATGGTCACTGTGACCGCAGGCATTGCGATATGGCACATCTTCCATAACAGCGGCAAGTACAATGGGCTTGTATTGCTCATGCAGTTCTCGAATCGTAGGGGCTGCGGCTGCTTCGGTCTCCTGAAATACTCTGGTCCCGTCTGCGCCAAACTCCGCTTCCTGGGCATTGATGTGCTGTTCCGCCTCATGGTCGATAGAGGGCATGGAATACTCCTGCCGCTCCCTGCCGCCCTTCGGGACAGCGGAAATGGTCACATCATGCTTATCCCGCAGCTGTTCCACAACCTGCTCCAGCCGGTTTGCCGGAAAGCCGCACATTTCCACACGGCCACCGCCGGGGATAGCGCGGGTCGTGAGATTGAGGTCCAGTTCCGCAGCAGCAGTTTTGGCGTCCTCACCGTACAGCTCAAAAAAATCCCCCATTTGGTAGAGGATTATATCATCCGGGTGGCGCTCCTTGACGCCGTTGTATTCCCACACAGCCGGGTCCGGCTGCTGGGCTTGCAGGGCATCTTCTTCCGCCAGGGCCTTTTCTGCCTGGATTTTGTCATACTCCGCCTGTTCCTGTTCTGTGAGATAGCGTCCCTTCTGGATCAGGTCGGTAATCCGTTTGGCGACTTTCTCCCAGGTGAAATGCACATCCGGGCAGCCGTCTTTTTTGTAGTGCAGACCTTTTCCGTCGTGGCTTTCATCGCTTTTCATTGCACCGGACAGGGCATGGGAGTGACCGCCAATACCATACTTATGTTTGAGAAAATCCACCTTTTCCTTATCCGTATGGGGTTCCTGGAAAAAGGTGAAAACTCGGCCCTTACCGCCCTCAAATCCGCTGCCTCTGGTCATGGCGGCGTCGATCTCGTCCTCAGAGATAAACTGCTTGACCGAAGGTACTTCCGTCAACTGAGAGGTAAAGGTGGTGCGAGGCAAGGACAGATCTTGCAGGTTCTCCCAAATTTCTTTGGGTTTATGGTAGTGGAAGCGCAGCAAATCCCGATCCTGCTGGTAGGCCGTCCAGAAGGCAGCATATTCTTCCGCAAGGTTCTGGCGAAACTCCGGGCTTTTCAGCTGTTCGGTGAGCCATGCAGATTCCTCCGGGAAACCGCGCCCCGGATTGTTGGAAAGGATGGGCAGATACCCAGCTTCTCTGGCTTCCTCGCTGAAATCGTGGTACAGATTCCAGAACTTTTCCGCGAGGAGGGAGCGTTCATAGCCCGCAGCCTCAGCCAGCTCCACATTGGTGGCAAACTGGCCGTCCTGCAAAAGCTGGCCGATACGCTCAGCGGCACTCTCCCAGGAAATGACCTGGGCGGACTTATCGTAACGGGCAGTTTTGCCGTGGGAAAGATGGATTCCATCCTCGGCATACCATGCAGTGATGCTGCCAATCCCGTTGCCGCCATGGTACAGGGTTTTCAGGGTGTCTGCGATCTCGGTGGTGGACTTCTGCTCCTCAAAGGCCGCGACAATGCGCTCTCTCTGGCGATAGGTGTTGCCGCCCAGCCGCAGCACATGGTCGATGTCAGCCTGGGCAAAAGAAAAAGCAGAGGATGTTTTCACATTCTCTGCTTCATCTATGATTCTGATTTGTTCTGCTTCGGAGAGGAAGAAACTCAGCTGTGAATAAGCTCCGCCATCAGAATCTCCTCGGCCTGTGCTTTGCAGGTGTTCATCAGGCCCACCCAGCGCATCGGGTCGCTGGCTTTCAGCTGCTCCGTCGCGCCCGCGTCTTTCGCCAGCTGGGGCATCATCTGCTCCAGACGGCTCTGCGCTGTCTCGTCGATCTCGATGAGGTGCGGGTACAGCTTCTCGGTCAGCAGCAGCTGATTGTAAATCAGGGGCCGGTGTTCCTTCAGGTACGCTTTCCGCATCCTGCCGTACTTGCCCAGGGGCTTCTCCGGCTGTTCGGTCAGCTTCAGGTCGGGAATCTGATAATCTCCGTTCATCGTGTAAGTCAGGCTGTTCTCCATGTGTAACGCTCCTTTCCGCGAGTTGCTCGCGCTCATAGATCTGGATGGTGACGCCGATCTGCCGCAAAACCTGCTGGTTAATCTGGCTGACCGCCGCGCCCAACGCCCCAACCGTGGCCGGGGTATTGAAATCGAAAATCGGCATGAAGTCCTCATGCTGGAAATATTGTTCCGTATCCAGCCCACAGCGAGACATCAGGGCATAGGCGATACTGACGGTGGCGGCGGACTTAAATTGGACTTCGATGTTGTAATCATCGTACTCCGCCAGGAACGAACCGTCAACGATATAGCGGAAATCTCTCTGATGATCGTCCCAATACTCACTCGCCAGCTTTCCGGCTACATCCGTGAGCTGCTGGGCGAGATTGTCACCGGCAACGCCGTAGTTTTGCTCCAGCATGGCCGACACAGGCCCAATGTGCTGTTCTTCCAGCTGCCACAACCAGGGTGTACGGGAATGTTCACGGGTGCCGGTATCGGAAATATCGAACACATAGCGCAGGCGAAGCTTGTCGCCGGAATCGTCCACCAGGGCAATACCCTTGGAGCCACGGCGCACATACCGTCCCATTTTTTCATTCCACAGGTCATACTCGGCGCAGGCGGTGGCATCCGGGCGCTGGGCGTAAATCATCATTTGCTCGTGGAATGGGTATTTATAAAGGCGGGCGGCGGTGGTGAGAAAAGCCGTCCACTCCTTCCAGCTGCCTACAAGCTGGGTCGATACCTGTTCGGCCATCTGCCGGTAAAATTCAGCTTTGGATGGCATGGTTTTCTGTCCTCCCTTCATGTTGAATAGAAATGGGACGGCATATCAGGCCGTCCCATCAGGTCTTTATGTGTGTTTTTTACTCGTCGAAATCTGGGTACAGCTCCAGTTCGGCAAACTCGGTGTCGTTCATAGCTTGGAGTTTACCCAGGGCGCTGTCCGTCAGTTCCCGCAGCTCGGCTTCCTCCGGCGAAAGCTCACCGCGCATCTCCGTCAGAGCGTCGATCAGCCCGGTGCGGCTGCCGGTGTTGTAGATGCAAAGAAGGTTCGTTTCCTCAAAGGTGAAGTTGTTCATATCAAAGCTCCCTTTCCGCGCTCTTTTTTTGCGCTGTCTTTTTGTGTTCCGTCTTGGGCTGGCTTTTCAGCTGCTCCATTACGGACTTTTTCTTTTCCCGTTCCTCTCGATGGACGGCTGCTGCCAAGTCCATAAGAGAAATGGGCTGACCACTGCGGGCCTGTTGTTCCAGCTGGGCCACTGTCGGCTCCTTTGGGCCGTTATTGATGATACCGTCGATCATGCCGTAATCATCTTCCACCGTCATTTCCGCATTTCTCAGCGAATTTTCCGGCAAGAAACCTTGCACCTGGGTGAAACCAACACTGTCGCAGTAATGACAGGATACCTGACCATTCTGCTTGATGGCAACGATGTCACTGACGCTCATAGACGGGCTGTGAAAATCCACCGGCTTTTGCAGATTGAACTGCTCATACAGCCTTTCCAGCTGCTCCATAGTGCTGCCGGAACCGTCCAGAGGGGCGGTATAGATAAGGTCATAGTTACTCCGCTCTACGGACAGATTGTGCGATTGCAGCCAATCCAGATTCATAAAACGCACATTCTGCGGGTCATCCTTGCTCACCTGATAAATAGCAAAACAATTTCCCTCATGGGAAAGAAACGCCTGTTCCCGTTCCAACTGCCGATCCTGTCGTTCCAAAACTTTTTCGTGAAAGTCCGGGCTTTGCTCCCATTCCTCGCGGGACACAGCAAAGATACCGTCATGGGCGTCCAGGTCGGCAGTGTCAAAGGCCATTTCCGGGTTTTCACCCTCCTGGACGATATAAACGGTCAGGTCTCGCTCCATCAGCTCATAGGCTCGCTCTTTGGAGAGGGGCAGAAGGTCACCGTCCAGGTAGCCGCATTTCTCCAGATCATCCTGAGTCAGTGCCGGGTCCGGCATGGGATACTCGTCCAACGCCTGCTCCTGGGCATCCGGCAGCTGGGTGGCGGCAGCTTCTGTGGTCTGCTGGCTGACCTGTTCCTGCATCTGGTGGTAAGCCGCCTCCTGCAAAGTCTCGATCATGGACAGCGGCGCATACTTGATGGACTTGCCGCCCATCCCCAGGTCCTCGCAGATATGGCTAACCGCTGTGGAACGGCCCATATCCGGCCCGTCCAACTGGCCGCCGTCCATCTGCTTCATGGTTGCCACATCGTAGAGCGTGTAGTCCCAGCCGGTGTCGCAGGGCTGAACATGAAGGTAGCTGGTATCATCCAGCACCAACAGGGCCTCCCGGTACTCGGCGCTGGGCTGGACACTTTCGGTATTTTCCGGCTCGGTCAGCTGTTCCGGTTCAGTCATCGGCACCAGCTGATCCAAGCGTCCCATAAGCTCGGCAGCTTTTTGGGTGGTTTCATCCGGTTCATCCTCGTTCACGATATTCTGGAGCCATTCGCGTACACCGCTGGCATCTCCGCTTCGGAGTGTGGCAGTCAGTTCGTGCAGTGCGTCCTCACGGCTATCTGCATTGTTCCGATACTCATAAGGGTCATAATCGAAAGTGAACTGGTCGATGTCTGCTGCCAGCTGCTCGATAGAGTCCTGCTGCGGTTCCGTGGCGGCAGTCAGGTCAATGCCGCGCTCCTTGCAGATTTCCTTGTAGTTGCGCTCGATGTCGTTAATCAGCTCGCAGGAAGTCTTGTTGATGGTCTCCAGACTGGCCCGCAGCTCCTTCAGCTCCTTGTCCTTCGACCAGGAAGCGATGTAGCCAAAACTGTTCTCGCCGGTCTGGATGCCGAAATACTGGCAAACCGCATAAGAAATGCTCTCGGCCTCCACTTCCTCGGTGTTGCGGTTCTTGGCGGCCTGTTTCACCGCCGTCAGATCTTCCTCCACTTCCAACCGCCACTCAAACCGATTCTCGTCCACATAGCGCCAGCCTTCCTCGGCGGCGGCCTGTTCCGCCTCTGCTTCGGTGGCGAAGTCCAGACGGAAGTCATGCTTGGTGCCGCCCTCGCTCACCATCACGATCTTCCAGGTCGGCTCCGCTTCGTACTTTTTGGGGTCGTGGAGCTTACTGTGCGCGGTCTCATGGACAGCGGCGGAAACAGTCTGCACCTCGCTCATGCCTTCCCGGATGGCGATCCGCTGCTGGTCAGAGGAGAAATAGCCGTCCATGTTCTCGGCCATCGGCTCAAACTCGATGGGAACCGGAGCCGAGCGGCGCAGAGCTTCCATGAAAGCCTCATAGTGCGGCACCGTCCCGGACAGGCTGGAGGCCAGCTCTGGCAGGGGCTTTCCGTCCGTCTGGCTCACATCGAACACCTTCACCGGACGGAACATGGGGATTTCAATTTCTTTTTCCTCCATGACCGCCTTGCCATCCGCGTCCAGGATGGGTGCATGAGTATCCGGGTCGCGCTTCATTTCCTCGATCTTCTTTTTGTAGGGCGTGGGGGCAATGATGGTGATACCATGCTCACCCTTTTTCACATGGCGCTCAAACTGATTTTTCCACTTGTTGAACCCGGCCACCAGGGTGGCGTCCGGGCGCTGCATATAGATGAGCATGGTGTTGTTGACGGAGTAGCGGTGGAACTTGGACATGACGGACAGATAGCGCATATACTTCTCGCTCTCAAACAGTTCCTTGATACCCTGTTCAATGCCCGCTGTGATCTCTTGTAACCGTTCTCGATTGGTGGTCTTATCAGCCATGAATTTCACTCTCCTTTCCAATTTGGCTATTTCTGATTGATGTTCGGCAATCCACAGCTTTTGCTCCTCCGGGCTGTTCTCCAGAAAAAAATCCAGCAGATAGCCCACATAGTCCTTTTTCTGGATTGCCTCCATGAATCGGGGATGTGGATTTTCCTCCGGTGTTTTGGGTGTGTAGTCCGTTTCCCACTTGCGGAGCAAATGAAAGTAGTCGGCCAGGACACGAAAGGCATGGTCTCGGTCCTCCTTGAATTTCTGCGCCTCGGATTTCTGGCGGACATGGCGTCGCCGGGGAGGGGCCTGACTGTCATAAGCCAGGCCAAAATCCTGGGCCAGCTTCTCGGCGGCCTCTTTGGGGGACAGATTGTAGAGCCTCGCTGTGAAGTCAATCACATCGCCGGTGGCTCCGCAGCCAAAGCAATAAAAATATTCCTCGTTCAGCTTCATGCTGGGATTTTTGTCATCGTGGAAGGGACAACAGGCCATGCCGCTCCGGTTGACCTCGATTCCGTACATCTGCGCTGCTTCTCGGACGGTGATGGACTGCTTGACAGCCTCAAAGACACTTTCAGCCATGCTTACTCATTGCCTTTCTTGGGGGTGGGCGGCCTGTATCCGGCAGCCTTGGCCAGTTCACTGGCTGCCTTACGGCGCTCGGCGCTGTAAGGTTCCCGGACGGACACACAGCGTTTGGGAACGAGAAAGGTCTGGCGGTCCTTTTTCACAATCTGGTCCGGGTATTTCTCTGCCAGTCGCCGCAGCTTCTCCAGCAGCCGGGGGTCATGGGTATAGACCTCGGCGGTGGCTTCGGCCTGGTTGTAGAGGATGATGGTTTCCTGTTCATAGCGTGAGAGCTTCATCGTTTGCCACCTTTCTGCTGGTCAAACTCCAGCTTGAAGTTGGCGTACTGCCCATCATCCGCCAACACCACAGTGGCATCGTAGGTCTTGCCGGTTTTCTCGGAGTACAAGCCCCTCACATGAGCGCGGCCATCTTTGAGCAGTGCCGTTACGATGGCTTTGGTAGGTTGCTTGTGCTTCATCTCCCACCACTTGTTGTTTTTCCAAATTGCAAATTTGCAAGATTCTGTCTGACAGAAGAAGCCTTTTTGCATTTCTGCAACCTCTCCGCCACAGCGGGGGCATTTGCCCACCACTTCGTGGGAAGGGCTGAACAAATACTCCGTTCCCTTGATAGCTTGATAGGTTCCCACAAGTTCTTTGAGCATGGCACTAATCCCAGCCATGAAATCCTCCGGGGCCAGCTCGCCACGCTCGATCTCACCCAGCCGGTACTCCCACTCAGCAGTCAGAAGGGGCGATTGCAGCTGCTCCGGCAACACGGTGATAAGGGATACCGCGTCATGGGATGGCATGAGCTGCACGGTTTTCTTGCTCTTTTTGCGCTCCAAAAAGCCGGTGGAAACCAGCTTTTCCAGAATCCCGGCGCGGGTGGCCGGGGTCCCCAGGCCCTTGCGCTCGGCATCCTCCGGCATATCGTCCTTCCCGGCAGTCTCCATTGCGGAGAGTAGCGTATCTTCGGTGAAGTGCTTGGGCGGGGTGGTCTTGCCCTCCTTGACGGTAGCACCAGAAAGGGGCAGCGTCTGACCTTCAGACAGCTCAGGCAGAGCCTTGTCCTCGGGTTCTTTGTCCTGCTCCACATTCTTCAGCCCTGCGCGATAGGCAGCGTCCAGCGCCCGCCAGCCGTAATTTTTCACTGTGCGGCCTTTGGCAGTAAACTCCGCTCCGGCGCACTCGACAACAACGGCGGTTTCCGCAAAGGTATAGGGCTGGGCCACGGCGCACAGCAGGCGCAGAGCCACCAACTCCAGCACCGCCTTTTCGCCCACCGGCAGGCCGGACAGGTCCGCGCCCTGGAGGTTGCGGGTAGGGATCACTGCATGATGGTCGGTCACTTTCTTGTCGTTGACAATCTGGGCGGCATTGCAGGCAATCTCCATGCCATTGGAAAAGGGCATCGCCCCGGCAGTGAGCTGGACCAGCTCCGGTAGACTCGCCGCCATATCCGAAGTCAGATAGCGGCTGTCCGTCCGAGGGTAGGTACAGAGCTTCTTTTCATACAAATTTTGCAGGTAGTCCAGGGTTTGCTGGGCGGTGAACCCCAGCAGCCGGTTGGCGTCCCGTTGGAGGGTGGTCAGGTCATAGAGGGCGGGCGGCTTCTCGGATTTGTTTTTGCGCCCCACTTTTTTCACTGTGGCAGCCGCACCTTGGCAGGCCGTTTTCAGCTGTTGGGCGGCAGCCTTGTCTGCCATGCGCTCCCCGGAAACGGTGAAACCGGGCAGCTCCAGTGTGACCGTGTAGAATGGCACCGGCTTGAAGGTGTCGATCTCGGCTTCTCGCTGGACAATGAGGGCCAGCGTCGGGGACATGACACGTCCGATGTTGAGGGTCCGGTGGTACAGCACGGAAAACAGCCGGGTGGCATTGATACCCACCAGCCAGTCCGCTTTGGCGCGGCAGAGGGCCGCATCCCGCAGGCCGTCATAGTCTGCACCGGGGCGCAGGTTTGCAAAGCCCTCCCGGATGGCGGAATCCTCCATTGAGGAAATCCAGAGCCGCTTCATGGGCTTCTGGCAGCCCGCCAGCTCATAGACGCTGCGGAAGATCAGCTCCCCCTCGCGTCCGGCGTCGCAGGCGTTTACCACTTCGGTCACATCCGGGGCGTTCATCAGCTGCTTCAGCACATCAAACTGTTTCTTCTTGTCCTTGCTCACCACCATCTGCCAGGGTTCCGGCAGAATGGGCAGATCGTCATAGCGCCACTTGGCGTAGTCCGGGTTATAAGCGTCGGCGTCGGCCAGACCAGCCAGATGGCCCACACACCAGCTGACCCGCCAGCCGCCGCCCTCCAGATAGCCGTCCTTGCGGGCGGTGGCCCCAATCACGGCGGCCAGACTTTGGGCAACGGACGGTTTCTCAGCGATCACCAGCTTCATGGTTTTTCATCCTCCTTTCCCGCAGCCATGCGGTCAGCTGCCGGTGGCAGAATCCCACGCAGGGCTGACCGTCACGGTAATTTCCGCAGCCATAACAGGGGTGGCCGGGAGATAAAGTAGGAGGACGGGAAGTTTCCTTCCCGCCCTCCGGCCTGCGTGTCATCATGCGTTCATAGGGGCTGTCGGTGAAGCGGGTCAAACCGTCTTGTCCTCGCTTTCCTCGTCGCCGCCCCCGTCAGCGTCCGGCTCGTCAGATTCCTCGGTCTCCCAGGAGTCCTCGTCCTCCTGATCGGTATCATCCTCGCCGTAGTCATAATCGTCCAAATTGTCGTTGCCCTTGGTCTTGGGTCTGCTTTTTACCAGCTTAAAGTAGGCAAAAGCGCCGCCGCCACCCATCAGAGCCAGCACCGCCAAAAGAATGGCCGGATTCAGTCCTGCGGGTTTCTGCGCCGGTTCTTCCGGTTCCGGGGTTTCTTCCGGGGTCTCCGGTTCCGGCTCCTTACCCGTGCAGGCGCTCATATTGGTGGCACACACCGGGCAGGCCGTATTCACCGCACCGGCCACACATTTCTCCGTACAGGTACAGGTGGCGGGCTGCTCCTGGGTGGTCTGACCGTCCTCCATCAGCGCCATCAGGTCCGCCTCGTCCACCTGGTTTAAGAAGTGGACAGCGGTTTCCTTGTCCTCGTTGGCCCGGTCAATGAGGATGTAGAAGTAGTTGCCTGCCTTGGTGGTGACGGTGATGAGCTGCTTGTTGTCGCCGAAATCATCCACCAGGGCGGCGTTGCCATCCGGGGTCAGGGCCGGACTGTCCTCGGTTTCCTCCACGACCACATTGCTGTCGTTGGTGGCATCCTCCGCCGGAAGTTCTTCCGTTCCCTGGGCAAAGGCAGTCACGGAAAGGCCCATCATCAGCACCAGGGCGGCGCAGAGGGCCGAAAGGGTTTTGAAAATTTTCTTATTCTTCATGGTCGGTATCCTCCTGTTCGTTGTAGTTGGCGGAGGCAGCGGCCATGCCAGGGACCGTACCACCGGAGAGCATGGCGTTCAGCTGCTCCGGGGTCAGCCGCAGGGCGCGCACCATCTGAACGATTTCCAGGTTCTCCGCCTCGGTTTTCTGCGCCTCCAGGGTTTTCAGCTTGTCCTGGTACTCCGCGATCTTCTCGCGGACCTTGGCAATCTCCTGGTCAATGCGCTGGATTTTGTTCTTAGCCATTTCAATCACTCCTATTACAATAAATTTGGACAGGAAAGCCGGACAGCCAGTCCGGCTTTCCCTCCATCTCGTGCCTAAGCTACAATGAGAGGAGCAACTGGCTGACCAATCACTCCTTGGGCTTGTATGTCCGTGTGAAAGACTGTTAGCCATCCTCTCGTTGCAGCGTTCGATTTAAGCAGGTTGAACCACCGGATGTCGGAGAGTTCGTGTCACACAATAGATTGAATCGGCAGCGAGAAAAGATGGATTCCGGTTGCAGATTCTTTGTATTGGAGGAATGTGAATGAACTGCGTTGGCATCGATGTTTCCAAGGGTAAGAGCATGATTGCAGTCATGCGGCCCTTCGGAGAGGTAGTGGTTTCACCCTTTGAAGTACGTCACACCGCCAATGAACTGAGCGAGCTGGCAGGACTGCTCAAAAGCCTGGACGGCGAGACCCGTGTGGTGATGGAATCCACGGGTAATTACCATGCTCCGGTGGCCTGGCTGCTCCACGACGCGGGCCTTTATGTCTCGGTAGTCAATGCAATGCTGGTGCATGACTACGGAAACAACAGTTTAAGACGGGCCAAAACCGACAAAAAGGATGCCGTAAAGCTGGCCAACTACGGTCTTGACCACTGGCTCACATTGCCGAGATATATCCCGGAGGAGGATACCCGACTCATGCTGAAAATCTGCTACCGGCAGTACCAACAGTATTCCAAAGTTCAGACCATGCTGAAGAATAACCTGATCTCCCTGCTGGACACCACCTTCCCAGACGCAAATCGCTTGTTTACCAGTCCGCCCCGCGCCGATGGCAGCGAGAAGTGGGTGGACTTTGTCGCTACTTTTTGGCATTGCGAGTGCGTTTGTGGCCGGTCTGAGAAGGCCTTTACTACCCAATACCAGAAGTGGTGCAGAAAGCACGGCTACAATTTCAGCGAGGATAAGGCGCTGGATATTTATGCCTCTGCTTGCAGACACTTCGGTGTCATACCGAAAACGGATACGGCAAAACTTTTGGTAGAACAGGCCATTTCTCAACTCCAGACAACTTCTTCCGCGTTAGCTGCTCTCAAACAGGAGATGCAATCCCTGGCAGCTTCTCTGCCGGAGTATCCTGTAGTGATGGGGATGTTTGGTGTTGGCCCAACCCTCGGCCCTCAACTCCTGGCTGAAATTGGCGATGTACGCCGTTTTCATTCCAAAAAAGCGTTGGTTGCCTTTGCGGGTATTGACGCCCCGCCCTACCAATCCGGTCAAATAGATGTCCGTAGCCGTAGCATTTCCAAGCGAGGATCTGCCTCACTGCGCAGGACGCTCTTTCTGGTGATGAGCGTCATCCTGCAATGTGCTCCAATAGACGAGCCGGTGTACCAGTTCATGGACAAGAAACGCTCTGAAGGCAAGCCATATCGTGTCTACATGATGGCCTCTGCCAACAAGTTCCTGCGCATCTACTACGCTTCTGTGAAAGCCTACTTGGAATCCCTGGAGCACGACTGATTTTTACACTCTATACCATCTGGCTGGCCGCCGTTTTAATTTTGAGATGCTCAGCGGCTTGATTTTGTATTGCATTTTTTCGCCTCCCTAAAAATCTGAAATTTCTACTTGACTTTTATTAGCAGGTCTTTCACAGCGGAACAGATTTACACGCCCTCTGCGTCTACTTCATACACATCGTAGACCTCGTTGGGCTTGAGCTTGAGCCGGGTGGACAGGAACGCCTCGATGTCAAAGGCGTTCTTGGGGTCCGCGTCGGCGGTGTACGGGTAATTGGGGTGCTTGGTGATGTCGTACTTGTCCGAGAGGAAAGGCCGCACACCGCGCAGCTGGAGGATACACTTGCCGCCGTCCATGACGGCCAGTTCATCCTGGCTCATAAGCTCTTTGCCGAGCTTTTGGTAGTTAAGAGAATGGGATGTCTCGCGGCCCCGGCTCTCGCCGGTGTTGTAGGTGTCGATGGTCTCCTTGCCCAGCACGGCGGCCAGCTCCTTGAGGGTTGTCGGCTCTTTGCCGCCCAGGAAGATGGAGGTATCCATGTTGCCGATGATGGTATCGGCGTTGTCCTTGTAGATAGCTTTGAGCTGGGACTGTGCTTGCAGCACCAGGCAGGCGGAAATCTCACGGCTTCGGATGGTGGCAACCAGCTTTTCCAGCCGAGGGATCTGTCCAATATTGGCGGCCTCGTCAATGAGGCACCGCACATGGACCGGCAGCCGCCCGCCGTACACATCGTCCGCTTTTTCGCAGAGCAGATTGAACAGCTGGGTGTAGCACATGGAGATCAGGAAGTTAAAGCTATCGTCCGTGTCGCTCATAATCAAGAACAAGGCGGTTTTCCGGTCTCCCAGGGTATCCAGCTCCAGCTCGTCGTAGGCCGTGACCTCCCGCAGCTCCGCGATGTCGAACACGGCAAGGCGCGCACCGCAGGAAATCAGGATGGATTTTGCGGTTTTGCCAGAGACGAAAAGTCAAGGACTTTTTCATCAAATTCAAAAAGAAGTCACATTTTGCGGACTTCTTCACGGAGCATACGCTTGATTTTGTCCTCCATCGTCTCCTTGGCGGTCTCGCTGAAATGGACACGGACGATATAGGTGGTCTTGCCGATCTGCTTTCTGACAGTCGGGCAAGTGGCGGTGTTGGTTGCGGTATTGTTCATTCAAAATCCTCCTGTAAATGAAAAAGTGCCCGGTGACTATTCATCATCGGGCGGTGTCGGTATGAGGGAACAAGGCAAGGCGGCAACATTAAGGTATCTATAAAAACCTTGCCGTCTTTGCCACGCTTGCCGTGTTCCTGTTGTCAGTCTCGGAGATAGCAGACCCATGCTGTGCCGTCTTTCTCGGTCACAAGTCTGTCCCCGATACGGCTCTTTGCCGTTCTCATGGTGCGTGAGGAAATCCCACGCTCATTGACTGCCTTTTCCAGCTCTGCGCTCGGCATACGCTTTCCGTCCGCAAGCAGTTCCAGAATGAGCATTTGCGCCTGTGCGGTCTTGCTCTCGGTCTTAGCGGTGTCCGTCCCGGCAAGAAGCTCGTCAGCGGTAATGTCATAAGCCCCTATCCATTCAAAACCTTTCTCGTCTCCCAGAGAAAAGGCAAGAGACTGACCGGGCGGCGCAAGGGAGCTTTTCTCATGGATAAGCACCCTCGTTGTGGGACTGTCCTTCAGCTTGCCAATAAACAGCAGACTGCGGACTGCCGCCGTAATGTCGATAGACCCCAATCCCCGGTAGGTGCTTTGCGTTCCTGCGGCTTTGTTCAGGTGTCCAATCAGCACGATAGCGCACCCGGTAGCCTGTGCAATGTCTCCCAGACTGCGGAATATCGGGCGCACCTCGTTTGCCCTGTTCATGTCCACATCTGTGCCCAAAAACGCCTGTACCGGGTCAATAATAACCAGCCTTGCGCTGTTTTCCCGGATTGCCCTTGCTATGCGCTCATCGGCAAGGGTCAGCGGTGTGTCCCTATCGTCAATGACAAGCACTCGTTCAAGGTCTGCGTCAGCTTCCATCAGCCGGGGCTTAACGGTATCGCCCAAACCGTCCTCGGCGGTCTGATAGATGATGTTGAAAGGCTCAAGGGTCTCCATACCAGGTAAAGGCTTTCGGTTGGTGCAAGCCGCCGCAAGACGCATGGCAAAGTAGGTCTTGCCCTCGCCGGGGTTGCCCTGTATAATCGTCAGCTTTCCAAAGGGAATATAGGGAAACCATAGCCAATCCACGCTCGTCAGCTCCACATCTGCCATGCGGAGCATGGGAACAGGCTGGGCGGTGGGCAGCTCTCGCAGCGTGATTGTCTCGGCTATGAATTTGCGGCTGGGAATGTCCCCTTGCTGACGGAGAACATCGTTCCAGTCTTTCCTTGCCGGGACAAGGCGAATGACGGCGATCTCGCCGGGAATGGACTGTGCCAGTCGGGTACAGGCTTCGCTTCCTGCGGTGTCGCTGTCAAGGCAGAGGAACACTTTTCGGGTGTCCTTGCGTTCAGAAAGGAAACGGTCAAGGGCTTTGCCCGAAACACCGCCCAGGGCAAGATAGCTCCTTGTCTGCCAGTCCTGCGGATAAAGGCAGATAAACGATAACAGGTCAATCGGTGCTTCAAAGACAAAGAGCTGGTTGCCGTTTCCCTCATAGCGGAACGGATAGGACTTGTCAGACCCGGCAATATCCTGTCTGAATGGGTCTGCCGTTCCTCGCACATGGGCGTATCTCGGTGTGCCGTTTCGGTCTCTGCCGACAAAGACAACATTGTGCCGCTTTGCGTCCTCGTAAATATCCCCGGAAAGAAGAAAAGCCTCAACAAGCGTTTTGTTGAGACCTCGGCTTTCGCAAAGATATTGAATTGCTCTGTCGGCTGTTCTGTTGTGCAAGGGCAAGTGGAACGCTGTGTGCGGTGCTGTGCTGGCTTCGCTCTGTCCCTCGCCGCTTTCGCCGGTCAGGAGCTGGACGGCTTCGGGAAAGGATTTTCCGTAAAACTCCATGACAAAATCAATGGGATAGCCGCCCTTGCTCTGGCTGTGGCGAAACCATTTGTTTCCACGAATGGTCAGGCTGTCATGTTCTTTCCAGCGGTATTCTCGTCCGCTTTTGATAAGCGTCTCTCCCTGTGTACGGAGAAAATCTTCCAGACTGACGGCGTTTGCCCGGTCAATCTGTGCTTGGGTATAATTCATCGGGATAGTTCCTCCTTTTTGTGTCGTGTTTGGGGTCGATTTTGGAGCATTTGTTCCTCTGTGCGCTCGTTAAATCGGGCGGCAGTATCTATACATGACTTGACCTTCCAAAGACGGTGTAAATCGTCTCTGACGGTCTTAAACTCGCCATAGGTGGTGTTGTGCGCCTGTTCCAGCTCGTCATACTCTTCGGTCAGCTTTTTCATATCCACCTTGCCGTCCGGGAACTCTCCGGTCAGCTTGCGTCTGGCGGCGTAGAACTGTTTCAGTTCCGCTTCATGCTCTGCCTTGTACTTGGCTCTGGGCTTCTCAAACTTGATTTTCTGCAAGCCGTCATAGACAGGCTTCAAGCTCTGGAAAGCAGCAGAGCTGTCATAGAGCTGCTTGATTGCTTTCATTCGGGCGGTCTGTTCGTCCAGCGTTTTCTTCAAGCTCTCTGTGGCAGCACTGTGTTCGCTGACACGGCTTTCCAAATCTTCAAGAGTGTAAATGCCGTTTGCCCGGAGATAATTGAAAGTCTCGTTCATCTCCTTTAGATTGCTGACCTTGCCTTTCTGCGAATATGCCCCGGCTCTGCGCTGGGTGTAATAGGCGTTCAGCAGAGAAACAAGGTCGGGTGCCTGCGGCTTGGCAAGCTCCGCTTTTGCTTCGGCAATCCAATCAAACAGGAGAGCGATTTTCTTCTTGATGTCCCGGATAACGGCATTGGTTGCTCTGATCCAGCGGTTGAACTCGCCTTTCTCGGTGCGTATGCCTTTCTTCTCCATTGCCCGGACGGTTGCGCCCTCATGGACGGTGGGAAGAAGCTCCACGCCCTGACGCTCATAGCTTCGGTGGTCGATACGAACATCAAGCCCTTTCTCCGCAAACTTGGCGTTGCATAGTTCCGCCCATGTCTGCCGCCAATGTTCCAGCGTTTCGGGACTGCCCCAGTCGGTAGTGGGAACGGCGTTGAACACAAACTTTCCGTCTGCGTCTCGGATACGGTTGCCGTCCTCGTCCAGCTCATACACCCGGCGTTGCTTTAGTCCCCATTTGCCGTTCTGCTCGATGGGGCGGATGGGGCAAAGCACATGAAAATGCGGGTTTGGTATGCCGCCGTCCTCCCGGTCTGGCTGGTGTACGGCGAAGTCAACCACCATGCCACGGCTCACAAAGTTCTCCAACAAAAATTGCCTTGCAAGAGCGATGTTTTCCTCAAGGGAAAATTCATTCTGCAAGGCAATGTCAAAGCTGTATGCAAGCTGGGCGTTCTTTCCACGCTCGGCTTTTTCCACGGCGTTCCATAGGGTCTGGCGGTCTGCGTATTCTGGCGGTGCATGGGACGGCAAGAGAATGTCAGAGCAGATCACGCCGCCCTTGCGGGTGTAGTCGCTGTATTCGCCGTAATACTCGCTATACAATCGCTCCCCGGCACGGTAGGCGGCAGAAGCAATAGCGGACTGTCCTGCGCTTCGCTTAGTCTGCGTGACGCTCAGATGAAATAGTGCCATCGGCTTTCAACTCCTTTTCTCTGTTCGCTTGGTTGGTGTGAGTAATCGCCATGTGACGGACGGCTCGCTGGACTTCGGACAGAGAAAAGATGTACTCCATCAGCTCTGTCATTTCGGTGCGTGTGAGATCTTTGACCTCCGGGGCAAGGCTCTCAATCGTGCCGCCCAGATTGCAAAGACGATGGGTGCGTTTCTGCCTTTCGCCTTTCTCCAGATATTTCTTTCTGTTCTCAAGACGGTTGAGCTTGTGCTGTTCCTGTGCAAGCTGCGTCTCGGCTCGTTCCTTTTCGGCTTGGAGCTGGTCGAGGGTTTTCGGTTTTGTCATTGTAATTGACCTCCTTTTTTGATTTTGGGGATAAAAAAAGACCGTCAACTTTTCGCATAGTGCGACCAGTCAACGGTCAGTTTTTCGGTATTCAGTTGTTGTGTTCAGTTCGGTAAATTGAAGTTGGTCAAAGTTGTTGGCGAAGATATTCCACAACATTTCTGCCGTTTCATATCCCCGGCATAAACCTCGTTGAAAATAAAACCTTTGATGTAACAATAAGGCACCCAGCATTAAATTTATGCCGGGTGCCTTTCCTTTCAAACGCCAATGCTGCTTGGAAATCTCTGTGTACATAAAAACGTCTTGAAGCGCTCAATCCCTTTCATCAGCATACAACTGCCCGCACCCGGCGCCGATATCAGAACCGAACTGCATTCTGATAGCCACGCTGATACGGTTGGAATGTAAAATATCACTGAAGTTTTTAATGGCTTCGTGATTTGAAGCGGTAAATTTTCGCGCCGTCTTATCTGTTGCGTTATATGGGATAAGATCAACATGATATAGATAGGACAACGCTCCCCGGCTCAAAATAAGGTGCGCTAACGCTTTCGCATGCTCTGCCGAATCATTTATTCCGCCCAGCATAATATAAGCCAGGAACAAGCGCCTTTTGGTATTTGCAACGTGCGCATCCAACGCATCCATTACTTTATGGAGCGGATAAGTTTGATTGATCGGCATCAATTCCGAACGTTGCTTTTCAAAAGGCGAGTGCAGCGAAAAAGCTAAATTCACCTGCGGAAAATCACGGGTCAGCCGTTTTATCCCGGGAATCATTCCAATCGTCGATATGGTAATGCGTCGCTGGCTTAATCCGAACAAAGACGGGTTTGTCAGGATTTTTAATGCGTCAAATAAATTGGGATTCGCAAACGGCTCGCCCATTCCCATAAAAGAAACACTATTGATTTGATGCCCTGCAAGATAAAAATACAGAATTTGATCTGTTATTTCATCAGCGGTCATATTGCGTTTGTGTCCGATAGCACCTGTTGCGCAGAATTTGCAGCCAAACCCACAGCCGCATTGAGATGAGACGCAAAAAGATTCCCATCCTTTTTTGTAATGCAGGTTCACCGTTTCGACGCAGTTTCCATCCTTTAATTGAAAAAGCACCTTATCTGCCTGGCCCGATGCCCGATGTGTAACTGGAACAAGGCCGCAGACAGAGGTCCCAAAAGTTTCCGCCAAATTTGATCTTAGTCTTTCCGGCAGCATATACATGGAATGAAAGTCAGGAATATGCTGTGCAAAAATCATCTTTATCAATTGCTCATAGCGATAATCCGGAAAATTCATTCCCGATATACATCGCTTCATAACCTCATATTTTGAATAAATCATGTAGGCTTTTCTCCTCTTGAATAATGAAAGTCAGGAATATGCTGTGCAAAAATCATCTTTATCAATTGCTCATAGCGATAATCCGGAAAATTCATTCCCGATATACATCGCTTCATAACCTCATATTTTGAATAAATCATTGGAATTTTGGAACAGTCAATAAGACAATCATTCCCTAAAACACCTTTTTCTTCGCTATCTTTTGTGGTTATGATTTTATTTTCTTTATCAATTTCTGTTTTTATCGCATTGACACCTAAAGTAAGTGGTTCGTTTGTTTGCTGTCCAGAACACGCAACTAAAGTAAAGGTACAAACGAATATACATAATGCCATCATCATTCTTTTTATCATAAATTCCTCCAAATTTATTGATATCAAACTTGCTGGCGGCGAACAGCATTTTATGCTGTTTGCAGACGGCAAGTCCACAAGGGATAGCCGCATAAGCGGCGCAAGGGAGTGTAGCTCCCTTGACGGAACGAAGTGACGAAACATTCTCGGTCGGGCAGTTTTCTTCTGCTGACTGGGAATGAAGCTCCGCAGGACGCACATACTCCCGATAGGAGAGTATAGAAGTGCGCCCTTTAGTTCCTAAAGGGTTTTTATCAGTGCGACAAACTTGAATTTATTTTGGCAAATCATCTTCCGCTTTAAAATTCACATTACTGCCATCGATCGAGATTGTGATCGTGTAGTTATAGATTATACCATCTTCTGTTTCCAGCTTAAATGTTACCGCACCACCTCCGAGATACTGAAAATCAGGTTCGTCAGACATTCTTGCATATGTGCCATACTGTTGAAAGTATCCGTCTGCATCAAAGAACGCAACATTGCTTGATTGCTCCTTATCGTTCCGGAAGAGTACTGCACCAACACGGTCACTGGCATGATCTGGAATTAAAACACAGTCTATGTATTCCCAATCTGTTTCTTGCACAAGAGAGAACATAGACACAATATCTTGTTCAGACCAGATTTTTCCTCCATTCAGATTACTGATATCTGTATTCTGAACCGGATTGCTGGCAGAATCTGATGTTTCTGGCATGGCGTCTTTGCTGCTACAGGCGGACATTCCTAATACACAAACCGTCATGAAAATAAAAAGCAATGCTCTCTTCATATGAATACCTCCTCAAATTCCGATTTGTTGCTTAATTTTCGTATTCAAATTATACCATAAAACTTGTGAACAATTCTACCGCAACTTTGGACTATATGAGAAAAGTCCGAACAGTTTTCTGCCCGGACTTCCTCGCTCAATTATAAATCAACTCTGCTTTCACAACTTCCTCTGCCTGCGCCTTGCAAGCGTTCATCTGCCGCACCCATTCCATTTGGTTTTCAGCTTTCAGTTGCTCGGTCACGCCGTTTTGCTCTGCCAGTGACCGCACGATCAGCTCCATGCGGTTTCGTGCCGCTTCGTCAATCTCGGCGCAATGCTCAAAGAGCTTGTCGGATAGTACCAGCTCATTGAACAGTATCGGACGGTGCATTTCCAGATACGCCTTGCGAAGTCTGCCGTAGTGTCCGAGGGGCTTGGTCTTGCGGATAACGATGTTCGGGATAAGATAATCGCCGTTCTGTGTATAAGTGATATTCATGCTGTTTGTACTCCTTTCATCGGCTCTCTCTGCGGTAAACTGCTGACAGGGACGAACACTCCCTTTGCAATGTCCTCCGCACGAATGGCGGCTTTCTTGGCTTCGATTTCTGCCTTTTTTCTCCCCTTGATTTTGTCCTCGTATCGCTTCTGCGCTCCGCTGGCTTTCCGCTTCAAGTAGTTCTGATGAAGCCTGTCCTTGCGTTCCTCACGCTTGCGGATTTCCTCTAATTCTTCCGGGGTCAGCTCCACTTCTCCAAACGCCGGGGGAACGAATCGCCCAACAAAATTGAAGTAAATCTCGACCTCCTGTGTGGTCTGTATACTGCCTTTACGGTCACGCTCATGCACAAGGATTTTCTCGATAAACTCGTTGAGCATGGCAATGGTCAACTTGTCGAAGTTCTCATACTTGTCAATCAGAGCGATAAAACGATCAGCGTCCTTTTCGTGCTTCTCATAGCTCTTGACAGCCTTTTCCAGAGCAGAGATTTCGGCGGTAAGCTCGGACTGTTCCTTTTCGTATTGAGCGTCCAGAGTGGCGTATCTGCTGTCGGACAGCTTGCCTAAAATGTTGTCCTCATAGATTTTGCAGAGCAGGACTTCCAGCTCGGAAACTCTCTGCTTTGCTGTGGCAAGGCGTGTGCGCTGTTTTCTGACCTCTGCCGTCTGCTGGCTGGACTGCGCTTCCTGCACCACACGGACAAACTCAGCTCGGTCATGCTTGGCATACTCGGCAATAGCTTTGAGCATTTCGGAAACAAGGGACAGTACCACATCTTCATTGATACGGTGCTGTGTCGTGCAGAGCTTTCCAACTGGGACTTTGCTGTATTGGGAACAGGTATATTGAGAAATACGCTTGCCGTTGTTGGTACGGTGGACATACATCTTGCCGCCGCAATCGGCACAATAAAGCAAGCCTGTGAGGGGAGCTGCTTCGCCCCAGCCGTCCGGGTAGCGTCTGACATTCCCACGGATTTTCTGCACAAGGTCAAAGGTCTGCTGGTCAATGATAGCTTCATGGGTATTCTCGAAAATCGTCCATTCGTCCTCCGGGACATAATGGCTTTTCTTGTCCTTGAAGTGCTTTCGAGTCTTGAAGTTGATGGTGTGTCCCAGATACTCACGCTTTTCAAGAATGTTGCAGATGGTGGAAGAACCCCAGCCGTACACATCTTTGAAAGTCTTGTTTTTGTTCACGCCCTCGCCGTGTTGGGCAAGGTAAGCAGACGGAATAAGCACCTTTTCCGATTTCAGTTTGCTGGCGATCTGATACGGACCGTAGCCGTCAATCGTCATGGCAAAGATGCGCTTGACCACATCAGCGGCTTCGGGGTCAACCAACCATTGGTCCCTGGCTTCGTTCCAGAGATAGCCGTAAATGACCGTGCCTGTGAGGTGCTTGCCGGACTTGCCTTTGGATTGAAAAGTGGAACGGATTTTACGGCTGGTGTCTCTGGCGTAATACTCGTTCATGATGTTGCGGAAAGGGGTAAAATCATCGTCCCCTCTGGCACTGTCCACGCCGTCATTGATGGCGATAAGGCGAACGCCACGCTGACGCAGGATTTCCATAATCTGACCGACTTTCAGATAGTCACGACCCATGCGGCTCATGTCCTTGATACACAGGTACTCCACATTCCCGGCTTCAACCTCTTTCATCATTGCCAAAAATCCGGGACGGTCAAAGCAAGTGCCGCTAATGCCATCGTCCGTGAAATGGACAATGTTTGTAAAGCCCTGTCGTGCGGCGAACTCCTCCAACATAGCTTTTTGAGATGGAATTTGTCAAGGGGCTTTTCTGCAAAACACAATGTTTCTGAAAATAGCGTTCAAAATATATGCAGAGCCGTTAGTCCGCAAAGGATGCGAATTATCGGCTCAATGGTTTTCTTTTATTTGTAATCATTACTTTTCCAATTCCAGATATTCTTGTCCCATGAAGAAGATTTTCAATTCGTTTTGATCTACTTCTATCTCAAATTCTACACTACTATTTCCCTGTGTAACACAGATTATATCCGAGTAAGAAAAACTATAATATGCGTCACCGCAGGATAGACCCGAATCGGGCATATCTTTACTCACAGCAAGTTCCCCGTTTTCTTGAAAGGTAAATATCTCCTCAGCATTTGCATCCTTCCATGTGCCAATAATATCTTTTTCGTTCTGAATGCGATTTACTTTACCAACACATACAATGGCAAGTATAACTGCACCAACAGTCAAAGCAATGCCTGCAACTCTCTTTACCAGTTTCTTTTTACGCAATTTCTATTACCTCTGTTTCAGTTGCTTTGTTAGATTGAATGATTACATATTGCTCAATTTCAGTTCCTCTACAATTTCCACCTTTGATACGCTTCTAACAGCAAACAGCATAGCGATACATACCATAGCGCCGACAGCCATAACTGCAAGAGCATAAATACCGCCGTTCATATAAAAAGCAAATGGTGTCATACCCGACGATATGAAGTAGTAGATAGCACAATGAATCAAAAAGCTCACAGGCAACGCAAGAACCAATGCTTTTACGCCGTACAAAACAGCTTCGAGCAATAGCGTACATTTTAATCCTTTGGCAGTCATACCAACAGAACGCAGAACAGCAAATTCGCTTCTTCTCAAATGAATCGTATTCGAGATAGTGTTACAAACATTCAAGCTGATAATAACCGTCATCAGGATCGAGAACAGGCAGATTACCAGTTTTGCAATCGTATATACCTGTCTGGAATTATTCGTTGCGGCTGCAATGTCCACAGTTTGCGGAAATCCTCTGTCAGCCAGACATTCCATTGCTTCTTTATGCTGTGCTGTCTGTATTCTCATTTCCACATAGGCGTTATCATCTATCAGCAAGTTAAAATAACTTAAAGGCACGATGAGGACAGCTCGATCTCTCACAAACATGGATTGGATATTTGCATTTTCTTCTGAAACGATTTCTTCCACGATAATCGGCAAGGCATCCTCGGATGCCCCCAGCGGAATGATTTCTGTTCCCGGTTCAATAAGAAACGGTGAGCCTGCAATTACCCGATTTTGTGCCGAATTATAGTATCCCATAGTCTGATTGAGCAAAATTCCATGATTGAAATTTGTCACATCCAGACTGAATCCATTTTCATCGCAAAAAGAGACAAAATGTTCTTCGTCCAATCCTACGACATATACCTCTGCTTTCGTACCATTGATAAAATATCCTTGCATATCAGGATTGATTTGTTCCTGCGAAAATTCAGCGGTCATATATCGCTGAAAAGAATAGGAAACATCCGCAGTGATATTTTCATCCGATAATGCCCCGATTGCGACAGGAATATCTTTGTATTGAATCATCGAAATCACATCAGTATAACAGGAACCGTCCTCCTTCATATCCAAGGATGTCTGATAAAGCATAAAATCAGAGAAACTATATAAGGAAAGGGCAATTACCACCGACAAGAAAATAGAGCCGGTAATCGCTCGGAAGCGTTTTGGATTACGCTTAATATTTTTTGCTGCTAACGAACCATAAATGCCAAAAACCAAAGAAACGATTTTTCCGTCACGGAATTTCTTTCTTGATACCGCATTGTTAGACTGGCGGATCGCTTCAATAACTGTAATTTTAGCTGCTTGCTTCACAGGCTTTCTACTTCCGAAGTACAAAGAAGCAATGCCGGATAATCCGCTGACGAGCAGGATCAATCCGTTTACCTTCAAGGACAGTTCTACGATGCCAAAAGTGAATGTTTCTCCAAAAGCTGCCCTGACCACACTTAATAACAGAGCAGATAGCAGGATACCAACAACCAATCCAAAGGGTATGCTCACCACTCCCAAAAGGAAGGCTTCTAAATATACGCTAAGGCGTTTTTGCCCTTTTGTGGCTCCAATACTGGATAGCATTCCCATCTGCTTAATTCGTTCCTGTAAGGAAATGGAGAGGGCGTTGCTGATCATTGAAGCAGATGCAGCCATCAAAAGACAAACGACCATGACCACCAAAGCAATCAGTTTTGCAGCTCCTTTACCCCCGGTAATTCCATGATAGACTAACAATTCCGAATGAAACTTTGCTACATGACTGTCTACTGCCGCAGCCACTTCTTCGGCTTCTGTATAGATCGAATTGGATAAATTCTTTGCCTTGACATACGCAGCAAAATCGGATGCCGTTTTGTCAACACCTGCAAAGGCATTATAGTTTGCTGCGATTTTTGAGTCATTCACATCTGACAGAATACCAACAACTACATACGCTTTCTCTTTTGTTGGAACGAAGCTTTCTTCTTCGCCCCTATAATTTGTCAGCCCGGAAAGCTGGGCATTATATTCATCCCAAATTCTTGAACCAAGAGTTAAAGAAATCGTATCTCCAATCTCTGTATTCATGTTGTTTTTCTTCAAAAAAGATTCTGAAATAACAATCTCATTTTCATCTTGCGGGAAACGCCCTGCAAGCAAATACTGATTTAACGAAAATCTTTGGGTAAAGTTCTCGTCAATCTCGCCAACGGAGAGCATTGTACTGTTGGATTTCTCCCCGTAAAAACTGTTTCCGGCAAAGCGGAGAAGCGAAACTTCGCCTACATTGTTTTGACTATATAGCTCTTGAACCTGCTCCCAAGTCAAATCCTCCATGTAGTAGTCATAATCGCCACCATACACTTTTTCTTTCTCTTTCAAAAAATCAACCAACGACCATCCCCCACAGAGAATAGCGGTTATCATACTGATTGACAAAAGAATGGTTAAAAGTGTGAGTAGGGTACGCTTTTTATTCGACAACAGATTCCTGAGTGTAAGCATGAAAATCATATTCATCAGCGTATCACCTCATCCCTCACAAGTCTGCCATCCTGAATTTCCAGAATACGGTCTGCCTGCATTGCGATTTCACGGTCATGGGTAATCAGGATCATTGTCTGGCGATAGACTTCATTGGATTCACGCAGAAGTTTCATAATATCCCTTGTGTTCTCCGTGTCCAGATTTCCCGTTGGCTCATCCGCAAGGATAATCGCAGGTGCGTTAATCAACGCTCGTCCGATTGCCACTCTTTGTTGTTGACCGCCGGATAACTGACTTGGCAGGTGCTTTCTACGCTTTACCAGTTTGAGTGTGGATAGCAGTTCTTTCAAACGCTCCTGATTGATTTTACGCCCATCCAATCGAATCGGCAGCGTGATATTTTCCTCGACAGTCAAAACCGGGATCAGATTATAAAACTGATAGACAAGCCCAACCTGCCTTCTTCTGAATACAGCCAATTCATCTTCATTTTGCTCATAAACATCCTGTCCATCCACAAATACTTTTCCCGAAGTCGGTCTGTCAACACCACCTAAAATGTGCAACAGGGTAGACTTGCCAGACCCAGATGCTCCAATGATTGCAACAAACTCTCCTTTATCGACGGAAAAAGAAACATCTGACAAAGCATGGACAGGAGCATTGTCCATTTCATAGGTTTTGCAGATATTCTCTACTCTTAATATCTCCATAAAAAGTTCCTCCATATATTTTTGCAATTCAGTATAGCAAAGCCAAGTGACTGCTTCATTACTTTTTCATTACAAAAATGTCACTTAAAAAGGGGCTGCATTAAGCAGTCCCCCGATAAAAGCAGATTTCAAATTTTGCACCGCCTGACTCCCGATTTTTCGCTTGGATGACACCACCCTGATTGACAATGATCGTCTTTGCCAGAGCCAACCCCAAACCGGCATTACCGATTGTAGAGCCACTTCCTTGATAAAATCGGTCAAATAAATGGGGGATGTCTTTTTCCTGAAAACCTGTTCCGCTATCCTCTATAATGATCTGTGTCAAAAGAGGTCTTTCTATTGCCTTGATTTCGATAGTGCTGCCCTCTGGTGAATGTTCGATACAGTTTTTGATTACATTCCCCAAGGCTTCAGCAGTCCAATCAGTATCAAGAGATAGTTTTAATTCTGCCGGAATCACTTGCGTGATTGTCTGCATTTTTAATTCTGCCGCAATCTCCAGAGGACGAATTGCTTTTTCTACCACATCTTTTAAGTATACCGCCTGTGGCTTTAGAGTAATCGTTCCTGCATCCAGCTTGGATATTTTCAGAAGTGTGGCTATCAGCCACTCCATTCTTGATAAGAGCATAGTCTGTTCGCGGATCAGCTCATACCTTTCTTCGTCAGTCAGTTCCTCATTACACAGAGAAGCATTTAAGATATTCAGCGATGTCAAAGGTGTTTTTAATTGATGTGAAATATCGGCTAAAGCATTTGCCAAATTACCTTTCTCCATTTTCAGAGCTTCTGCCTGTTCAATAAGCCGTCTTGTCATCTTGGATATTTCATCATGTAAAACAGATAACTCACCTTCTTGAAACTGCCCAAAAGAAATTTTTTCATCTCCATGTAACAGCCTATCAATATGCAAACTAAAATCAGCAATTTTCTTGTATCTCTGATATGTGAAAAAGAGGGAAACTGCACTGGATGAAATGATAGCCGACAGAACAATCCACACAGCTTTGCTATCAACGATAATGCCAATGCCGCCCCAAAATAGAATAAGAATACTGCTGACAACAATTTGCCTTTTAACTTCTTTATTTCTGATAAAGTCCATATCAACCCACCTTATAGCCAAGCCCACGAACGGTAATTATGATTTCCGGCTCCTGCGGATTGGTTTCAATTTTGTCACGTAGCCTTTTCATATAGACAGTCAATGTATTATCATTGATAAACTCCCCAGTAGTGTCCCATAAAAGCTCCAACAATCTTCTGCGAGAAAGGACAATACCTTTGTTACGCAAAAAGACTAACAGCAACTTATATTCCATAGCAGACAACAAAATCTCTTTCCCATTCTTTGATACGGTTGCTTGATTTGTGTCCACAACTAAGTCGAGGTAACTGATAATGTTTTGTGTGTTCTTAGTTCTCCTTAATACGCTGTTGATCCTTGAAAGCAGTTCTCTTGGTCTGAACGGTTTGCTGATATAATCGTCAGCCCCCATATCTAACCCAGCCACAACACTATATTCATCATCAGAAGCCGTTAAGAAAATAACTGGCATAGTTCCTCTTTCTTTAATTGCAGAACAAACAGAAAAACCATTTCCGTTTGATAATTGAATGTCCACCAAGGCTATATCGTATTGGTCGCTATCCAATTTTTCTATTGCTTCTTTTTGACCGGGAGCATTTTCGATTTTGAACCCTTCATTTCCTAAATAGTCTGATAATGAGGATACGATACTTTGGTCATCCTCCACTAATAACAATTTACTCATCGTGTGTTCTCCTTGTTGTCAGCTATAAATTCATTTTTATTTTGTTTATATCTTCCATCAGCCGGCTTTTGGGCATCTTGGGGAATTAGCCATGCACGAGGTAGCCGAACAATTCCATCAATGCGATTCTCCTCACACAGCTTTTGAACACGACGCACCGATATTCCCCAAAGTTTAGCCGCATCCTGTACTGTCATGTATTCAAACATAGTTTACCTCCGCATCAAATAGTTATATATATTATATACGCACAAACGAACAATATCAATGGGCTGTTTGTAAACACTTAAACACTAACTGTGTACGAATTAACTCGGCGCTAACAATTTCCGTCATCCTGTTTCGGATATTATTTATTTTTCCACCCAACCCATTCTGTCCGGGCAGCTACCTTTAATTTTTTGTTACGCCTCCTCTGCTGCGAGCAACTCTACCAAAACCGAAGGACCATATTTTCAGACTGCCGAGCGACCTCGACTGGTGCCAAACGATTTTGCTGAGGCGATAGAAAATAGAATTGCAATGTACTATAATAAAGGTGTGAAATTTTCCCTCGCTTCTGTAAGATTGTCCGCCAGATCCATAGTACATAGGTGAGGAGGTGGATACCTTGTTAGAGGATGTGAAGATCATTGAACTGTTCTTTGCTCGTACTGAGCAGGCAATAGCTGAACTTGCTGCAAAATACGGTTCAACTTGCAAAAGAATTGCAAACAACATTTTGAAATGCGAACCCGACGCAGAAGAATGTGTAAATGATACATACCTTGCTGCGTGGAATGCAATTCCTCCAGAAAGACCTGACCCACTCAGAACCTATATTTTTCGTATTACCCGCAATATCGCTACCGCAAAATACCACGCAAATACTGCACTAAAGCGAAACAGTTACTATGATGTTGCACTTGATGAGTTGGAAGAGTGCCTAACTTCTGCATCTACTATTGAACAGGAAGTGGATGCAAAGGAGCTGTCACAGGAAATTGATCGTTTCCTTGACAGCTTGGATCAGGAAAGCAGGGTTATGTTTGTAGCAAGGTATTGGTACTCAGATAGCATTACAGAAATTGCAAAGAGGCTTCGTACAACAAATAACAATGTGTCTGTTCGCCTTTCCCGAATCAGAAGCAAACTTAAAAATCATTTACAGAAAGCGGGGTATGATTTATGACACGAAAGAACATCTCTGACGCCGTTGGTGGCATTGGTAGCCGTCATATCGAAGAAACGGCGAGTTATCAGGCAAAGAAACAAAAAAGCATTTGGCTGAAATTTGGGGCAATTGCTGCGTGTCTCTGTCTAATCGTGGTGGGAGTGTTTAGTATGGGATTATTCGGCAAAAGTACAGAAACAGCTACATTAGGTGATGGAACTACCATATCTTTCACTAAAGCAGATACGGTAGCCTCTGCTCTGAGTTTGAACTTGCAAGCACGAGCATTGACCAAAGATGAGGTTCAGACTATTTTCGGTGATCTTCCGATTTCCGGAGATGCCCTCTTTACCTTGGACGATGTAGCATTTGTTGGCTTTGATGGTCATTACAGCGATATGAAATTTGTTGTTTCGCTGTCTGGGAACAATCTTATGGATACTACCGTAATTGGCAAGGGAAATGTATCTATGGTTGGAGATACGCCAGTTAAAGCTGGCTACTTCGTTACAAATGCAAACAGCGAAGGAATTAAGACTGTGATCTATTACGCCTATATCACATTTGATAACTATTCCATCTATATCGAAAATGCAGGCGGAGAAAGTGAAAGAGAGGCTGTTCGAGCGGAACTGATGGCAGCACTTGATAAGTTGTTGGAAAACTCTTTTGATTTTAAGTGATAGAATTCGATTAAATATTGCAAGCACCGGTATGGAAAACCCATACCGGTGCTTATTTTACGCTTGACGTATAGGGATTATCTCCATCCCCCTATGTCACAGACTTCACCTGAAGTTTCAACCTCCAGCACTTTTAACGTTCCATATCTCTGTTTTTCATCTTACGCTCAAGCCGCTCCGATCGCCGCCTTTGCCGCAGTTCTCGATCCATTGTCTTTTCCTGTGCATATTCGTCAAGATAGCCAGACACATCCCGTAGGCCACTCTCCATCAACCACCAACTGAACTTGTCGCCATAAGCCGCTTCAATGCGTTGGGCTGCTGCTTTCTCTCTGTCAGGTCGAAGTGCCTTCCGCTCCAGATAAAGCTGCAAGGAATCAAAGCCGGAAGCTTGCTCTTTCAGCTCGGCATACTCAGACAATGCAGCCTCCAGCTCTCCGGCATACTTATTCTCCTGCGCCTCAAGCCGTTTGAGATTATCTTCATAGCGGTCAATCTGGCGCTGGAAGATATCGCTTGTGGCGTCCTCTGGGTATTCCAGAGAATGAAGCAGCATAGCCTTTTCGCTTTTTAGCTCCTCTAACTTTTCCGTCAACTCGGCTATTTTGGAGGCAAGCTCACGGTGCCTGACAAAGTGGATCGCAGGAAGGGATTTCTTTTCAGCCAGTAGGGACTTCCGTTCTTTGGTTGTTTCCTTTATCTGCTGCACAAGGGAGCGGTACTGTGCCAGATTTGGCTTCAGAATATTCAAGGCACCGGTCATCTGTTTCTTGCTGCTGCGGATATGCCCTAACTGATAGCAGAAGATCAGCATATTTTCCCGCAGCTTTTCCAACGCTTCTGCAATAGCGGGCAGCGTGTTCTTCACCGCCTCCGTAATTTTCTTGAACTGCGCCTTCAGTTCCCGCAGGAGCCTGTTGTCCGCCTTGATCTGACGGTTGAGTTCGCACCTGTCGGACACGATACCTTTCTGTTCCAAAGCACGGGCAATCACGCCCTCGTGGATGGTGGGCTGCTCGTCAATGCCTCGCTCGACAAAGCTGCGGTGGTCGATGCGCTCCTCATGACCGTATCGCTCCAAATATTTGTTTGTCACATCTGCCCATGCTTTGCGCCAGATAAGGAGCTGTTCCTCGCTGTTCCAGCGTTCAGAAATGGGATTCTGTCTCCCGTATTTGGTGCTTTTGGGATACTTGCTGGCACGCTCATATCCATGTTCCTCAGCTGCGGATGGTGTCATATACACTTTCTTCCTGCCTACCTTGTACTGGTACTGTTTCTCCCATCCGTCAGCCTGTGCAGCCTTAAACTCGGCAGCGGTAAAGCCCCGTTCCTCACCGTCACGGCTGCAGAGATATTCCTTCTCCGTTTTGTATTGCCATTTGCCGCTTTCATCAAGCGGGCGCACCGTCAAGAGAATGTGGGCATGTGGATTATGACCCGGTGGATCAGGATCGTGGATTGCCAGATCGGCGCACATCCCGTCTGCGACAAATTGGTTTTGTACGAAGTCCGTCAACAGCGTCTGCCATTGCTCTAGGGACAACTCTATGGGCAGGGCTACCACAAACTCACGGGCTAAGCGGCTGTCCTTGGTTTTCTCGTTTTCCTCCACGGCGTTCCAGAGAACCTCTCGGTCTTGCCATGCGGGTGGGGCCATGTCCGGCAGGAATACCTCCTGCCACACAAGCCCCTGCTTTCGGGTGTAATCGTGCTGTACTCCGTCATAGTCATTGAGGATGTGGGAGCAGCTGAGATAAGCGGAGGCTGCACAGGCGGAGCGTCCGGCTCCCCGGCTGACCACCTTTGCCTCCAAGTGGTAAATTGCCATTTGCGTTCACCTCGATTCGTATTTTGTGAGGGGGTGGTAAAACGCCACCCCTTGGTTTCTGTTTCTCTTTGCAAAGAGAAAATGGGCTGCATTGCTGCCCATATCTGCGATAAAGCTGCCGGTGGCAGGTTTTCGCAGGCAGGAGGCGGGCAGAGTATCTGCCGGATTGGTGCGACAAGCAGCAATCTCTGCATCAGCAGAAGCGCCGACTGCACAGGGAATGCTGACTTGCGGCATTTCCTGCCCTCTCTGGAGAAGTGTCCGATGGACAGTTCGTGAAGAGCGCACGAGCCCGACCAACGGAAGGGATACCACCGCCTGCTTCGCAGGTGGTGAGTAAGTGCGCCCTTCGGGATAAAAAAGGAAGGGACGCCCCGGTTGCCCGGAACGCCCCTCGCAGATTAGTGTAGCTTCTCATATAACAAGTCCTCTAATTTTTCAAGCTCCATTTGCTGAGCCTCTGGAAATACTTTCTCCAAAACAGCGCCCTCCTGAATCAAGCGTCTGGTACGGGCCTTTCGCTCTTTCGCCCGATCCCGCATTTGTGCCTCCTCCAATCGGTGCTTGGCCTGCAATTCTTCCTTGGTCATGATCTTTTTATTTGCCATATCTGGCTCCTTTCTGCCGCTGGGCGGCTTCGTGATAGTAAAAAGCAGGGAACTGGTATCACACAGATACCAACTCCCTGCAGAACTGATGGTAAATTGTTTTCCTCATTCTGAGAATTGCCAATTTGGTAGCAAAGACGGATTGTATTGCCACCAACATAGTAGTAAAATCAAGAAAAGTAATTTCAAAAGCCGTCTGCAAAATCCAGCGCAGCTGAAATGTCCTCCTCGGTTTCCTCCGAAACAAGAGCAGCGGCAGGCTGTGCGCTCTGCATAAGCTGTAGGATACCGCCAAGGCTTACCGGCGTACAGCTCTGCAAGCTGCGTGAGATGGTATCCTCGATCCGGCTGAGGAAAGCGTCCTCCTTCTCCCGTGTTTCCAGATAGGGATCATCGGCAAGCTGCTTGCTACGGTCAAAGTAAGCGTTGACCGCCGAAACGACTGCCTTGCTGACTGAACGATATTCTCGCCTGTCAAGGCTCTGCAAATGCTCCCACGCCCTGCGGTCTGCTTCGTTCTCCAGATTCAGCCGAAGTGTTGTTGTGTAGATTTGCTTCATACAAGATCGCCTTTCTTTTGCATTTTCTGTGCAGACAGCAGCTCATAGCCCTTGGCTGTGGCGCAGATGTCATCATTGATCATCACCCGGCTGGCATCATATTCTCCGAAATTCTTCACCATGCAGCTTCCACCGCCGACAACATAGAGCCTCATCAGTTCCGGGTCATACTCATGCTCACGCAGTCTGCGGAAGATGCCTGCGGTGTAATCCCTCGCTGTGTTCTGGATAGCAGTTAGGTAGCGTTCGCTGATGTCTGCCGTCCCAAAGCGAATCACACGCTCCAGAATCGTATCATCTACCGATGCGCCAAACTGCCGCATGAGATTTTCCCGGACAGCAATCATGCACTGGTTTGTCCCGTACTTCTCCGTGAAGCACTTCTGAGATAGCGGACGGCGCTCGTTGATATACATGACATTCATCGTTCCGTTGCCAATGTCGCAAAGCATATTGATGCCCTTGAATCCCCGCAGTCTGTCCGCCACAGCGGAGAAGCCCTGCGGGAAGATGTCCGCTCCGGCAAACTCCACATGATAGCTGACACCACGGAAAATGAAATCCGCCATTTCATTCTGCAACAGGTACGCCTTGAAGCTATCCTTCTGTTCGCTGACCCAAGTAAGAGGGAGCCCCGCCGCCAAATGCACACGGGCAGAGGTCTGCTTGCGGATATTCAGCTCTCTTGCAATGGCAGCAAGGGTCAGAATATAGTAGTCACCGTCTGTCATTTTGTCAGAGATAAACTCCTTGTGACCTTCGCCCACGGTGTAATAGCTGCCGTTGTAGACAAGCAGATTGCTTTTGAAGGTCGGCTCCTTGTCAGAGATGATCACGCCCGTAGGAAAGCAGCAATGTGCAGTCTTGATATTCCCATAGCCGTGGTCGATGCCGATGATTATAGGGTTATTGTTCATATAGTTCATAGTTTGTCCTTTCTGCCGCTGTGCGGCCTTGAAAATAGATTGTTTGTGTACGGCTCTGTACGGTAAACGCCAGTGCTGTACGCCGCTGTACACCGATTGGTCTTTGGATTTTGCGTTTGCTTTGTCAAATCGCTGTTTATACCGCAAGAAAATGCGGTAATCGCAGCACATTGCACATAAAGAACGCTGATTTTGCGGTAAAATAGCTTTTTGAAAACGGAGTTGAGAACTGCCGTACATCGTGTACGGCATGTACGGCAGTTTTGAAGTCCAGTTCTCATATTTAATAAGGAAGCAAGTTCATCGCCTCCACTCCGATAAATCCACGCACCCGCTTTCCGGCTGCGTACACATTGTTGGTAGCCTCCACATTATAAAGCCGTTCATTCTGGGCCAGCTCTGAGCTGATACGATTTGCTGACATAGGCTTTTGTGCGTTGTCCTCGCACCAGCGGAGATAGGCTTCATAGATAGCCTTGGAGCTGGCTTCGCTGTCGGCCTTAAAGCGGATATAGCCCTCGGATTGCAAAAACTCGATCACATTGTTGCTGCTGCGCTTTACTGTCTCCATATTTTCTTTGGCTCTATCGCTGATGGTGAACTGATACTCGTTCCCAATCAACCGCCGCAGACCCTCCAGACACCACAAAAAGATGCCCTCACGCTCCTGTGTCAGCTTATCCACCAGAAATGGATCATCGGCTCGTCCTGCTGGCCTGTCCTTGGTGGTCAACACGATCTGCCTGCGGAAGAAGCCGTCTGACTTGTCGTGCAAAGCGGTTAAAGCGCCGTTGCCGAAGCAAAGAAAGCGGACATAAAGCTGGCTCTGATAGCTTTGAACACCCTTGCGTTCCATATCCATCTTGCACTCTGAGGTCACGATGGATTTGATATAGTTGGTCTTGGGCAGGGCACTCATATCCATATCGTCATCCACCATCAGCAGCTTGTTTTCCAGGTCTGCACGGCTGAAACGGTTGTTCTCTACCTTCTGGATGCTGGTGGTATTCATGTTATCTCCCAGCATGGAGCGCATTACAAGTCCGATTCGACTCTTTCCTTCGCCGCCCTTACCAATCATCAGGAGCATTTTCTGCCCCTTTGTGGTAGGCAATAGGCAGTAGCCCATATACTCCTGCAAGGTGGGAATGTCCTCCGGGACAAGCAGCTCGGATAAAAATTGCAGCCAGCGCACAGGCGGCGGTGCATCGGGGAGATAGGCCACACTCAGACGGTTGTTGCAATAGCTTTTGTCCTCGGTGAAACGCCCATCCAGAAAGAGTGTCCCGTTTGCCACATGGATACGGTCAGTCTCGATGGGCAGGGGCGGCGAATAGGCTTGCAGCTTGATACTGGCCAGCAGATTTGCCACCACCTTGGAAAGCCCGGAGGTCAGACAGCCGGAGATCTCCTCCAGAATGAGATTGCCGATTTGCGCCTCGTCCTCAATCAGTCCATCCACTGTGAACAGCCTTCCTCTGACACATTTCATGGGATGCTTTTTTAAGAACTGCTGACAAAACAGCACTTCGTTGATGCGTTTTCCATCATACCAATCGGGAATGCTTTCTTCAGGCGGCATAACCATTGGGGTATTCAATTCGTCCATAGGTTTCCTCCTTTCGCAGTTGTTCCAGACGCTCCTTTAGTGCTATGATTTCACCATCCGTCATCCAGTCCTGTACAATTTCCCGACGCTCATAGCTGTCACCAAAGGTGAGAATGTTCAGTTCATATTCAATCTGACTGAGCTTGTGGCAGGCTTCCACGAATAAATCATGGACTGGCTCATCCGGCGTTTGCGGCGCATAGTATGCTTTCCATTCCTCCAAGCAACGGTAATAGTCCGATAAAACAGAAAAGCACAGACGCTCGTTTTCTTTGAGCTTCTGTGCTTCTGTTCGGATACGCTTTGCATTGAGTGCCGCTGCGCTGGGCGGCTTGTCCGGGTCAAGATGAAAGTCTATCACCAGCTTCATGGCTGCGTCGTAGGGCTTGAGATCAAACAACCTTGCAGTGAAGTCAATGACATCTCCATGCTCTCCGCAGGTAAAGCAATAATAATGGTCGTTTGCCACATACAAGCTGGGGTGTCTGTCATTGTGAAAGGGGCAGAGCGCCTTGCCGTGCCGGTTGACCTCAAGGCCATACGCCTGTGCCGCTTCCCGCAGGCTGACGTTGTTTTTTACGGTTTCGAATAAATTCATGTGTCCTCCTTTGCGTAGAAAAAGCGGCTTGCCCTGATATAAGGCAAACCGCTTCCTCAAAATTTATTGTTTTATTGGAAATATTAAGCCGGAGAGGTAACTGTCTCCGCTGCCAGTTTTTCCTTCCTGTTCGCTGCATTGCGAACCCGCTGGCCTTTGATATGCCCCTCATATCGGCACTCATCACTGCAATACTTGACATTGCTTCTTGTGGTGGAAAAGGTCTTACCGCAGTTTTCACAAGTGCAGTCACGCCGCCTGTTTTCTGCCGCTTCCTGCCGGTAGAACTTCGCCCGGCAATTCGGTCCGCAGAACATAGCAGCCGAGCTTTTGGATTCAAATCCCTGACCGCAGCACTTACAGGTTAGCTGAAAAGGCTGCCCAACGGTGTGCTTCCCGGCCTTAATCAACTGATAGCGCTCCCGGCTTTTGATGCGATGCTGGCGTAGCTGCTCCTGCCGCTTGATTTCCTCTGCTGTCAGCTCCGGGGCAGGAAGTTCAAACTTTCCGATGAATTTCAGGAAGATTTCTACCTCCTGCGTTCTGTCCCCGTCGATGCGCTCCGGGGCATGAACGATGATTTTATCAATAAATTCATTGATCATCGGTGTAGTCAGCTCGGAGAAATCGGTGTACTTTTCTGCCAAAGCAAGGAACTGCTCTACACGGGCAGTATCTTCCTCATAGCTCGTCAGGCTTTCCTCCGTTTCTGCAATCTGTGCGGAAAGGTTTTTCTGTTCGACTTCGTACTCAGCAAGCAGGCTGTCAAAGCGTTCCTCAGAAATTCGGCCTACGGCAAAGGATTCATAGAGCTTTTTAATGATCGTATCCAGCTCACTGTGGCGCTTACGGTCTTTGTTCAGCTTTCGTTTGGCATCTTTGGCCGCCTCCACCTGCCTGACCTGTGAAGCGGCTCGTATCTTCTCGGTGAATTTTTCCCGATCTGCTATGGCAAGCTGGCTGACAGTGCGGATTGTCTCTAAAATAAGGATACGCAGCGACTTAGTGGTAATATAGTGCCCGCAGCAGTCCTTTCCATGCTTCTGATGTGCCAGTGTATAAGAGGAGCAGTCAAAGAAATCCGACGGATACGGAGTGCCTTCTGTACCGCCTCTGGAACGATGATTATACATCTTTGCGCCGCAGTCCGCACAGTATAAAAGCCCGGTCAGGGGATTGGCTTCGCCTATGGTATCAATACGCCGTGGCGTTTTCCGCAGTTGCTGAGCAAGCTCCCATGTTTCCGGCTCGATAATGGCCTCATGGGTGTTCTCGAAGATCAGCCAGTCCTCCTTGGGATTAGGAATAGAGGTCTTGTCCTTATATGACAGCTTGTGGGAACGGAAATTGACCGTATGCCCCATATACTCAGGCTTAGACAATATCTGCCCCACAATATAGCCGCTCCAGTTATAAGGATATGCGAACTCGGTCTTACTTTTCCAAACGCCAATGCCTTTCCTTGCAAAATAGACCGCCGGAGCTTCTACCTTATCTTCAAAAAGGATTCTGGCAATGTCATAGGGGCCTTTTCCCTCGATGGTCAGACGGAAGATGCGCCGCACAACGGCGGCGGCCTCCTCGTCAATCAACCAATGGTGCTTGTCGTTCGGGTCTTTCTTATAGCCGTAGATGGCACTGTTGGTGGTAGGCTTGCCTGATTCCCCCTTCACACGGATAGCGGTTTTCTGCTTGCGGCTCAGATCACGCAAGTACCACTCGTTCATGATGTTGAGGAACGGAGCAAATTCATTGCTGTTCTGGTCGTTGCTGTCCACGCTGTTGGCGATGGCAATAAAATGAATGCCATGCTGACGGAACATAACCTCCGTGTAAAAGCCGGTCTGCAAGTAGTCACGTCCGATTCGGGACATATCCTTTACGATCACACGAGCCACCTTGCCAGCTTCAATGTCTGCCACCAGCTTTTTCCATGCCGGTCTTTCAAATGTGCCGCCTGAGAATCCGTCGTCCGTGTAATGGGCAAAGTTTGTGTACCCCTGCTGTGCGCAATAGCCCTCCAAGTATTTCTTTTGATTCACAATGGAGTTGCTATCCCCAATCTGGTCATCGTCACGGGAAAGTCGTTCGTATAAGGCGGTGATCTTGTCCTCAGTCTGAATGATGCTCATGATGCGCTCCTTTCAGACTGACGGCTCATTTGTGGTACACCAATTATATCACAAGTTCCGTCGTTTGTAACTACTTCGTTGCGTATCATTCGTAAAATTTTATCCTCCATTGTCTCTTTCCCACTTTCACTGAAAGCGACTCTCACCTTGTAGGTGGTGCCGCCAATACGTCTTATCATATACTGTGCCTGTTTGTTTTTATCCATAGCGTTCCTCCTTGAAAAATTCATGTTCGTTTGATATACTAATGGTGGTTCCGACTGATGTAAGTCGGTGGCATCTTGTGTCATGTTTCATAAAGCTACCGCAACTTGCGTCCTCCTTTCTCTTGATACGGGTTGAAAAAGTAACCTAAATAACCGCTTATCAGATTACCCTCTCACTAATAGGAGAAATCCGGGGTGTAAATCGGAACTGTTTTTGAAAGAAATTCAAAAAATTTTCGGAGGTGAGGTCATGACAGATGAAAATAGAACATTTCTCCTGTTCCCGGATGACGGTGATGACCTAACCGAATGGGATGAAGCCTCCGATCTGACGATACAAAACGAGCAGTTAGAGGAAATCCTCTCCGAAGAACGAGCCTTAGAGCTGGAAAGAGAGCTGGAGCAGGACGAAAACCCAAGGGACTACACCGTAGAACTGGAGGACGAAGAGGAAGAAGCTGCTCCTGTCAGCGAAAAACGCTTAAAGCGCCAGATACGGGCAGAGGCGTTGGCACGGCTGGAGGATGCTGCAAGAACAGAGGACGACTTTCGATACGTTGTCAGCGAATGGGACAGGTTGGATCGGAATCGGGAACGACGGGAGCGTGACCATGAAAATCTCCGGGGAGATGTTCCGTTAGAATACATGGCAGTTCCCAATCCGAAGATGATTCCGCTGTATTTGAATCTGCCACGATACCGCCAGCTTGCCAGCGGCAATTTTCTGGATATCATTTTTTCTTGCCCCTATGAACTGCATGAGTTGGTTGCAAGCTCATTTATTTCTGAGCTGATACGCAGCCTTACCATTGATCAGAAGGAAGTGCTGTATTACCTGTCCATCCGGCAGTACAGCACCATACAGGTGGGTATGATACGGGGACAGACAGACCGAAACATTAGAAAGCTCCGAAAGAATATCCACAAGAAGCTGCAAAGAGCGGTTTATGATTACCTTTTGGAAAAACAGAACGACTGTGGAAGCCTAACGCTGCGGGAACGGCAGTTCTTAGAGGAATATGGGCTTTTGCTGAAAGCCTATGGCAAGGACGCCGTTATCCTCCGGGAGAACAAATCAAAGCCGAGGAAAAAGAAAGCTGCCCTTGGCAGCAGCAAGGACAGCGAATGATCTGATTGAATTTGATAAGCAGATGACCGAAAGGAAGGATTTGCGTTATGAATACATTTTTTGAGCAATCCCGTTCCCATTGGGTGCGGTATGAACGCTATGAAATCAAAACAGGCAAGGACGGGAAGAAATACATCACCCCGGCAAAGGATGCCAGGCCGGATGTCTATAACCCACTCAAGGAAGCCCCGGACATTGTGCTGGATGCTCTGAATGTGGGGATGCTGATGATGAACGGCAAGAAAAGCTCTGAGCCAGAGGTAGAAAAGGCAATCTTGGAATTTATTACCCACTATGGGCTGCTGGGCCTGATGACGGCCCTGCCCACCACGCCGTCCTTTATGGATTATGAGGCGGTATATCTGCCAAAGAACCATTTTATCAAGGAAGAAACGATGGAGACGGAGAAGTATCTGTCCCTGTTTTACCCCTTTGATAAGCTGGATGTGGTCAAGAACGGTGTGGAATCCAGTTGGAATGTGTCCAGCGACCGGGCAATGATTGCACTGACCATGACCTTTATGGACGAGCCGATGGCAAAGACCATGAGCTTCCAGCGGGCGTATGCAGAGCCTTACGATTGGGTGGCACAGCAACTCAAGGATTGGGCATTTAATATGCTGACCTCTTTCTTCTATTATAATGACTATGATTCCATGGAGGAAGAAAGCCGGAATATGCTGCGTAAGTCTATGGCTGCATTTGGCGGCATTGCACCCACCTATCATATAGAGCTGTTGGATAGGCCAACGATCTATTGGGATTTCCATTCCCTGCTGTTGGGGATTCAGATGATGTTCAGCTTCATGCTGGTGGACAGCACAAAGCCGTTGCGGATGTGCAAGCAGTGTCAGAAAGTGTTCCTGAGTAACCGGGCTAACTCCGCTTTTTGCAGTGCAAGGTGTAAAAATCAGTATAATGTTTATAAGAGCCGGGGAAAGAATAAATCAGAGGATGGTGATAATAATGCCTGAAAATCAGAACATAGAATGGAAAGCTAAGTGGAAGGATGACTATCTGGAATGGATTTGCGGCTTCGCCAATGCACAGGGCGGCAAGATTTATATTGGCTGTGACGATGATGGAAAAGTTATCGGCCTGCCCAATATCCGCAAGCTGCTGGAGGATGTTCCAAACAAAATCCGAAATGCCATGAGCATCGTGGTGGATGTCAATCAGCTGGAGCGTGACGGGAAAGAATATCTGGAAATCGTTGTTCCACCATATCCCGTTGCCATAAACTGCAAAGGTGTCTATTATTATAGAAGCGGCAGCACCATGCAGACCCTTTCTGGCCCAGAACTGGAGAGCTTCATTCTACGCAAACGTGGTGCTTCGTGGGATAATATGCCCTTGCCGGGATTTACGTTGGATGATATTGATGATGAGTTGGTCAAGAGATTCAAGACCCTTGCCGCCAAGAAGGGCCGGATCGACCAAAGCGTTTTAGACGAGGACAAAGCGGATTTAATGGAAAAGCTGCGTCTGACCAATGCCGGGTATTATACCAACGCAGCGATGCTGCTGTTCTGCAAAGACCCTGACCGCTGGCAGCTGGGCGCATACACAAAAATCGGCTTTTTCGAGAATGATGCCGATCTCCGTTATCAGGATGAAATTCACGGCTCCTTGTTGGAACAGATTGACAAGATCATTGAAGTCATCCATCTGAAATATATGAAAGCGAAAATCACTTACGAAGGGATGCAGCGCATTGAGCGTTATTTTGTTCCCGACGCTGCCCTGCGTGAAGCCCTTCTTAACGCTCTATGCCACAAGCAATATGAAAGCGGCGTTCCGATTCAGATCAGCGTGTATGAGGATAAGCTGTATATCGCTAACTGTGGTAGGCTTCCAGACAACTGGACGGCAGACAGCCTGATGTCCAAACACGCATCCCGCCCTTACAACACGGCGATTGCGAATGTGTATTATTTGGCCGGCTTCATCGAGAGCTGGGGACGTGGTATTGAGAAAATCTGTCAGGCTTGCAAGGAAGATGGAAGCCCGCTTCCTGCGTACACCGTGCATCCCGGCGATATTATGATTCAGTTTACAGCGTCAGAGGATCGGGTTATTCGATCTGCCACCTACAAGGTGACAGAAAAGGTAACAGAAAAGGTAACAGAAAAGGTAACAGAAACCTTGGATGAAAAATCCATGCAAATTCTGGCCCTGATTTCCGAAGATCCTGCATACACATCTACCACCATAGCAGATAAGCTATCTATCAGCAGAAAAACAGTTTCTCAGCGTCTGAAGGAGCTGAAGGAAAAAGGAATCATCGAGCGCATCGGGTCTGACCGAAAAGGCTACTGGAATATAAAGAGCTAAGTGATACAGAATTAGCCCCACACCAGCGTTCATTCATGCTGATGCGGGGCTAACATGTGTTTAGCAATATACAAGCTCCGTCAGAACAATTTCCTCTGCACGGTTATGAATGTTGTTCATGCGCCGTACCCATTCCATTTGATCGGTAGCTTTAAGTGCCTCGGTCACACCTTCCAGTCGTGCCATAGCTTCGCACATGATCTCCATACGCTGATTGCAGGATTTGTCTATCTCTGCAAGATGTTCATGCAGGGTGCAGCTTGTTAGGTAGTGTGCATAAAGGACGGGACGATGCTCTTTCAAGTAGCGGCGGCGCATACGGCCATACTTACCGATCTGATATTCCTCGGTCTCCGGCAGCGCAAGGTCGGGGATATAGTAATCGCCAACCTTCGTATATGTGCCGCCCATTTCTTCAAAAATAGACTTCATTTTCATGCTCCCTTCGTGCTAAAATGTCAGCAGTTATGCGGATTTTTTTCCTTTCCCACAACTGCCAGACCAATTCACCACAAATGAGCCGCCAGTCATGTAATAGTATTAGGCGGTAGAAACCACCCTCTACATATTACATCTTGATTGGAAATGGAATTGCTCTCACGCTGCTGGTCATCATCTTTGCCAAAGTCATCACGGCTCAATCGTTCGTACAGAGCTGTGATTTTCTCGTTTTTTCTCATAACTTGCGCTCCTTTCTTCGGTTTTAGGTTGTGTGTTCTAAGAGACTTCCCAACCGCTTGATTAAGAAGTCTTTTAGAGCATACAACACCCGCAGCCAGCTTGTACTTTTTGTACTGACGGACGGCGAAGTGGTTGGGCTTCTCTGCCTCCAGCGCGTCAAACATCAGGTCCACGGGGTTCTTGAACTCCTCGTCATCCTCCCGGACCTCCATCGCGTTGATGAACTCGATGAGGGTGGAGAAATTCTGTTCCTCCACCGGGGCCTCGTAGTGGATATACCCAATGAGGGCGCAGTACAAAAGCGTCTCGGCCTTAACCCAAAAATCGTCCCCGGCCTTGCCCTCGCCCTTGGTGTTGGCGATCAGCGTCGTGACCAGTTTCAAGATGTCCTTTTCGGAGTGGATGTAGGCAAAGGGATTATAGTGCATGGACTTCTTGAAGTTGATGGTATTGAGGACTTTGATCCGATAAGGCTCATAGATGTCCTTGCCGTGCTTATCCTTCATGGGCTTGCCGTCCTTGCCCAGCTTGGGTGTGCCGCGCTGAAGCATTTTGCCGCACTCCACCAGGATGGTGCCTTTTGGGTCTGTCACCACATAGGAGCTGTGCATCTGCATCAGGTTCGGTTTCAGCCAGAAGCGGGTCTTGCCGGAACCGGAGCCACCGATCACCAGCACATTTTTGTTTCTGGCGGTCTTGGGGTCCTTGGGGCGGCTGTTCATGGTCAGGCTCTCGGTTTTAGTCAGAATCACATTGTTCTGGAACACCGGGTCGATGTAGGGTGCGATGTCCTCATGGGTGCCCCAGCGGGCGCTGCCATACTCCATACCGTGCCGGTACTTCTTGGCGTTCTTGCTTTTGAGATACACGGCCAATCGCAGGCCAGCGCCGCAGCACAGCCCCACCAGCAGGTCCAAAGGGTGCAGGCTGGGCCACCAGCTGGCCAGCGCCACCGGCAGCGTGGAGAAGAACGAAAGCATTTTTGCCGAAGCGTCCGCACCCACGGCCATCCGCCATCCTTCACCGAAGTTGGTTGCGAACAGCCCCATCAGGATATAGGGCATATTCAGCAAAAGGAGCTTTTTGATGTCAAGTTGCTTTTTCATCTTCATCGTTCCAGCTCCTTCCGCTTGTTCCGGTCCACAACGGCGTGTTTCACCAGCTCTTTGAACTGGCTCAGCTTTGCCAGCACGGACGGACGCTCTGTTTTCTGCGCCTTTCTGACCTTCTTGCCGGTGTACTCGGTAAAGGCAGCGGTCAGGGCATCCGCATCGCGGCCTTTGAAAAAGATCAGGTACTTGGGCGGGGAGCTGCTGCGGTCCTTCTTCACCGCATAGTCAACGCCGTATTTCCGGGCGATCTTTTCAAACTCCTTGATGGAGGGGTCGGTGATCTCGATGTTGGAAACGCCCTGATTCTGGCCGATCAGCTGCTTCACCGTCTGTTTGCCGTGGGGAATCACGGGGGTATCCCGGCTTTTCTGCTTTTGCAGCTTCTTTTCCTTGCGGTGGGCAAGGTACTTGGTGATGGCGGCCTTAAACAGCCGCCCGGTAAACTTTGTTCCGCTGACTACCAGCGTCAAAGTCCTGTTTTCCACTTCCTCCTGCATAGGTCATCGCCTCCTTTCCACGGATTTTGCAGGGGTGGCGCTTGATACTAAGGCGGGACCACCAGCCGCCGCAGCAGGTATTTCATCATGGCAGGCTCCTTTCAACGCAGCTGATCGGAGCGGTCATAGTACAGATGTCCCTGGCGCACCTTGGCATGGCTGAGAATCTTGATGTGGCCCTTTTCCTGGTTCTCCAGGCTTTTCTGGTATCCGGCCTCCGTCAGAAACAGGCGGGTCCGTTCGCCTTTCCAGCCCACCGGCGAATCGTGGGTCAGCACATCGAAGATAATCATGTGCCGGGTGTCCTCGGCAAACCGCTCCAAATCCATGTACTCATGGCCGTGGTAGTTCTGCGCCCCGGCCTTGAGCCGCATTTCCTCCATCAGCTGGCCCACGGTCTTACGCTCAGGCATGGCGCGCACCTCCTTTCCCGCGTCCCTGGCCTTTCACAGTCAGGATACCGTCCAGGGTGGTAGCGGTGATCCGCAGGCGCTCAGCGGTGGCGATGTCATTCTTCACGGTCTCGTCGATGCCGTGGCCGCAGACCACCAGCACATGGGACCGGCGCAGATAGTCTCGCACCATATCCAGCCCGTCCTTGTGTTCCTGGGGAATCTCGTCCTTGAGGAAGGTGGACAAGAACAGAACCGGGCAGATGGGCGAATACCCGGCGTCGTACACCTGGCGGCAGTAGGTGGCAGCGTTCTCGGCGTTCTCATACTGGTTGTTGCTCCAGGGAGCCGTAATGTAGGCAAGAGGTCGTTTCATGGCAAAATCCTTTCTCCCGGTATTGCCGGGCAACAGAAAAGCGGCTGTTTACCAGCCGCCTGTGTTCATATCGTGATTGACTTGTACGGTGTAGTGATTGCTGATCGTGGTGGGCGCGTTGAACAGCACTGCAAGCAAATACTGTTTCATATTGCGGACCTCCGTGGTGTTTTTCTGCATACCGTCCATGACAAATCGGATATGCTCGCTATCCAGCTTCAAGAACCGGGAGCGCACGACTTCATGGGGAAAGTCGCTGCCAGCGATCCGAGTGGTTTTACGTTTGGCACAAACGGTCTCCACCATCAGCTCCACAATCTCGTCCAGGTCCTCACGGTAGGTCGAAAACTCTCTGCACAGATAGTCATACTCGATGTTCTCCAGAATCAATTCCCGATAATTTTCTATCTCTGAGACAGACATCGCATCCCTTCCTTTCCGTTCCGGCAGCTGTGCTGCCGCTGTTTCCCGGAAGGGAATGGAATCGGTACTTGCTCCATGAGTATTTTGTTTTTGAGTATTTGGTTTCTCTATATTTAATTCTGCGGGCTTTTCCGTATCCGGTTTATCCAGATACGGGTTTTCCGTATCTGGTGAAGCCGTATCTGGTACAGCCGTATCCGGCCTTGGCGTTTCTGGCTGCCTGGGCTGGGGTTTCTCATAAATCACATACTCGGTGTCGCTGATCCGGCCTTGTTGGTCCCGCAGCTGGTTCCGCACGATGTAACCGGCGGTTTCCAACTCCCGCAGCGCACTGCCGATGGCATCAACGCCCTCCTTGCAGATTTTCGCAAGTCCACGGGTAGTATAGTTCCAGTCATCAGGCAGGGATAACATCATGGAAAGAAGCCCCTTTGCCTTGAGGGATAGTTCGTGGTTCCGCAGGTGATGATTGCTCATCACGGTATAATCTTTGGTCCGTTCAATGCGAAAAACGGCCATTGACTTCACTCCTTTCTAATTTTAGGGCATGAAAAAAGCCACAATCCTTCGTGAAAAAGACTGTGGCTTTCAGCTGTTTTTGTTGTTCTGCCAGGGCCGGTAAGGACGCTTGTACTTCGGCGGATGACTGAACATCGGCTCATGCTCCGAAAACGGGAGGGTCTGCAAAACCCGGTCAATGTCGGTGGATTCCATATCATACTGGGACTGGCAACTTTCCCGGATGGCATCTTTGATGCTCTGGACAGTACACATATTCATTCCTTTCCTTTCGTAGTGATAATGAGTTTACGGGTGGCGGCGGCGCTTGTCCGGTTTGAAGTCGAGCACATGGCCCTCGATCACACGGGCATACCGCTTGATTTTGATTTCCCGACGCTTCTGGCTTACGAGGGCGGCCTGATACCCGTCCTCCGTAAGAAACAGCCGCATATCATCGCCGGGGCAGCCGTAGGAACAAGGGCGCTGAACGGAAAACTCGATCATCCAGCGGGTGCTGTCCTGAAAACGCTCTACGGCCAAGATATTGTGTCCTTTCAGCTCACGGGCTGAAATATCCCTCATAGGCGGCTCCTTTCATCGTTCCTGGTCTCTCTGGCGCTTCTTCTGCCACGCCTCCAGCAGTTTGATAATGGTTTCCTGCATCCGCTGGGGCGTATAGCTTTTGGGGAAATACTTCCGCAGGGTGTCGGAGGTGAAAGTCACTTTGTCGAGATCACTTTTCTTTTCCTCACCCATGATGACGCGCATCATATCGAGGGTCAGATGTCCCTCCTGGCTGTATTTCTTGAGTCGCTGAGCCTGGGAGAGAGAGGGGGTAGCCTGTTCGCTGTCCATCGCGTCCAGCAAATCCCGCTGTTCTTCTTTTTTGAGAAAGGACAGCTCATAAGCCGGATTGAGGGCGATTTTCTTTTCATCGACCATATCCAGCAGTTCGGGAATCAGCTCCGTCAGGCGGATATAGCGCTGCACCTGGTTCCTACTCGAACCAGCCTGCTGCGCCAACAATTCATCTGCACGCAACTTCGTCCCAAGTTGGGACGAAGTTAAGTCCCCCCGTGCGCCTTGGTGTTTCATAGCCTCCAGCTTCATCTTGTAAGCAAAGGCCCTTTCGCTGGGGAGCAGGCTTTCACGTTGTAAGTTGCTGTCCACCATGATGATAGTGGCAGCATCATCGTCCAGGTCTCGGACAATGACAGGCATGGTTTCTTTCTCGGCCAGCTCACTGGCCCGGTGCCGCCTGTGACCGGCAACCAGCTCATAGCCGCCCTCCGGGTCCGGGCGGGCGATCGCCGGAACCAGAACACCATACTGCCGAACGCTGTCGGCGGTCTCCATCATGGCCTCGTCATCCTTGACTTTGAAGGGATGCCCCTTAAATGGGTGCAGCTCAGACAGCGGAATTTCCTGTATCTTCTCCAGCTTGGCATCCTGGCGGCTTTCCTCGGTGGAAAACAAATCATCGTATGGAGCCAGCTCTACTTTTTTCGCGCTGCTTTTCAAGTTTTATCACCTCCTTGGTCAGATTCTTATAGCCCTCGGCCACCTTGCCATTAGGGTCATGGGCAAAAATGCTTTTGCCCTCGGCGCTGATCTCCTTTGCCCGGACAGAATGGGGAATCTCGGTGCCGAACACCTTGATTTTGCTGCCATAGGTCTCCCGCAGCAGGGCGGCAATCTCCTTGGCGAAGTTGGTGCGGTTGTCCACCATCGTCAGCAATATGCCGTCGATCTGGAGCTTGGGGTTGATCTGCCGCTTCACCTTGTTTACGGTCTGGAGCAGCTGTTCCAGGCCCTTGGCGGGCAGGTACTCCGCCTGAACGGGGATTATGACCCTGTTGGCGGCGGCCAGGGCGTTGACCGTGAGCATACCCAGGGATGGCTGGCAGTCAATCAGGATATGGGAATACTGTCCCTTGAGCGTGTCCAGATACTGCCGCAGGATGGTCTCTCGGCTCATGGCGTTCACCAGGGAGACCTCCATGCCGGAGAGCTGGATGTCTGCGGGCATCAGGTCAACGCCCTCCGGGTGGTGCAGGATACCCTCGCCGGGGCGCAGCGGCTCGTCCATCAGGATACGGCCCATCGCGTCGGACAGGGTAAAGGGCAGCTTGTCCGGCTGGGGGTGGCCCAGGCTGATGGTCAGGCTGCCTTGCGGGTCCCCGTCGATCAGCAGCACTTTCTTTCCGGCCTGCGCCAGCCCAATCCCCAGGTTCGCGCAGGTGGTTGTCTTGCCAACGCCGCCTTTCTGGTTGGCGATGGCGATGATTTGCGTGTTCAATGACTTCACCTCATTTCTGAATTGTTCTATGGCTTCTGGAAATAGAAAAAGCCGCCACTTCAAAAATTGAAAGTGACGGCCTTTTCTTATCCCGGAATGAAATTCCCCGGAAACGCAAAAAGCGCCCAGTAGAAAATACTGAGCGCTTGGCGATTAGATTTATTCTCTTTTGTTCAAATTAGGTCAAATTCAGACAAACCGTTTTCACGAAAAAGGTCTCTTGGAGATGTATAAATAAACATCCCCTTGGCATCCCAAAATCGCGTCTCGGTTGTCCTATTTTTTAACCCATAAGCCCTCTTTTTGGGGTGGTTGTCCACCATTTAACCCATAGAAAACGGGTTAAAAGAGGCTTCGTTCTGTCAAATTGCGTCAAACCATTTGAAAAGGAAAAACCCCGGAAACCGCGTAGTTCCGGGGTTTTTGACCACTTTTGATAAAGTTTAGCGCTTGCTGAACTGCGGAGCGCGACGGGCAGCCTTGAGGCCGTATTTTTTGCGCTCCTTCATACGAGGATCGCGGGTCAAAAGGCCTGCCTTCTTGAGAATCGGGCGCAGCTCCTCGGAGTTCACCTGCAGCAGGGCGCGGGCCAAACCATGACGGATGGCGCCGGCCTGACCGGTTACGCCGCCGCCGGCTACGCGGCAGACGATGTCGAACTTATCGGTGTTTCCAGTCAGCGCGAGAGGCTGGCGGACAATCAGCTTTAAGGTTTCCAGGCCAAAATAATCGTCGATATCACGGTCGTTGATGGTGATGTTACCAGAACCGGGATAGACTCTTACACGGGCAACCGAGCTCTTTCTTCTGCCAGTGCCGTAAAAATAGGTCTTCGTATCGTACATTCCGATTGCCTCCTTCCTCAAAATTCTAACGTTTCGGGCTTCTGCGCGGCGTGCTTATGCTCTGCGCCGCTGTAAGCACGCAGACGAGCGCAGGCAGCGCGGCCGATGGTGGTGTCCGGAATCATGCCCTTAACGGCAAGCTCCATGGCAAACTCAGGACGGGTCGCCATTAGAGTGGCGTACTTGATCTCCCGCAGGCCGCCGATCCAGCCGGAATGACGGCGATAATACTTCTGATTGAGCTTATCACCGGTGAGGACTGCTTTGGCACAGTTAATCACGATAACATGATCGCCGCAATCCACATGGGGAGCAAAGGTGGGCTTGTGCTTTCCGCGCAGAAGAACGGCGGCCTTGGCAGCGGTACGGCCAAGGGGCTTGCCGGCGGCGTCAAGCACATACCATTTACGGGTAATCTCCCCCGCTTTTGGCATATAGGTCGACATAAGGGTACCTCCTACTTTAAAATGTTCTCGCTTCGCAATGAAAGGCTTTTCATTCTCGTCGTATGGACCAAGCTGCTTTGCCCAGGTAGGGCAGGCAGGCGAATGTTCTCAAAAACCGGCCGGTTCTCAGCCGGACGCAAACATGATACTATCATAGGAATCTCCCGGTGTCAAGAGAAATTTTCGATAGCATCAATTTACATCCGCACAATCTCTCAAAATCTCGTTTTTTCTCTTTGTATCGCTTTCAATCTCATTTGTCATTTTTATAAATTTTTCTTCCGTATGGGGTTCGTTTCGTTCTTTCGTTAACCAAAAAGAAAAGCGCTGCTACACGGTCTCCGTCTGTATCCATTTCCACGCGGCCGGCTGCGCTTATGGCTGTTTTTGCTCCGCAGTTTGTTTGGCTACACCGATGGGAAGGCGGAGGGAAGAGAAACAACGTTTTTTGGCGGGGCTGTCATATGAACTCTCTCCCGCAGCTCGCCGGCCGGTACAAACGTATCCAAACGGCATCCTTTTGGCCCGTTCGTTGCATCGTACGTTCCTTTCTGGTATAATGGGACAAACATGGAAATGGGGGTGGGGCCTATGCAGCGCATCGACGGGCTTATGCGCAGCGCCATCGACCAGTACCGGATGATTGCCGACGGCGACCGGGTGGCAGTAGGCGTATCCGGCGGGAAGGACTCGGTGGTTTTACTGACGTCTCTGGCGCGGCTGCGCGCCTATCTCCCCCAGCGGTTTGAGCTGGTAGCGCTGACCATGGACCCTTGCTTCGGCGGAGAGTGCACCGACTATACCCCTATTGCCCGGCTGTGCGGGGAGCTGGGAGTGGAATATGTCCTCAAGCGCACAAAGCTTGGACCGATCGTGTTCGAGGAACGAAAGGAGCCAAATCCCTGCTCTTTGTGCGCCAAGCTGCGCCGGGGGATTTTGCACAACATGGCCAAAGAAGCCGGGTGCAACCGGCTGGCCTTGGGGCACCATTTCGACGACGCGGCGGAAACCTTTATGATGAACCTGCTGTGCGGCGGAAAAATCGGTTGTTTTTCCCCGGTGACCTGGCTCGACCGCAAGGAGCTTTTCCTGATCCGGCCCATGATCTTTGTGGAAGAGCGGATGATACGGTCTGCCGCCAAGCGGGAGGCGCTTCCTATCGTCAAAAGCAAGTGCCCCGTGGATGGGGACACCAAGCGCCAAGAGATCAAAGATTTGCTCTGGCATCTGGAAAAGGATTATGACCGGCTGCGCATTAAAATTGTGGGCGCGATGCAGCGCGCGGGAATCGACGGCTGGTAAGGAAAAAGGAGAATGATAATGAAGATACGTACGAAGGTTTCCTGTCTTTTGCTGGCGCTGATGGTAGCGCTCACCTTTGCAAGCTGCACGGACGGCGGCGCCTCCTCCCAGAGCGGGGCTTCTTCCCAGGTACAGAGCCTCCCATCCGGGCAAAGCACCCTGCCGGTTTCCTCCGAACCGGAGGAGGCGCTTTCCCCCTATCCCCTGCACCCAACCAAAAAGGAGGACGAGGTGTCCATTCAGTTCTGCGGGGACATTTTGCTTCACTACCAGCCGGTCCAGTCGGCCCTGCTGGCGGACGGCAGCTATGACTTTTCGCCGTATTTTTCGGAGGTGTCCAAGCTGTTGACGGCGGACTTGAAAATCGTCAACCTGGAAGGCGCGGTGGACGATTCCAGGGAGCCTTCCAGTTACCCGTGCTTCAATTATCCTTCCGAGATCATCCGCGATGCCATGGGCGCGGGCTTTAACTTCTTTCTAACCGCGAACAACCATTCTTTTGACATGCGCTGGAGCGGCCTTCTGGCCACTCGCGCCGCCCTTCAGGCGGCTGGAGCGGAGTTTGACGGGACCTATGAAACCCAGGAGCAGTGCGACACGCCCTGTGTCCTCAACTACGGCGGCATTGAGATCGGCATCGTTACCTATTCGTACGGGGACAACGGCATGATCGTCACCATTCCCGAGGAACACCGGCCGTACGCCATGCGGGAATTCAACCACGACAGCACCGAGGATCTGGACCGGCTGCTGGGCGACGTGCGCAAATGCCGGGAAGCGGGGGCAGATTTCGTAATTCTCTCCCTTCACTGGGGCGCGGAGTATCAGGACGCGCCCAACGCCACCCAAAAGGCGCTGGCCAAGGCCCTGATTAACACCCCCGACGGACCGGACATTGTACTCGGCAACCACGCCCACGCCGCCCAGCCTACCGAGCTGCACCAGGTGGAAACATTAAACGGCACCGCCAACCGGCTGATCGTCTACTCGCTGGGGAATTTTATCGCCGACCAGTCCTCCGTGCAAGTGGACAAAACCCGCACCAGTCAAATGGTTTCGGTAACCATCCGCAAAACAGAGGACGGGGTCAAGATCGCAGACGCTGCCTACACCCCTTTGATGACCTACATCCGGGAGGATACCAAAACCTCCGACCGGTATCGCGTCATTCCGGTGGGTAAGTACGCACTGGCCCCGACGAAACCAGATATTTTTATCAACAACGCCGACTGGGAGTTCTGCAAACGCGCCTGGACGCGGCTACAGAGCGTCATTGGTGATTCGGTCCCCTGCCTGACCGGGGAATAATCGCATTTGTTTTGACAAAGGCCCCTGGAATCCAGTTGGATTCCAGGGGCCTTGTTGATTATTTTGTTCCGGATAATAAAAGCGCGGGGACTACCGACAGCGTAAGCTTCCGGTCTTTGGTGCAAGGAAAACCCCGGCGCCGTTGAGAGCGGCTCGATTGCTTTTGCCTTGGACCGGATTGCTCCTCGCCTGAAAAACTGGATAGAGTTTCGGTTTCCTACCATATTGCAGGGCCGTTTTTTCTAAGGCCATAAGCCCGCCCGGCGATCTCCTTATTTCTCCTGCTCGCGTAGGTAGGCGATGTACTCCATGCAATACTCGTCGTTGCCTGCGACCACGTCGGCCGCAAGCAAAGCCAGCCGGGTCTTGGGGGAAGTAACGTCCAGGATGGCGCTGTCAAGCCCTAAAAACACGCCGGCGGACAGAGCGGCAATATTGATATTCACCCGGCCGGGCAGGCCAAAGGAAACGTTGGAAAGGCCGCACACGCTTTTGACCGCCGGGAACCGCTTTTTGAGCGCCCCGATGACCTGCAGGGCCAGAGCCGGGCTTTCGCTGTCGAAAGCTGCGGCCTCCATCATAATATCCACGTAAATCTGCTCGTCCTGGATGCCGAAGGAACGAAGCTTTTCCACCAAAAGGCTGATGTTGTGCATTCTCCCGTCCAGGCTGGCCCGATCCCCGTCGCCGCCCACGGGCATCCCCACCACCCCGGCGCCCGATTCGGCGATGAGGGGGGCGATTTCCTCTATGCGGTCGGTAATGGTGACAGAGTTGACGATGAGCTTGCGCCCCTTACAGGCAGCCATCGCTTCTTTCATCACAGCGGTGGAAGGGGAGTCAATCATGATCCCGCAGTCGCTGTGTTCCATAGCCAGGCCGATGACCCAGAGCATGGTTTCCAATTCCTTGTCCGCGCACAGGGCAGTGTTGATGTCCAAATAGTCGGCGCCGGCCTCCTCCTGTTTTTCAATCAACGCAACCACCCCATCTCGGTCGCGCTCTGCGAACATGTTCTGGGTGGAAGGGATGGAACTGTTGAGTTTTTCTCCAATGCGAATCATAGGGTTTCTTTCCTCCCTGTTTCAAAATTTCGGATTTCCCGGGCCAGACGCGCAGTCAGGTCGATCCGCTTTAACGGGGTCATGAGATAGAAGCCGTCGCAGCAGTCGAATACATGGCGGATAACCTCCATGCTAAAGCGGACGGACAAATCCGCCGCCTCTTCCCTGCTCTTTCCTTGCAAGGCGGTAAGCAGATCCCCTGGTACACAAATGCCGGACACTTCATTGTTGAGAAACAGCGCGTTCTTATACCCCGCCACCGGCATAATCCCGGCCAGCAGCTTACAGGAAAGGGCGTTCCTGGCCTTCCTTAGGTTTTCCTCCGCCTGCCGGGTGAAAATCGGCTGGGTCAGCAGGAACTGGGCGCCGCATTCCACTTTTTTCTCCGCTCGTTTAAGCTCCGCGTCAAACCGCTCGGCATTGACGTTGAGAGCGCCTCCCACCGCATAGGGAGAAGCGGCCAGCACGTCCGACGACAGGCTTTTGATATAGGAGATCAAGCGATAGGAATTGAAGGTGAACACGCCCTTGCTCACACCGTTTTCCAGCGGGATGATGGGATCGCCGGTAATGGCGAGAACATTGCGGATTCCTTCCATAGCACCGCCCAGCAGGGTCCCTTTGACGGCGATGTGATTGCGGTCCCGGCAGGAAAGATGCGGAAGCACGTCGATACCAGTCTCCCGCTTGATGCGGGCGGCCACCAGGAAGCTGTCCGCCCGGGTGCGGGCAAGCGGGGAGTCGGCCACGGTAATCACGTCGGCTCCGGCTTCCTTCGCGGTTTTTGAGAAGGACAGCACCCGCTCGATGTCCAGATCCTCCGGAGGATCAATCTCCACCGCCACTGCCTTGCGCCCTGTCTCCATCCCGTTCAGAAAAGGGCTTGGCCCCTGCCGCCGTGCTTGCTGCAATGACGGTGTGGGCGGTGCCGCCTCTTGGGAGGGCTTTCCTTCCACCGCATGCACCGCCATGGCGATGTGGGCGGGAGTGGTGCCGCAGCAGCCGCCCAGAATCGGTACGCCGAGGCTTGCGATGTCGCAAAGCTTGGCGGCGAAGTAGGCGGGGTTGTCCTCATACACGGTACGCCCGCCCACGTTGGCGGGGTAGCCGGAGTTTGGCATGGCCAGCAGGCGAAGGCCGGTCCGGTCCATCTGGGACAGAAGGCGGTAGACGTGGGATGGGCCGCACACGCAGTTCAAGCCCACTGCTTCGATTCCTTCCACCTGGGCCGCCCGGCGCAAAAGGTCCCTGTAATCAAAGCCCTTCTGGGTATACCCGTCGGAAAAGGCGGCGAAGGAAACAAAGATCCGCGCACCTGGGACCTCCTGCCGGATGAGCGCCACGGCAGGCAGAAGATCGTCCAGCTGGGCAAGGGTTTCAAAGAGGAAGTTTTGTGCCCCACAGGCGCAAAACTCCCGCGCCACTTCCAAGTATTCCTCTTCCGCCGTCTCCTCCGCCTGGATGGAGCCAATGTCGGCAAACACAGCCTTCTCCTCTCCGGCTGCCTCTTTGGCCAGACGGTAACCCGCGCGCAGCACCTGCCGCCAGTTCTCCGAAAAGGAGGGACGCACGGCGAAGGTATTGGTTTTAATCCCGTCCGCTCCTGCCTGCAAATACTCCCGGTGAATGCGCAAAACCGTCTCGGGCTCGAAGAGGTTTGCCTCTTCGCACCGTTCACATTGACCGCCCGCCTGGCGGTAATAGGTACCGAAGGCCCCGTCCAGAAAAAACCGTTCCACCGCATGCACTCCTTTCGCAGAAATTGAAAAGAGTATAGCATATTTCCGAAAGGATTACAAATAGAGCGTTTTCTGTAGATAGGAGGCGCGCCACACCTGCATGGTTTGGCGAAGGGATCTCTTGCCGCCCGGTTTCAACGATCGGCCTTGTTCGAAGTTGATTTCTTTTCCTCTATCCGATGGCTTGCAGCGGCAGGGCACGAAACATATTGATAAAACAAGAAACCCGGTGCGGCAAATTGCCGCAC
>NZ_JBBMFD010000010.1:0-78004 GCF_040096205.1 Solibaculum intestinale | reverse complement strand
GATCTCGCTTTGGGCGTCCGGCCCTTTTTCTTTTCCGTACCGGCCCGCTCTGTTCCTTATCCCCATGGAGCATTCCGCCAAATGGACAGCGCCGGGTCCCTGGATAATACCCGCTTCTGTCCCTTTGTTTCACACCGGGCAGGCCATCCTGCCGATCCCGTGACGAACGGCGGACCCGGACTCATTCTGAAAAATGGCATAACCGCGGGACAAAAGGCCGGCGGCGTTGCCTTTGTGTCTGCGCCGGACAGGTTCCGAATGGTCCGCTCCTTGGGCAGCCCCTGCCCAACGTATGAAAACGAGCCTACATCCCTATACAAGTCACTCGGCGACAGGCCGCCGTTTGGCCTGGGTCCCCAAGTTCCCAATTTCAAGGCCGCCCGCCGCCCCTCTTTCTTCCGCCGCTCACCAAAAAACGCCCGTCCGGCAGCAATCTTGCTGTCGGCGGGCGTTTTCGGTTTTCTTATTTGCATTTCTCCGCAATCATATTGTACCCATAGGGAGATTCCGGCTTTTGCAGCACGATGACGACGCATTCCATTTCGTCCGCTGGTTCGCTTTCCCCCATCTTCATCTGCTGGGCCTTGCCTTCCACCCGGATGTAGCCGCCGGACAGGTCATAGGCGCGCTCGGCAGTAAACTGGTAGAAGGAATCCATCCCCGTGGGGTACCAGTAATATTTCCCGTCCTGATAGGTAGGCATAAAGTCGGTCAGCGTAGAGGCATCGCGGATGGGCTGGCCGAAGTAGTCGAGCACCGCCTTATCGAAATAAACTGCGTCGATGCTCACAAGCCCGTCTTCGGTATAGGAAAGCTCCTTCAGATCCCGGCACAAAAACATGGCGGAAAGAGCCATGCGCGAGTCGGGCAGGGTATCATTTTCAAAGCTGCTTCCCGCGATATAGGTGGAATTGACAAAGCTCTGAATGTCGTCAAGCAGGTCCTGGTCCTGCTCCATCAAAGCGCCCGCCGTTTCGGTGGTGGGCGGAGAGGGAACCTCTTCGCCGGCGCCGGTGTTGCTCACCGTCAGCGCAGAGGTACCCGGCAGAGACGATTCTTCCGACGGCCCAGAGAAAACGCCCGGCTCCGGTTTGCTGCAGGCGGACAGGCCCGCCAGCACCAATATGACACATAAAAGCAGCGCAATTGCTTTGGAAAATCCCTTCATCTGAAACCTCCCGGCAGTTTTCCTCTCCACGGGACGCGGCAACCATTCCGCTTCCTGTCTTGGGTAAAATACTTTCTTTATTTTACCGCGATTCCCCCTATGTGCAAGTTACAGTTTTGTAACGATTGTTCCCTCTTACGCAAAAGCAGCGTGTTCTTTTCGCCTTTTCTGGTAATATCGTCTAAAACAGGCGGATGATATCCAAGACGTGAAAAGCTTTCCCTTACATCATAGCTGCCAGAAGCAGCATTTCCTCCACACGGCTGTACACCGGCTCGAAATCGGAGACCGGCAGCGGGTTTTCCCCGTACCCCAGCTCAATAGTAAAGGCCGGGCGGCCGAACTCGTCGATGAACCAATCTTTGAAGCCTCCGTAGGAGGCCAGGCCGTCCGGGTCGTCGAGGGTATAGCCGCTGGCGCTGGCGAGTACGTTCGCCATCATGCGGGCACGCTGGGGGGTGCGCTCCCCGTACCGCCAGTAGATGACCTCTCCCTGGCTGTGCAGCGTCAGGGCATGGCGGAAGCGCTGGGCCCGGCAGAGCTTTGCCAGCCACCAGGTTTCCGGCTCGCTTTCCGGGCAGCTGCCGCCGAACTGGCGGCAGGCGGGGCCAAAGATGCCCTGCTCCCGTTCCAGCTTTCGCAGCTCTTTCCAGCCGGCGTCGAAATTGTGGTTTAAGTCCACGCCCCTGGCGTTGGCCTGCCAGCAGCGGGTATCCCCGCCGCTTAATTTGCGCACCAAGGAGGAATTGCGCAGCGCCCCGTCGTACCCGCGCAGGGCGATTTCCACCCCGTCGGGGTTTAAACACGGCACAAAGGCCAAGCCCCGTCCCAGCAGGGCGGTGCGCACATCTACCCCGGCGATGGTGCCCCCGTCCTGGTAGGCTGCGCACAGCCGGTCGAGAAAACGCAGCAGCACCATGCAGGTGAGCCATTCGCTGCCGTGGGTACCGGCCACATAGAGCACCTTGTCCTTTGCTTTGCCCATAGTCAGGCAGAAGATTTCCCGGCCTAAGACGCTGCGGCCGGAGGGCAGCTCCTCGAGAAACGGATAGGTGGCGTGGAGGGTATTGATGTAGTTGCGTACGGTTTGATGAACCGGCGGATGGTTTGTCACAATTGATTGCATGGCAGTCGCCCCTTCTTTGGATTCGCAGCGGTGAAAAAACTGCTCCACTTAAGGGTATGCGCCGCAAGGGGCAATCAGACGAAAAGAAAGGCGAATTTCGCGAAAAGGACATGGTTGAGAAAGCCGATGCAAAATGGTATGATAAGTGCAGCGAATTTCCCGCAGGGCGGGGAACCGAGAGGAAGTGAACGGATGCGAAAAGCTGTTTTTACCGCCGCCGTAAGCGCGGCCGTCTTGCTGGCGGCGGGGGTGGCTTGCTTGCTTCTTTGGCAGGAGGGGATTTTTCTCCCAAACCGCCCGTCCAAAGAGCAGTTTCCCGTGCGTGGAGTGGACGTGTCCGCCCATCAGGGGGAAATCGACTGGCCGGTCCTTGCCGGGCAGGACCTTTCCTTTGCCTTCGTGAAGGCTACCGAGGGCAGTTCCTTTACCGACGCCCAGTTTGCAGAAAACTGGGTGGAGGCTCGCTCATCCGGCCTGCGGGTAGGGGCCTATCACTTTTTCAGCTTCGACAGCTCCGGGGAAAGCCAAGCCGCCCATTTCATAAAAACGGTTCCCAAGCGGGAGGGCGACCTGCCACCGGTGGTGGACGTGGAGTTTTACGGGGACAAAGAGCAAAATCCGCCGTCCCGGGAGGAGGTGGAGGCCCGGCTGGTTCCCTTGCTCATCCGGCTTACCGAGCACTATGGGGTCAAACCCATCCTCTATTCCACCGGAAAGGCTTACAAGCGGTACCTGGCCGGCGGCTATGAGGAGTATGACATTTGGATCCGAGACGTGTTTTTCACCCCGTCCCTGCCGGACGGGCGGGAATACGCCTTCTGGCAGTATACGGACAAGGGCCGTCTTCCCGGTTATCAGGGAGACGAGAAATGCATCGACCTCAACGTGTTTTGCGGTACGGAAGAGGAATTTAGGCGCTACGGCGCGCAGCCATAAGAAAAGGAGTCGTTTTTATGGAATGGACGGAAGTCACCATTACAGTCCCCACCAGGTACACCGACGCGGCGGCGGACATCGCGCAGATGACGGTACCCTACGGACTTTACCTGGAGGATTATTCCGACTTAGAGGAAGGGGCCCGGGAAATCGCCCACATTGATCTCATTGACGAGGACCTGCTCCGAAAGGACCGGACCCATTCAATTGTGCACATCTACCTGTCGCCTGAGGCAAACCCCACTGAAGCCCTCTCATTCCTCACCGAACGGTACACCGCGGAGAAAATCCCCCACACGCTCAACACCGCGGCCATCCGGGAGGAGGACTGGGCCAACAACTGGAAGCAGTATTTCAAGCCCTTGACGGTGGGAGAACGGCTGCTCATCTGCCCGCTCTGGGAGGACGTACCCCATACGAAAGGCCGCAAGGTGCTGCGCATCGACCCGGGCGCCGCCTTCGGCACCGGCGGGCACAACACCACCCGTCTCTGCCTTGCCATGCTCGAGCGGGTGATTGCCCCCGGCTGCGAGCTGCTGGACGTGGGCTGCGGCAGCGGGATTTTATCCATCGCGGGGCTGCTGCTGGGCGCATCGAGGGCCGTGGGGGTGGACATCGACCCCTTGGCGGTGAAAACGGCGGCGGAGAACGGGCGGCTAAACGGCATGGAGCCCCCCGCCTTCACGGCGCTGGCCGGGGATCTGGTGACCCAGGTGCAGGGGACGTTCGCCGTGGTTGTCTCCAACATCGTGGCCGATGCGATCATCTCCCTGTCCTCCTCCATCGACCGGCATCTGGCGCACGGCGGCGTGTGGATCACCTCGGGCATCATTGACACACGGGAGCCAGACGTACTCGCCGCATTCGAGGAAAACGGCTTTGCGGTGGTAGACCGGATGGAAGACGGCGGCTGGCTCTGTTTTGCCTGCAAGCGCAAAGAGGGCTGACGCCTTGTAACACACAACCCAGGAGGTTTTCACTATGGAGCACCAACCTTTTTCCTATCACACGTTAGAGGAGCTGACCGCCGCCTGCGCAGCCTGCGGCGTAACGCTTCCCTTTTCCAAGGATCTGTCTTCGCTCAAGGCGCCGCTTGCCGTCTACGGCAGGGAGATTCCAAACCGCCTTTGCATTCAGCCCATGGAGGGCTGCGACGGTACGGCGGACGGCCGCCCGGGCGAGCTGACGATGCGCCGGTACCGCCGGTTTGCAGCGGGAGGCGCAGGCCTCATTTGGCTGGAAGCGGCGGCGGTGGACCCGAACGGGCGGGCGAATCCCCGCCAGCTTTGCATCAACCGGGACACGGCCCCGGCCATGGCCACCTTACAGGCGCAGATTGCAGACACGGCCAGAGGAGCGGGGCATCCGGTTCCTTTCACCGTGCTGCAGCTGACCCATTCGGGGCGGTATTCCAAGCCGCAGCCCGTCATCGCGGCGAAAAACCCTTATTTGGACCGGCCGGGACAGACCTACAAGATCATCACCGACGAGGAACTGGACGCTTTGCAGGACGCCTTTGTGGAAGGGGCCAGGCAGGCGAAGGAGGCGGGGTTCGACGCGGTGGACGTGAAATGCTGCCACGGGTACCTATTTGCCGAGCTGATGGGGGCGAAAACCCGGCCGGGCAAGTACGGCGGAGACTTTGAGGGCCGCAGCCGGATGCTTCTGACTACGGTGCGCCGGGTCAAGGAGGAAGCGAGAATCCCGGTCACAGTGCGTCTCAATGCCTTCGATGAAATCCCGGACCCTTACGGCTTCGGTGTGAAAAAAGAGGACTTCCGCACCCCCGACTTGACCGAAACCAAAGAGCTGGTACGGCGGCTGCGCGCTCTGGGTGTGGAGCTCATCGACATCACCGCCGGGAACCCCTATTATAACCCCCACGTCAACCGCCCGTACGACATCGGGTTTTACCGCCCGCCGGTGCATCCTCTGATTTACGTGAGCAAGATGCTCGCGGCGGTGAAGGAATTGAAGGAGGCCTGCCCGGATACGGCCTTCCTGTGCAGCGCGCTGAGCTGGCTGCGGGAATTTGGCTCGCTGGCGGCGGCCGGCGGGGTGAAGGACGGCTGGTTTGACCTGGCCGGGTTCGGCCGGCAGGCCCTAGCCTATCCGGACTTTGCCGCGGATCTGCTGGAACAGGGAGGCATGAAACGGGAAAAGTGCTGCATCGCCTGCAGCAAATGCACCGAGATCATGCGCGACGGCGGTACCTCCGGCTGCGTCATCCGGGATAAGGAGGTTTACCTGCCCATCTACCGGGCCGGCCGGGAGGGAAAGCCCCCCGCCAGCTCCCGGCAAGTGGCCGAGCATATATAAGCGGGCTTTCCGTCTCCGGCGGCAGTAGGCCGGCAAAATTCCCGCTTTTTCCGGTTGACAGGGAAAGTCGTGCGTGTTATACTGGCCCTAGTTTTGGAACCGAAAGGGGAAGATCGGGCTTGCGTCATTTTTCTTGCTAGTTTGGACCAAGGTCAAACGCTTCGCTGCCGAAAGGGCGGTGCGGCTTTTGGCGCCATAAGCAGGAAAGATGCCCTTATGCGTTCGATTGCCCTCACTTTTTTCGATTTTGCTGCGCGTCCATGGGTGTAAACCCGGCCGCGTTCTCTTTCGTATGGTTATCTGGCCGCGGGAAAGGTTTCTTTCCTGCGGCTATTTTGTTTGTACGGGAGGGAACACCAAATGGCAATCATCACCATAGAAGACCTTACCTTTTCTTACGATACCAGCGCAGAAGACATCTTCTCTCATCTTTCCCTGCAGCTGAGCACCGACTGGCGGCTGGGGCTCATCGGCCGAAACGGCCGAGGGAAGACCACCTTTTTAAACCTCCTGATGGGGAAATACCCCTATCGGGGGCTCATTTCGTCCCCGGTTTCCTTTGATTATTTTCCCTTTGAGGTGGAAAACCCGGAGCGTCCCGCTTTGCAGGTGGCGCGGGAGGCGGTGGCTCCCTTCACTAGGTGGGAGGTGCAGATGGAGGCGCTTTTGGCAGACGGCTCCCCGGACATGCTCGTTCAGTACGGCCAGGTGCTCGAGCAGTACGAGGCTTCGGACGGGTACTGCATCGACGAACTTCTGAAGCGGGAGGCAAATCTGCTGCAAATTTCTCCAGGCGCCCTCGCCCGCCCTTTCGATACTCTGAGCTTCGGCGAACGGACCAAGCTTTTGCTGGCCGCCCTGTTTTTACGCAAAAACCGGTTTTTGCTCATCGACGAGCCCACCAACCACCTGGACGCCCAGGGCCGCCGGGCGGTGGCCCAATATCTGCGTTCAAAATCCGGTTTTCTCCTGGTCTCCCACGACCGGGCGGTCTTAAACGAAGCGGTGGACCATATTCTGTCTTTCAACCGCTCCACCATTACCCTGCAAAAGGGGAATTACGACGTTTGGGAAGAGAACCGCAAGCGGCTCGACCAATTTGAAGCGGCCCAGAGCCAGCGGCTGCAAAAGGACATTCGCCGGCTAAACGAAGCGGCGGCCCGCAGCGCGGACTGGTCGGGCCGGGTGGAGAAAGAGAAAATCGGCTCGCGCAATTCCGGCCTACGCCCCGACCGGGGATATTTGGGGCACAAATCGGCGAAACTGATGAAGCGGGCCAAAGCGGCCGAGCAGCGGCTTACCAAAGCGGCCGAGGAAAAGGAAGCTCTGCTCAAGGACCTGGAGACGAAAGATGCGCTTAAAATCGTCACCTTAAAGCCCCCAAAGCCCCGGCTTCTGGAAGCAACCGGCCTGTCGCTGCGCTTTGGCGGCCACACCGTGTTCGACCATCTCAGCTTTACCGTCGAGGCGGGAGACCGGGTTGCCCTTATCGGGCCAAACGGCTGCGGGAAATCCAGCCTGCTCAAGCTATTGCTGGGAGAGCCGCTCCCCTGCGAGGGCGCCTGCCGCCTTATGAGCGGGCTGACTCTCTCGTATGTCCCCCAGGACACCTCGTTTTTGTCGGGTTCCCTGCGGGATTTCCTTCTTTCCCGTTCTCTCGACGAACCTCTTTTCAAAGCGATTCTGCGAAAGCTGGACTTTTCCCGCACCCAGTTTGAAAAGCGCTTGGAGGAACTGAGCGCCGGGCAAAAGAAAAAGGTGCTGCTGGCGGCCAGCCTTTCCAAGCCCGCCCATCTGTACCTGTGGGACGAACCGCTCAACTTTATCGACATCCTTTCCCGCGTCCAGCTCGAAGAGCTGCTGCTCGCCTGCAAGCCCACCATCCTCTTTGTGGAGCACGATGCGGTGTTTGCCGACCATGTGGCCACCAAGCGAGTGGAGCTGGGAATATAACCATCGAAACGGAGGGCCGCTTATGGCTTCAGCCATCCACGACGGAATTTTATACGTGTCCGACCTAGACGGCACCCTGCTTCGGCGGGACGGGACGTTGTCCGCCCAGTCGGCGGCATTGCTAAACGGCTGCATGGAGCGGGGGCTGCTTTTTACCATAGCCACCGCCCGGTCCTGGAACTCGGCCGGCCCCCTCCTTTCCAAGCTCCGGCTTACGCTGCCGGTCATCACCTACAACGGCGCTTTTCTGGTGGACCCGCAAACCAAGAGGCTACTGGCCGCCTCCGTCTTCGCGCCCCAGGTGGTGGACGAAGCACGCTCCCGGTTTGAGCACGCCGGAGTGCAGCCCCTTGTTTACGCCATGCAGGGCGGAATGGAAACAGTTTCCTTTCTGCCTTCTCCCCATCAATCCCCCGGCGTACAAGCTTACCTTGCCTCCCGGGAAAACGATCCACGCCTTCGCCCGGCAACAGGGATGGAGGATCTGTTTGCCGGCGGTGCGTTTTACTTTACCGCCATCGGGAGCCTTAAAGAGTTGGGGGGCCTGGCGGACGCTTTTGCCGCCGACCGGCGGTATGCGGTCAACTTCCAGCGGGACGTCTACCGCCGGGAGGAATTCTGGCTGGAGGTAATGCCGGCGGGTGCAGGCAAGGGCAGGCAGGCGACGCTTTTGCGGGAATACACCGGGGCGAAGCGCCTCGTCTGCTTTGGGGACAACCGCAACGACCTGTCTCTGTTTGACACTGCCGACGAAAGCGTAGCCGTGGAAAACGCGTGCGCATCGGTAAAGGCGGCCGCCGCCCATCACATCGGGGACTGCGACGACGACGCAGTGGCAAGCTGGATAGCCGCCCGGTATGCAATATAAGGAAGAGGAGGAACCGCCAATGTGGTTCCTCCTCTTCCTTATACGCCGTATCAATCGGCTTTCCAGGGACGTTTGTCTTTGTCCCAGCCCCTTTCCCGCCAGTACACCTGGTCGGCCGGGTTCCAACAGCCCGACACCAATTTGCGCATGACGGCGAAATAGCCTCTGGTCTTAAGCGGGACCCGGATCTTCCCCTGCCGCCCCTCCACTTGCTTCGCCAGCTTTCGGACAGCCCGGTCGATCCTTTTCCGTCTCTTGGAAGATACCCCCTGCCAGGAGGTGGCCCGCACCGCAATCCCATAGCAATAGACCTTAGGCACCCCCCAGTAAAAAAGGCTGTCCCTGATGTCCCGGTTGGCAGATTTCATTCCCGCTCCGGCGGCTGTGGACAGGCAGACCGCCTGCTTGTGAAACATCGCTTCCTCTGGCCTATGGACCATCCAGCGGTATCCATAGTGATCCAGAAACGCCTTCATGGAGCCGGTGGCGTGGTAAACATAGACGGGGTGGTAAAAATCAGTACGTCCGCCTCATCCATGGCCTTGGTGATGGGGGCGAGTTCGTTCGCATGGGGGCAGAGGGTCTCGCTTTTGAGGATGCACTGGGCGCAGCCGCAGCAAAAGTGGGGCAGGTCCTTGGGCAGAAAGAATTCCCGGATGGGATCCTCCTTTGCCAGACGTTCGGCCAGCAGGCGTCCCATGTGGTAGGTGGAGCCCTTGTGGTTCTGCCCGTGAATGAGCGCAATTTTCATAGCCGTCTCTCCTATGCCGGCCCCAAGGCAGCCCAAACGGTGCGCTGTCTCCGGGGCTTTTTCTATTCTCTCATTCTATTCGCCTACATTCCCCAATAGTCCATCAAAAAACGCGCGCCGGCTTTCCGTCCGGCGCGCGTTCTCAATCGAAACGAAAGGGTTCTCTTTAGTCGGCGTAGCTGTCAAAGTACCCCTGCACCAGCACGATGGGGGTTCCCTTGTCCCCGCTGCCGGAGGTTAAATCGCACAGGGAGCCCAACAGATCGGTCAGCCTCCGGGGGGTGGTGCCCTGGGTTTCCATGCGGCCCTTTAAATCCTTGTCCTTTTGGCGGATGGAGGCGGCGATGGCTTCCCGCAGCTCCTCGCCCTTCAAATGGGCGAACTGGTTGTCCGCCAGGTACTTGAGCTTGAGCTCGTTGGGGGTGCCGGAAAGACCGTCGGTATAGGCCGGGGAAACCACCGGGTCGGCAAGCTCCCAGATTTTCCCCACCGGGTCCTTGAACGCCCCGTCGCCGTACACCATCACTTCGATGTGCTTGCCGGTTTCCTTGAGAAACCTGTCCTGCACGGCGGCAACAAACGCCCGGCAGTCCCGCGGGAACAGCTTGACGCTCTGCTCGGTGGCTTTGTTGGACCCCAAAAGGCCGTATTCCTCGTTGCAGCCGCTGCCGTTAACCGACGCGGTCATCAGGTCGTCCAAGGCGTAAACGGTATTGGCTCCCGCCGCTTTCAAAAGCCGCTTGGTGCGGGCGCGGGTGTGAATGTCGCAGGCCAGCACGTCCTTGGTATAGGAAAGGACGGCGCAGGGGGAATTGGCGAAAATCACCTGCACGTCGGCCCCTTCCTCCCGGATAAGGGAGGTATAATACTCCACATAGTCCACCCCCGTAAAGGGATGGAGCTGGCAGCCGAAATGCTTCCGGTAGGCTTCCTCGTCAAGCACGTCCTGAAACGGGTCCACACCGGAGCGGTCCAGGTCGTCCTCGCTGATGAGATGGTTGCCCACCTCGTCGGCCGGGTAGCTCAGCTGAAGGATGATCTTCTTCGCTCCTCTGGCGATGCCGCGCAGGCAGATGGCGAACCGGTTGCGGCTGAGGATGGGGAAAATCACGCCGATTTCCCCATTCGGGAACTTCGCTTTCACGTCCGCGGCAATGGCGTCCACCGACGCGTAGTTGCCTTGGGCTCGGGCGACCACCGCCTCGGTAATGCCCACCACGTCCCGGTCCCGAAGGGAAAAGCCCTCCGCCTGGGCCGCGCTGCAAACCGACTCCACCACAATGGCCGCCAGGTCGTCCCCTTCCCGGATAATCGGCGCGCGAATTCCCCGCGCCTGGGTTCCGATCATACGCTGCATAGAACATCCTCCTGCATACTCGTAAATTTGCGGGGAATCCCCGCTTTTTCTTCTCGCAAGCCATTATACTATATTTTTGCGTTCTTGTACGGTCTTTTCGGGGATTTTTCTGCGTTTTTTCTTCACCGGGCCCGGAATGGGACATTGACGCAGAGAAGCGAAACGCTTATCCTAAAGGTATCTATGCGGCGACAGCGCCGCAGTCCGTTTGGAGGGATGTATATATGAAACGTTACGCGCTGGTCACCGGCGGGGCCCGGGGCATCGGTCTTGCCATCACCCGGCAGCTTTTAAAGGAAGGGGTCGGGGTGAGCATCCTGGGCACCTCGCCCCAAGAAAAGGTCGCCCCAGTTCTAAAGGACCTACGGACGGGGCAAAGCCCGGTTCTCTATTTCTCCGGCAGCCTTGCCGATCGGGGCGACCGGGAGCGGTATGTGGCCGGATCGGTGGAGGCCTTCGGCCGTATCGACATTCTCATAAACAACGCCGGGGTGGCTCCCAAGGTGCGCACGGACCTTCTAAGCATGACCGAGGAAAGCTTCACTCAGGTGCTGGACATCAACTTAAAGGGCATGCTGTTTCTCACCCAGTCGGTGGCCCGGCGGATGGTGGGGCAGGAACCGGTGGAGGGCCGGCGGGGCGTGATCGTCAACGTATCCTCCATGTCGGCTTACGTTTCCTCGGTCAGCCGCGGGGAATACTGCATCTCCAAGGCGGGGGTTTCCATGGTCACCGCCCTGTTTGCCGACCGGCTGGCCGAGGAAGGCATCGGGGTCTTTGAGGTGCGCCCGGGTATCATCGCCACCGACATGACCGCTGCGGTCACGGAGAAATACGACCGATTTTTCGCCGAGAGCGGCCAGGTCCCCATCGCTCGGTGGGGCACGCCCGAGGACGTGGCGGGGGCCGTGTCTCTGCTCATCAGCGACAAACTGCGTTATTCCACCGGCGATGTTCTCAACGTGGACGGCGGCTATCACATCCGGAGGTTATAAGCCATGAAGGAAGAAATGGTACAGCTTGCCGGTCAGACGGTGAAGGTGGTTACCGTGCAGACAGCGGTGGTGGGCTCCGGGGCCGCCGGGCTCAACGCCGCCTCGCGGCTTTTCTCCTTCGGCCGGCGGGACCTGACCCTCGTTACCGAAGGGATGAACTGCGGCACCTCCCGCAATACTGGTTCCGATAAGCAAACCTATTATAAGATGACGCTGGCGGGCGAAGAGGCGGACAGCGTTCAGGCCATGGCCGAAACCCTTTTTTCCGGCGGCTGTGTGGACGGGGAGCACGCCCTGGCGGAGGCGGCCAGTTCCGTCCGGTGCTTTTTGCGCTTGGTGGAGCTGGGCGTCCCCTTCCCCGACGGGCCTTACGGCGAATACGTGGGCTACCGCACCGACCACGACTTACGCCGCCGGGCCACCTCGGCGGGGCCGCTTACCTCCAAGCTCATGACCGAGGCGCTGGAGCGGGAGGTGCTCGAAAAGGGCATCCCCATTTTGGACGGGTACCAGGCGGTGCGCATTCTCACCATCGGCGGGCAAGCGGCGGGCCTTTTGTGTCTTAATTGCAAAAATCCGCAGTCCGCAAAGAGCCGCTGGCTGCTGGTCAACTGCCGCAGCCTTGTCTGGGCCACCGGCGGCCCGGCCGGGATGTATCTGGACTCGGTGTACCCCGCGGGGCACTGGGGGAGCACGGGCGCGGCGCTGGAGGCGGGCGCCGCGGGGCAGAACCTGACCGAATGGCAGTTCGGCCTTGCGTCGGTGAGTCCCCGGTGGAACGTGTCCGGCACCTACATGCAGGCGCTGCCTCGGTTTTTGTCCACCGCTCCGGACGGGTCGGATCCAAGGGAATTCCTACTCGACTATTTCGGGGACCCGGCTTCCATGTGCAACCACATTTTCCGCAAGGGCTACGAATGGCCCTTCGATGTTACGAAGGTGCGTTGCGGTTCCTCCATTCTGGACGTGCTGGTATTCCTGGAAACCAAACGCAAGGGCCGGCGGGTAGTGCTGGACTTTTTGGAGAATCCCGGCGGCGGGGAACTGGACGCGGCCGCGCTGGAGCCCCAGGCGAGAGAGTACCTGACGGCGGCGGGGGCCTGCTTCGGGCGGCCCATCGACCGGCTTCTTCAAATGAACCGCCCGGCGGTGGACTTTTACCGAAGCCGCGGGGTGGACCTGACAAAGGAACCTTTGGAAATCGCTTTGTGCGCCCAGCACAACAACGGCGGCCTGAAGGTAAACAGCTGGTGGGAAACCACCCTGCCCGGCCTGTTTGCCGTGGGCGAAGCGGCGGGGACCCACGGCGTCACCCGTCCGGGCGGCAGCGCCCTCAACGCGGGGCAGGTGGGTTCCCTGCGGGCCGCCCGGTACATCGCCGCAAAACGAACCCAGCCGCCCATGTCTGCAACAGCGTTTCTAAACGCGGTTTCTTCCCAGGTGGAAGCGTTGCTCACTACACCGGTGGACCAAGATGCCGAAAGCATCCGGGGACAGGTCGCCAATGCCCAGCGGCGCATGAGCGAGGCGGGCGGCCCTTTTCGCAGGGAAACAGGGATGGCCGCCGCTTTGAAGGAAGCCCAGGCGGAGCTGGCCCAGTGGGGTAGGTCCCCGGTTCTGCCCGGCGAGCTCTCCCTTTCCTTTCGCTACCGGGACCTGCTTCTTTCCCAGCAGGCGTACCTGTTTGCCATGCTCTCCTATCTAAAAAATGGCGGCAAAAGCCGGGGTTCCGCTCTGTACCATGACCCGCAAGGAACCCTGCCCACCGGGCTTTCGGAGGAATTCCGGCATTCCCTGGCAGAGAAGGGCAGCGAAGCGATTCAGGAAGTCCGCCTAACAAAAGAGGGGCCCTGCGCCCTTGTGCGTCCCCGCCGTCCTATCCCGCAACGGGAGGACTTTTTCGAGAATGTCTGGCGGTCCTTCCGGGAAACGGGCAATGTGGATGGGCTTTAACTGGAATATTTTTTCATCCCCGCGCTTATGCTGGTAGTGCGGGGATTTTTTATCGCCTTGCAGCGCAAAGCGATAAAACGGCCATCCGAGCCGTCCCGTCCCAGGGCCAATCCTGATAATGCGCCCGGCCGCAGAGTGGCAGAATGCGCTAAAAACAGCTCTTTGATCTGTTTTTAGCGCATTCTGGAAGTCCTTTCTACCCCCGGAAATCGCCGCCAGCTTTTGCAGCTCCAGTATATCCACTTGCCCGGCTTTTGCTTCCTTTTTTCACGGAATTTTAGAAGCATTGCACAAGAAATTTGGGATTTTTTATCGCTTGTGCACACTTAACAACTTTTTAAAACGATGCCCGGCGGTTTTTCTGCAATTTTTCCGGGATGGCACATATTTCGTATAGATTTTTGTCGATTAATCTGATATAATACGATTTAGCGCGGCGTGTTTGTTACGTTTTTAACAAATATGCCAATCGATTGTTAACAGGAGGAACAGGAATGCAAAAGCGAATTGGTTCTTTGCCGTTTACCGGCACGCCCGAGCAGGAAGCGCAGCTGCGGGAAGCCATCGCCCGGCATAAGGACGAAAAAGGCGCGCTCATGCCGGTTCTGCAGGAAGCCCAGGAGATCTACGGTTATCTTCCCATTGAGGTGCAGCAGATCATCTCGCAGGATATGGGCATCCCCATGGAGGAAATCTTCGGCGTAGCCACCTTTTACTCTCAGTTTGCCCTCACTCCCAAGGGCCAGTACAAGATCTCCGTATGTCTTGGCACGGCCTGCTACGTAAAGGGGTCGGGCAAAATTTTTGACCGGCTGTCGGAAAAGCTGGGTATCGGCGCGGACGACTGTACCCCGGACGGGAAGTTTTCCCTGGAGGCCTGCCGCTGCATCGGCGCGTGCGGCTTAGCGCCGGTCATCACCATCAACGACGAAGTGTACGGCAAGCTTCAGCCGGAGGACGTGGATACCATTTTAGCCAAATACATGGAGTAAGGCCATGCGCGAATTGTCGCTCAACGTCTTGGACATTGTGCAAAACTCCATTAAGGCAGGGGCTACCCTCATAGGAATTGACATTCTGGAAAACACGGACCTGGACCGTCTCACCATCCGCATTTCGGACAACGGCTGCGGTATGAGCGAGGAACAGGTGCAAAAGGTTGTCAATCCCTTTTATACCACCCGCACCACCCGACGGGTGGGGTTCGGCGTCCCATTCTTCAAAATGGCGGCCCAAATGGCGGGAGGGGACTTTTCCATTGATTCCACTCTACATAAGGGGACGGTGGTAACCGCATGGTTCCAGTTGTCCCACATTGACCGTCCCCCGCTGGGGGACATAAACGCGACCCTGCTGTCCCTGATTCCGTTCAACCCCGCCATTGATTTTGTCTACAACCGGGCGAGGGACGGTCTTACCTTTTCGCTGGACACGCGGGAAATGCGGCGGATCCTCGGTCCCGGCGTCCCGCTCAACGCCCCGGAAACGGTGCAGTGGCTGCGGGAATTTCTAGAGGAAAACGAAGCGGAGCTTACGGGCGGTGCGCCGTCCGGCGCATCCACGTAAACGAGCCCTTCTGGCCGGACAGGGTCCGGCCCTCTTCATCCAATACTCTCGGAGGTGTAATGAAATGAAAAGCTTAGCAGAGCTTCAGGCGATAAAGAACAAGGTCCGCGCCAACGTGGAAATGCGCGAGGGCGAGGCCAGCACCCGCATTGTGGTGGGTATGGCCACCTGCGGTATCGCCGCGGGCGCCAGGCCGGTGCTCAGTTCCTTCGTCGAGGAGGTTGCCAAGCGGCAGCTTTCCGACGTGATGGTCACCCAAACCGGCTGCATCGGCATCTGCCAATATGAGCCGGTGGTGGAAGTGTACGCGCCCGGCAAGGAAAAGGTCACGTATGTGAAAATGACGCCGGAAAAGGCGGTCCGCGTGGTGAACGACCACATTGTCAACGGCAATGTGGTGACGGAGTACACCATCGGCGCGGCGACGAAGTAAGGAGGAACGCATACAATGTATCGGTCAAACGTATTGGTTTGCGGCGGTACCGGCTGTACCTCCTCAAACAGCGAATACATCATCCAGGTCCTCAAGAAGGAAATCCAGAAGGCGGGCCTGGAGAAAGAAGTAAACGTGGTGCGCACCGGCTGCTTCGGCCTGTGTGCGTTGGGCCCGATTATGGTTATCTATCCGGAAGGCGCCTTTTATTCCATGGTAAAACCCGAGGACATTCCGGAGATCGTCAGCGAGCACCTGTTAAAGGGCCGCATCGTTACCCGCCTGCTCTATCAGGAGACGGTGGACGAGGATACCATCAAGTCCTTGAACGAAACCGACTTTTATAAAAAGCAGCACCGCATCGCGCTGCGCAACTGCGGCGTGATTAATCCCGAGATCATCGACGAGTACATCGCCATGGACGGCTATGCGGCCCTCGGCAAGGCGCTGACCGAGATGACGCCCCAGGAAGTCATCGACACCATTAAGGATTCCGGCCTTCGCGGCCGCGGCGGCGGCGGCTTTCCCACCGGCGTCAAGTGGAGCCTGGCGGCGGCCAACCAGGCCGACCAGAAATACGTCTGCTGCAACGCCGACGAGGGCGACCCCGGCGCGTTTATGGACCGCTCCCTGCTGGAGGGCGACCCCCACGCCATCATCGAGGCCATGGCCATCGCCGGCTACGCCATCGGCGCAAACCAAGGCTACATTTACATCCGGGCCGAGTACCCTATCGCGGTCAAGCGGCTGCAGATCGCCATTGACCAGGCCAGGGAATACGGCCTTTTGGGCACCGATATCTTCGGCACCGGCTTTGATTTCGATTTGGACATCCGCTTAGGCGCGGGCGCGTTCGTCTGCGGCGAGGAAACAGCGCTGATGACCTCCATCGAAGGCAAGCGCGGCGAGCCCCGGCCCCGGCCTCCTTTCCCGGCGCAGAAGGGCCTGTTCGGAAAGCCCACCATCCTCAACAACGTGGAAACCTACGCGAACATTCCCCAGATCATCCTAAAGGGCTCGGACTGGTTCAAAGCCATGGGCACGGAAAAGTCCAAGGGCACGAAGGTATTTGCCCTGGGCGGCAAGATTCACAACACGGGTCTGGTGGAAGTGCCCATGGGTACTACGCTGCGGGAAATCGTCGAGGAAATCGGCGGCGGTATCCCGGGCGGCAAAAAGTTCAAAGCGGCACAGACCGGCGGCCCCTCCGGCGGCTGCATCCCGGCCGAGCATTTTGACGTACCGATCGACTACGACAACCTGATCGCCATCGGTTCCATGATGGGTTCGGGCGGCCTGATCGTGATGGACGAGGACACCTGTATGGTGGACATTGCGAAGTTCTTCCTGGAATTCACGGTGGACGAGTCCTGCGGGAAGTGTACCCCCTGCCGCATCGGCACCAAGCGCCTTTACGAGATGCTCGACAAGATCACCCGGGGCGAAGGCACTCTGGAGGATCTGGACAAGATGGAGGAGCTGTGCTACCACATCAAGTCGAACTCTTTGTGCGGCTTAGGCCAGACGGCGCCCAACCCGGTGCTTTCCACCCTCAAATACTTCCGCGAGGAGTACGAGGCCCACGTGGTGGACAAGAAATGTCCCGCCGGCGTGTGCAAAAAGCTCCTTTCTTACGTGATCGATCCGGAGAAGTGCAAGGGCTGCACCCTGTGCGCCCGGGTCTGCCCGGTGGGCGCCATTTCCGGCACGGTGAAGAACGCCCATGTGATCGACACGGCGAAGTGCATCAAGTGCGGCGCCTGCATTGAGAAATGCCGCTTCGGCGCCATTGAGAAGAAATAAGAAAGGAGCGTGTCAGACGAGATGGATATGGTAAACATCAAAATCAACGGTATGCCCATGAGCGTGCCGAAGAATTATACGATTCTGCAGGCGGCCCGCGAGGCCGGCATCGACATCCCCACGCTCTGCTATCTGCGGGAAATCAACGAGATTGGCGCCTGCCGCATCTGCGTGGTGGAGGTCAAGGGAGCCCGCTCCCTGGTGGCGTCCTGCGTGTATCCGGTCAACGAAGGGATGGAGGTTTTCACCAACACCCCGAAGGTTCAGAAGTCCCGCCGGCTGACGCTGGAGCTGATTCTTTCCAACCACAAGCGCCGCTGCCTGTCCTGCGAGCGCAATCAGAACTGCGAATTGCAGCAGCTTTGCTACGATTTGGGAGTGGAGGACGAGTCCTACTTTGACGGGGACAATCCCGAAACCGCCATCGACGCATCCTGTGCCCACCTGGTGCGGGATAACAGCAAGTGCGTCCTGTGCCGGCGGTGCGTGGCGGCCTGCGCCGAGCAGGGCATCGGCGTCATCGGCACCAACGCCCGCGGCTTTGATTCTCACATCGGCTGCGCCTTCGAGATGCCGCTGGCCAACACCTCCTGCGTCTCCTGCGGTCAATGTATCGTGGCCTGCCCCACCGGCGCCTTGACGGAAAAGGACCAGACCGACGAGGTCTGGGAAGTCCTCAGCGACCCGGAGAAGACCGTTGTCGTGCAGGCGGCTCCTTCCATCCGCGCCACCCTGGGCGAAGCCTTCGGCATGCCCATCGGCACCAATGTGGAAGGCAAAATGGCTGCGGCCCTGCGCCGTCTCGGGTTTGATAAGGTGTTCGACACCGACTTTGCCGCGGACCTGACCATTATGGAAGAGGCCAACGAGCTGGTGGAGCGCATCAAAGAGGACGGCACCCTGCCCATGATCACCTCCTGCTCTCCCGGCTGGGTCAACTACTGCGAGCTTTACTATCCCGAGCTCCTTCCTCACCTGTCCTCCTGCAAGAGCCCCCAGCAGATGTTCGGCGCGATTGCGAAGACCTGGTACGCCAAGCGGGAAGGCATTGACCCGAAGAACATGGTGGTGGTTTCCATCATGCCCTGTACGGCGAAAAAGTTCGAGGTGGGCCGCGCCGACCAATCGGCGGCGGGCGTACCGGATGTGGATATCGCTCTGACCACCCGGGAGCTCGCCCGGATGATCAAAAAGGCGAAGATCAACTTTGCAAACCTTCCCGATGAAACGTTTGACAGCCCCCTGGGCGAAGCCACGGGCGCGGGCGTCATCTTCGGCGCCACAGGCGGCGTGATGGAAGCGGCCCTGCGCACGGCGGCGGAGTGGATCACCGGCGACCCCGGCGCTCCGGTGGAGTTCAAGGAAGTGCGCGGTACGGCGGGCATCAAGGAAGCCGCCTACCAGGTGGGCGACCTGAACATCAAGGTCGCGGCGGCGTCGGGCCTGAAAAACGCGGCCGAGCTGCTGGAGAAGATCAAGCGCGGCGAGGCGGACTATCAGTTTATCGAAGTCATGTGCTGCCCGGGCGGCTGCGTCAACGGCGGCGGCCAGCCCATTCAGCCGGCGGTGGTGCGCAACAATGTGGACCTGCGTACCCTGCGCGCCAAGGCCCTCTACGACGAGGATGCAGGCCTTGCTCTGCGCAAGTCTCACGACAACCCCGCCATCCAGAAGGTGTATGAGGACTTCCTCGGAAAGCCCGGCAGCCATGTGGCTCACGAAGTGCTGCACACCTCCTATCAGGAGCAGAAGGGCTACAAATAAGCGTCCTTTCCGGCAAAACAACGACCCCCGGCGGAGATTTTACTCCGCCGGGGGTTTTCGCGTCTGCAAAGAAAAAGGGACGCTGTTCAGCGCCCCTGGTTCCAGCCGCCTAAATGATCCAGCCGGTCAACGTCCTCCACCGCCCGGGCCGCCCGGTGCAGCTCCTGTGCCGAATGCACATGCTCGTGATAGTCGTGCAGCCTGCACTGGGTTTTCACCGGCAGAGACAGGAAATATTCCCGGCTGCTCCGGCTGTTCTGAATCAGCTCCTGCAAATCGTGGTACATCATGAAAACACCCTCCCGCTGCTAGGATTTGCAGGCGGGCGGGCGCTATTCCTGATTTGTGCTCGAAAGGTGTTGTTTGCAGGCCAAAAAGCTATTTTTCTTCATGAAATTTAGTTTCCTTATAATTCTTAGCTGCCCCTTTCTTTTGCGCCGCCAAAAGAAAGAGGCGAAAGAAAAGGCGGTTCAAGGGGGAAAAAGACGCTAGAATCTGGGACACCTGTTTTTCCCCCTTGAAAATCCCCCTCTTATCGGAGGAGGGCAAAGGGAAGAAAACACGATTTCGTGAAATACAATCACAAAACCCAGATAACCAGTAAAATTGGTTGTGAATATTTATCACCAACCCGGCCGAGCGGACAGAGGGATTCTTAAGGGAGAAAAACCTTGCCCCCGAACTTTACGAAGTTTTTCTCCCTTAAGTCGCCCTTTCTTTGGTTCGTTTCTTTCGGCGACGCGAAAGAAATGAACACGATGTCAGGTTGAAACCGGACGGAAGGGACCGACAAACACGTAGGGCTTCACATCTTTAGGCCTGAAAAACGGAGCAAACCCTTTGGGAAAAGACCAAGCGGAACGAGGCCCTTTATGACGAAAAGCGGATCTTACCCTGCATAAGTCTCACGATTATCCCGCCATCCAAAAGGTATACGAGAGCTCTCCCGGAAAGCCGGGAAACCATGTGGCTCACGAAGTGTCGCACACCTTCGATTAGGGATAGAAAGCCCTCAAATAGGAACCACCATCGAAGCCCCCGTCCAATGCAGATGGAGACTTTTATATTTGTTCTTCTTCGTCAGAATATTCAAAAAGATCTTGGGGCGAACAGTGAAAGATTTGACAAAGTGTATCCATGCATGCAAACCGGATGGACTGTGTTTCGTTGTTAAGCATCCGGCTTACACTTTGATAACTCATTCCAAGCTGCTTGAAAAGCCAATACTTTGATCTTCCCTGCTCCTCCAATAGCTCTTTTGCCCGCAAGCGCACCATATGACCCTAGCTTCCCCTTTCCTACTCGACTTAGCTCCGTAATATCAATTATAAATAAAATCTATCACAAATTTCAATAACCACATTTGGCTATTCATACGACAGCATCTAATGTCCAGACAAATAGAAAAAAGGCGCCGTTTTATACGGCGCCTCAAAAACAATCCAGATTATTGATTTCGTTCCTTTTTATACTCCAAGTATTCGTCGTACGTGCAAACCCGGTCGATTTTCTCCCCGTCGAGCTCGATGATGCGGTTGGCCACCGTCTGCATGAACTCATGGTCGTGAGACGCAAAAAGGATGTTGCCCTTGAAATCCTCCAGGCCGTTGTTGACCGCGGTGATGGATTCCAGGTCCAGGTGGTTGGTGGGCTGGTCGAGAACCAGTACATTGGAGCCGAAGAGCATCATCCGAGAAAACATGCACCGCACCTTTTCCCCGCCGGAGAGGACCTTCACGGGCTTAAAGATATCGTCCCCAGAGAAAAGCATCCGGCCTAAAAAGCCCCGCAGATAGGTTTCCGTCTGGTCCTTGGCATACTGGCGCATCCAGTCCACAATCGACAGGTCGCACCCGTCGAAGAACCTGGAATTGTCCTGCGGGAAGTAGGACTGGGTGGTGCTCACACCCCACTTAAAGCTTCCCTCATCCGGCTCCAGCTCCTCCATGAGGATTTTAAACAGGGTGGTCATGGCGATCTCGTTTTCCGCCACAAAGGCCACCTTGTCCCCCTTGTTCAGGCGGAAGGTGATGGAATCGAGCACCTTTACCCCGTCGATGGTCTTGGAAAGGCCGTCCACCGCCAGGATGTCCTTGCCGGCCTCCCGGTCCATGGCAAAGCCGATAAAGGGATAGCGGCGGGAAGAGGCGGGCATCTCCTCGATGGTCAGCTTCTCCAAAAGCTTCTTGCGGGCGGTGGCCTGCTTGGACTTGGACTTGTTGGCCGAGAACCGCTCAATGAAGCTTTGCAGCTCCTTGGCCTTTTCCTCGTTTTTCTTGTTCTGCTGCTTGATCATGCGCTGGATGAGCTGGCTGGACTGGTACCAGAAATCGTAGTTGCCCACGTACATCTTGATCTTGGTATAGTCGATGTCCACCGTGTGGGTGCAGACGTTGTTGAGAAAATGCCGGTCATGGGAAACCACGATCACCGTGCCGGGATAGTCGATGAGGAAGTTCTCCAGCCAGTCGATGGCGTCGATGTCCAGGCCGTTGGTAGGCTCGTCCATGAGGATGATGTCCGGGTTTCCGAAGAGGCACTGGGCCAAAAGCACCTTGACCTTTTCCTTTCCCGTCAACCCCTCCATCTGGGCGTATAAAAGCGATTCCGGCAGCCCCAGCCCCTGGATGAGCTTGGACGCGTCCGACTCGGCCTCCCAGCCGTTTAATTCGGCAAACTCGGTTTCCAGCTCGGACGCGCGAATGCCGTCCTCGTCGCTGAAGTCCGGCTTTTCATAGAGGGCGTCCTTCTCTTTCATGATCTGATAAAGCTTGGGGTTTCCGAGAATCACCGTGTCGAGCACGGAATAGTCGTCGTAAGCGAAATGGTCCTGCTTTAAGACGGACATGCGCACAGTGGGCGGAATAATCACCTCGCCGGTGGACGGTTCCAGCTCGCCGCACAGGATTTTCAGAAAGGTGGACTTTCCCGCGCCGTTGGCGCCGATGATGCCATAGCAGTTTTCCGGGGTGAACTTCAAATTCACGTCCTTAAACAGGCTGGTTCCGCTGAAATTCAAGCTGACATTGGATACGGTAATCATAGTTCCTCCGATAGTAAAAGGTTTCTCTGCGAAATTAGTATATTTTATCACAGCAGCGTGTAAATTACCAGCCCATGGGGACATTTTTCCCCGGCAGAACAGCTTTTGCTTCGGATTTTTGGGGGTTGGGGTAAAATTCCCGATTTTCTGCGGGAAAACAGCGAATTTCCTTTGTTTTTTGCAGGGAAAAAGATCCCTTTTTGTTGACGGAAGCGGGATAAGCCCGCTATAATACAAAGAAAAGGGAAAGGAAGGCGCTTTGGCCATGGACGTTTATCTGATGGAGGTTTCCCCGCTCCTACGGCAGGAAACCCTCGCTTCTACGCTGCCCTTCCTGTCCCCGGGCCGAAGAGAAGCCCTCGGCCGCCTTTTAAAGCCCGACGACCGGGCCCGCAGCGCCGGGGCTGGGCTTTTGCTGCGCCATGCGTTAAAGGGAGCGGGCATCGCGGCGGAGCAGGCCGCCTTTGCCGCCGGCGCTCACGGAAAGCCCTATCTGACCGGCCATCCGGGGATTCACTTTTCCCTGTCCCATTCCGGGAACTGGGCGGCCTGTGCTATGGATAAAAGCCCGGTCGGGGTGGACCTGGAGGAAGTGGGGCCCGCCCGGCTCCCGGTGGCCAGACGGACCTTTGCTGCCGAGGAGTACACCTATCTGCAAAGCCTCGCAGGGCGGGAACGGGACTTATTCTTTACCGCCTTGTGGACCGCGAAGGAAAGCGTGCTCAAGTGGGCGGGAGACGGGCTTGCGGGCGGCCTTGCCGCTGTCTCGGTGGAGCACCGGCATCTGCGCCCGGCCACGGCCCGGTACCGGCAAACCCGCCTGCGCCTGCGAAGCCTTCTGCCCCGGCCTGGCGTGGTGCTCACAGCGGCCACCGCCCAGGATTCCTCCGATTTCCGGCTGACGGTGGTTCCATTTGAAAATATTTTGTAAATATTCTGATTTTTCACCGCCCCGTTCTTTTTGTGCTTTTTTCTAAGAAAAGCAAAACCCGTCTGCAAACCCCCGTGCCGTTTTCCCAAAACTTTCGGGGTTTTCGCAGGCAGGCGGCGGTGTTTTCCCTGGGAAACAGGGGACGGTTTCTGCCTTTCCACTTAACACCAGTTGCACGGTATGGTATAATGTAGAGTATTGTTGCGCCTATCTTTAAAAACGACGGCAAAGAAAACCAGATCAGGCGGTCCGCCGCCGGACGATGGATTGAGAGGATGTAACCGATGAAAGTTGTCATTTTGGCCGGTGGGTTCGGCACGCGCATTTCGGAAGAAAGCCATTTAAAGCCCAAGCCCATGATCGAAATCGGCGAACAGCCGATTTTGTGGCACATTATGAAGCAATATTCCCATTACGGGTTTCATGACTTTGTCATCTGCTTAGGCTACAAGGCCTATGTGATCAAGGAGTATTTTTCCGACTATTTTCTGCACACGTCGGACATTACCTTTGATCTTGCCAACAACAAGATGACGGTGCACAACAACTTCTCCGAGCCGTGGAAGGTGACGCTGGTGGACACGGGACTTAACACCATGACCGGCGGACGGGTCAAGCGCATCCAGGAGTACATTGGGGACGAGCCCTTTATGCTCACCTACGGCGACGGGGTGTCCGACGTGGACATCAACAAATTAGTGGCGTTTCACAAGAGCCACGGCAAAATCGCCACCATGACCGCCATCAACGCTGGGCAGCGGTTCGGCGTGCTGGAGGTGGGCGGGGACAACACCATCCATGCCTTCCGGGAAAAGTCCAAGGATGACGGCAGCCTGATTAACGGCGGCTTTATGGTGTTAAACCCGGAGATTTTCCAGTATATCGCGGGAGACGCTACGGTTTTTGAAAAAGAGCCGCTGGAAACGGTGGCAAACATGGGTCAGCTGATGGCCTACAAGCACGACGGATTCTGGCACTGCATGGATACCCAGCGGGATAAGATGCGGCTGGAAGAAATGTGGGCGTCCGGGCACGCCCCGTGGAAGGTGTGGAACGATTGATGTTTGATCCCTCTTTTTATAAGGACAAAAAGGTGCTGGTCACCGGGCACACCGGGTTTAAGGGAACGTGGCTGTGCAAAATGCTCATCGACGCGGGCGCGTGGGTGACGGGGTACTCCCTGGTCCCCCCCACCGAGCCCAACCTTTTCGACTTGTCGGGCATCGCGGACGATATGGTTTCCATCATCGGGGACATCCGGGACCTGCCCCGGCTGCGGGAGGTGTTCGCCATGGCGCGGCCGGAGATCGTGCTGCATCTGGCGGCCCAGCCCATTGTGCGCGATTCCTATAAGGAACCGGTTTATACCTATGAAACCAACGTGATGGGCACGGTAAACGTCCTCGAGTGCGTGCGGGAAAGCGACAGCGTGGTATCCTTTCTCAACGTGACCACCGACAAGGTCTACCACAACAATGAATGGGAATGGGGCTACCGGGAGAACGAACCCCTCGACGGCTTCGACCCGTATTCCAACTCCAAGTCCTGCTCGGAGCTGGTGACTCACAGCTATAAAAACTCCTTCTTTGCCGACGGGCGGGTAGCCATCTCCACCGCACGGGCCGGCAACGTCATCGGCGGCGGGGACTTTGCCAACGACCGCATCATCCCCGACTGCGTGCGCGCAGTGGAAAAGAGCGAGGACATCGTGGTGCGAAACCCCCATTCCACCCGTCCCTACCAGCACGTGCTCGAGCCGCTGGGCGCCTATCTGATGATCACGCAAAGGCAGTATGAAATGGAAAAATTTGCGGGATACTATAACGTAGGTCCCGACGAATGCGACTGCGTCACCACCGGCGAGCTGGTTTCCCTTTTCTGCGAGAAGTGGGGAGACGGGGTCAAATGGATCAACCAGTCGGTGGGCGGCCCCCACGAAGCCAATTTCCTAAAACTCGACTGCTCCAAGCTCAAGGCGGTCTTCGGCTGGAAGCCCCGCTGGCATGTGGCGAGGGCGGTGGAGAAAACGGTGGAGTGGACCAAGGTCTATCTGGCGGGCGGCGACGTGTCCGCCTGTATGCAGGCGCAGATTGCGGAATTTTATGGAGAACAGGAGTAAGCTATGTTTGAAAATAAGACCGAAGGACAGGCAAAGGAACAGATTTTAGAGATGGTGGCCGCGTACTGCGACCGGTTTCACAACCAGAAGAAGCCCTTTGAGGAGGGCCAGCGGATTCCCTACGCTTCCAGGGTATACGATCGGGAGGAAATGGTCAACCTGGTGGACAGCGCCCTGGAATTCTGGCTGACCGCCGGGCGGTATACCGACCAGTTCGAGGCACAGTTTGCCGAGTACCTGGGCGTCAAGTACTGCTCCCTGGTCAACTCCGGCTCCTCGGCGAACCTGATCGCCTTCATGGCGCTCACCTCCCCTCTTCTTGGCGAACGGGCCATCCGCCCGGGCGACGAGGTGATCACGGTGGCGGCAGGCTTTCCCACCACGGTAGCCCCGGTGATTCAGTACGGCGCCATCCCGGTTTTTATCGACATGACCATCCCCCAGTACAACCTGGACGTGTCCATGCTGGAAAAAGCCTTGTCCGGCAAGACCAAGGCGGTCATGGCGGCCCATACCCTTGGAAACCCCTTTGACCTGAAAACGGTGAAGGACTTCTGCTTAAAGCACGGCCTGTGGCTCATCGAAGACAACTGCGACGCCTTAGGCTCCAAATACACCATCGACGGGGTGGAAAAGTTCACCGGCACCATCGGGGACATCGGCACCTCCAGCTTCTATCCCCCGCACCACATGACCATGGGGGAAGGCGGCGCGGTGTATACCGACGACCCGCTGCTGCACAAGCTCATCCGCTCCTTCCGGGACTGGGGACGGGACTGCATCTGCCCCTCCGGCCGGGATAACCTTTGCCAGCATCGCTTTGACAAGCAGTACGGCGAGCTGCCGCTGGGATATGACCACAAGTATGTGTACTCCCACTTCGGCTATAACCTCAAGGCCACCGACATGCAGGCGGCGGTGGGGGTGGCCCAGTTAAAGAAGTTCCCCTCCTTCGTGGAAAAGCGCCGGCACAATTTTGACCGGCTCAAAGCCGCGCTGCAGGACGTGTCGGACAAGCTGATCCTGCCTGAAGCCTGCGCGCATTCCCGTCCCAGCTGGTTCGGGTTTCTCCTGACCTGCAAGGAAGGGGTGGACCGCAACCAGGTGGTACAGTATGTGGAAAGCAAGGGCGTGCAGACGCGGATGCTCTTTGCCGGCAATCTGGTAAAGCATCCCTGCTTTGACGAGATGCGCAAAACCGGCAGGGGCTACCGCATCGTCGGGGACTTGAAGGAAACCGACCGGATCATGAACGACACCTTCTGGGTGGGGGTTTATCCGGGCATGACCGATGAGATGATCGACTACATGGCCAAAACCATCAAGGAAGCGGTAACGGCATGATAAAGCGCCTCTTGGACAAGTTCAACATCCACAGCAAGGAAGACTTCTGGAAGTTTGTGTGGCAGTTTGTAAAGTTCGGCCTGGTGGGCGTGTCCAACACCCTCATCAGCCTGGCGGTCTATTACGCGGTGGTGCTGCTTCTTGGGGTGGAGCACTACATTCTGGCCAACACCCTGGGCTTTGTCATCAGCGTCATCAACGCCTATATCTGGAACAGCAAATTTGTCTTTCAGAAGAAGGACCGCAAGCACGGCAAATCTTTTGTTAAGGTATTCGTTTCCTACGGGAGCACCTTCCTGCTGGGAACCGGGTTTCTTTTCGTGCTGGTGCATTACTGGAATGTGTCCGAGATGATCGCGCCGATTATCAACCTGCTTTTGACCATTCCTCTGAATTTCCTGCTCAATAAGTTCTGGGCGTTCAAATAACCGTTTTCTCTGCCGAAAGGCCTCTTTTGGGCGCCTTTCGGCACTCTGCTTGTCTTGGCCCCGTTTGTTTTGCCGCTCATTGCAGCAAATCGACCGGGTTTTCGGGCGCAAAGCGCCATAGAAAAGGCGTCAAGCCTTCTTTGAAGGCTCCTTCCCATGCGCAGACACATCCGCTGTGCTTTGTGTCCTTATGCGCCAAAAAAAACCGCCGTCCCTTCCCAGCGGCTCGGGGACAGTCGGTTCCCTTACCCTTTCGGTCGCTGGAGAAACGGCGGTTTTTTATGAGAATCAAAGTATCCAACTACATTTCTGATTTTCTGGTGCGCCACGGGATTTCCCACGTTTTCACCGTCACCGGCGGCGGCGCCATGCATTTAAACGACGCTTTGGGCCACCAGGAAGGGCTCACGTGCATCTATAACCACCACGAGCAGGCCTGCGCCATCGCGGCGGAAAGCTATGCGCGCATCCACAATAAAATCGCGGCCGTATGCGTGACCACCGGTCCGGGCGGCTCCAACGCCATCACGGGAGTACTGGGCGGATATCTGGATTCCATTCCCATGCTCATTCTCTCCGGCCAGGTGCGGTACGATACCACCGCCCGCAGCACGGGGCTTCAAATCCGAGCTATGGGGGACCAGGAGTTTGACATCGTCAAGGCGGTCGGCTGCATGACTAAATACAGCGAAATGGTGGTGGACGCCAAGCGCATCCGCTACTCTCTGGAAAAGGCGCTGTACATCGCTCAGCACGGCCGTCCGGGCCCCTGCTGGCTGGACATCCCGCTCAATATCCAGGGCGCATACATCGAAACGGACGATTTGGAGGGGTATGACCCCAAGGATTATGAAAAGGAGCTTCCTCCCCCGGTGGGCCAGGAGACGGTTGCAACCATCCTGCAAAAGGTCAAGGAGGCCAAGCGCCCGGTTTTTTATGCGGGCAACGGCATCCGCATCTCCGGCGGGTTCGACGCCTTCCGCCGGGTGGTGGAAAAGCTGGGCATCCCAGTGGTCACCGGTTGGAACAGCATCGACGCTATGTACGACGACCATCCCTTGTATGTAGGCCGGGGCGGCATCATGGGGGACCGGGCGGGCAACTTCGCCGTGCAAAACAGCGACTTGGTCCTTTCCATCGGCAGCCGTCTAAGCATCCGCCAGGTGGGGTATAACTACCAGACCTGGGCCAGAGAAGCCTATGTGATTATGGAAGACGTGGATGCCGAAGAGCTTAAAAAGCCCACCCTGCATGTGGACCTGCCGGTTCATGCCGACGCGAAGGACCTGCTCGAAAAGCTGGATGCGGCTCTTCCCGGCGGGGAACCCCTGTTTCATGGGCCTGACTGGATTTCCCGCTGCCAGAGCTGGAAACGGGACTATCCGGTGGTGCAGAAAAAGCACTATGAGCAAGAGGGGCTTGCCAACGTCTACTGCCTGATCAAAGAGCTCAGCCGCCGCTTAAAGGAAAATCAAATCACGGTGGTGGGCAACGGCTCCGCCTGCGTGGTGGGCAGCCACGGCTATGAAATCAAGAAGGGGCAGCGGTTCATCATCAACTCCGCCATCGCCTCCATGGGATACGACCTGCCCGCCGTCATCGGCGCCTGCGTAGCCGACCACAGTCAGGACCTGATCTGCGTCACCGGCGACGGCAGCATTCAGATGAACATTCAGGAGCTGCAGACCATCATCCATCACCAAATGCCTATAAAAATTTTCCTCATCAACAACGGGGGCTATCATTCCATCCGCCAGACCCAGAAGAACTTCTTCGGAGAGCCGCTGGTGGGCATCGGCGTGGACAGCGGGGATCTGAGCTTTCCGGACATGTCCAAGCTTGCCCCGGCTTACGGCTATCCCTACACCTGCGCAAAAAGCAACGGGGAATTGGGTAAGGCCATCGAAGAAACGTTGGCGCAGAAGGGTCCGGCCATCTGCGAGATATTCGTTTCGCTGGACCAAAAGTTTGAACCCAAATCCGCCACCAAGCGGCTGCCGGACGGCACCCTGGTTTCCGCGCCGCTGGAGGATCTGGCCCCGTTTTTAGACCGGGAAGAATTTTTAAAGAACATGATCATTGAGCCGGTCAAGGAATAAGGAGAGCCGTATATGAAGCTAACAAGCGCCGTCATCACCGGTGCCACCGGTATGATCGGGATCAACTTAATCAACCGCCTGCTGGAAGAGGGAGTACGGGTGCTGACCCTGGTACGGCCCCACTCCTCCAACGCCGCACGTCTTCCAAAGCAGGAAGGGCTGACCGTACTCGAATGCGGCTTATGTGACCTGCCGAAGGCCGCCGGCCGAATTTCCGGCCAATACGACGCCTTTTTTCACCTGGGCTGGGACGGCACCTTTGGGGACAGCCGCAACGATATGGCGCTGCAAACCCAGAACATCCGCTATACGCTGGACGCGGTAGACTTAGCAAAACAGCTCGGCTGCCAGGTGTTTGTAGGTGCCGGTTCCCAGGCGGAGTACGGCCGGGTGACGGGCTCTCTGTCCGCTCATACGCCGGCGTTTCCGGAAAACGGATACGGCATCGCCAAGCTCTGTGCTGGGCAGATGAGCCGCATTGCCTGTAGGCAGCAGGGAATTCGGCATGTCTGGGCCCGCATTTTAAGCGTGTATGGTACCTTTGAAGGGCCGAACACCATGGTGATGTCCAGCATTCGAACGCTCCTTAGGGGCGAACGTCCCTTATTTACGGGGAGCGAACAAATGTGGGATTATCTTTTTTCCGAAGACGCTGCCAACGGCCTGTATCTTATGGCGCAAAAGGGGCTTGACGGGGCTGTTTATTGCCTAGGCAGCGGACAGGCAAGGCCGCTGCGGGAATACATCGAGGCGCTGCGAGACGCGGTGGACCCGTCCCTCCCTGTGGGTATCGGGGCGCTCCCCTATGCGCAAAACCAGGTGATGTACCTGTGCGCCGACATTGCCAGCTTAACCAAAGACACCGGCTTCGTTCCACAGGTCTCCTTTGAAGAAGGAATCAAAAAGACGGTGGAATGGTGCAAAAAGGAGTGTGGAAGATGAGTAGGGAAAAAAACAATCTGCCGGTTTCCCCGGACGTGCAGAAAACGATTAGTATTTTAGTCCCCTGTTATAACGAAGAGGAAAATGTCGTTCCTCTCAGTGACGCCATCCGCAAGACCTTCCGGGAAGATCTGCCCGCCTACCGGTACGAGCTTATCTTTATCGACAATTGTTCCACCGACCATACCCAGGAAAAGCTGGCCGGCCTGTGTGCCGGCGACCCGGACATCAAAGCGATCTTCAATGTGAAAAATTTCGGGCAGTTCAATTCTCCCTATTACGGCATGCTCCAGACGACGGGGGACTGTACGGTGCTGCTGGCAGCGGATTTTCAGGACCCGGTGGAAATGATCCCGAAGTTCGTCAAAGAATGGGAAGCCGGGTATAAGATCGTCATTGGCATCAAAACCACAAGCAAGGAAAACAAGATCATGTATTTCCTGCGTTCGTGCTACTATAAGCTGATCAAGCGGCTTTCCAACGTGGAACAGATTGAGCATTTTACCGGCTTCGGTCTTTATGACAAAAGCTTTATCGAGGTGCTGCGGAATTTGGACGACCCGACTCCTTTCCTGCGCGGGATCGTAGCGGAGCTTGGATATAAGCGAAAGGAAATCCCTTACGAGCAGCCCCGCCGCCGGGCCGGAAAAACCAGCAACAACTTTTATAAGCTCTACGATGCCGCCATGCTCAGCATCACCTCTTATACCAAAGTGGTGCTGCGGCTGGCAACGATCATCGGTTTTATTTTCTCCGCCATCAGCTTTCTCATTGCGCTGGTCTATCTGATTTTGAAGCTGATTTTCTGGGATACCTTCCCGGCTGGAACCGCGCCCATCCTGATCGGGGTGTTTTTGATGGGCTCGGTGCAGATTTTCTTTATCGGATTTTTGGGCGAATACATCCTCAATATGAATACGCGGATCATGAAGCGGCCGTTGGTAATTGAGGAAAAGCGGTTAAATTTTGAGGAGACAACCAAGGAGGAAAGAGGGAATGACAAAACAACTGGCACTGAGAAATAGAGAGCCTATCGGAAAAGGTATTCTGACCGGTATCGGCCTGTTTCTTTTGTATTTTATTCTATGCTCCGCCTATCTCAACCAAGGGGTTTTCTGCGATGAGGTGGACAACATGCTCGGCGGCATGGTGGTCGCCGACGGCGGCGTCGTTTACCGGGACTTTTACTCGCAGCACACGCCTGTCATGTATTATCTATGTGCAATTTTCCGCCTACTGGGCGCATCCTCTATTTTTCAGTACCGGTTGTTCTTTTACTTGACGCTTTCGCTCATTTGGGTGCTCATGTACCTGCGCTATAAGAATTACGTCGGTAAATTCGCCATGGCGCTTTATCCCGTTGTTTATGCGGTTACCATGTGCAATTTCGATGGACTGGGACATATGGTTCTTTCGGAACAGATTCAGTCCCAGGCAATGGTTGTGCTGATGATCGAGCTTCTTTTGTTCTTTAAACATAAGGAACTGAAGCTTTCCAACTCCATTCTGATTTCGATTGCGATAGCCGCCGGCTTCGGCGTCGCCTTTATGGCGCTGCTTCCCATTGCGGCTGTTTTTGTGGGTGTGCTTTACATCGAAATCTCCGATTCCGTGATTGGCAAAATCGGCGTGGGAGCTACCATTGCACGGATTTGGAAGAAGTATTGGCGGGCCCTTCTTATTATTGCCGTTCCCTTTCTCGCGGCTTTCGTCTACTTCGCCGCATTCGGGCTGATTCGCAACGTTTATGACCAAGCTTATCTGCTCAATACCAAAGTTTATGCAACGTATACCGGCGGCTTCGGCGGAAATGTCCTCAATACCATTGTATCGCCGTTCCAAAATTATTTCTCCCAGTTGCTGTCCTCTTTGAATGCGCTCTTTACGAATCCCTTTGGTAATTTGCGCATTCTGCTCAACTACGTGGTAAACATCATTTTCGTCATCGGTCTATTCAAATGGCGCAAGTCCTACGGTGTAATCATGGCTGCCTTCATTATTTTGACGGGTGTAAGAGGGTTCACGGCCTTCCACTCCATTCCCTACTGGGCGGTCTGCATCATGATGGGTCTGATCATGGCCGCACGCTGGATCAAGGCACACCCGCAATGGAGGTCGTATTCGATCAAACAATCCGCCTGTATCTGCAGTGCCGTTTTCTTGATCGTGACACCGTATATGACCACGTTTACCAACATTTTGCCCACACGTGAAACCTTGGCTGCCGTTACACAGAACGTCCCGGCAACCAACAGCTACGAGGACTATATCCAAAGACTAACCGGTCCGGAAGACACGATCTACGCAAATACGTTAAATAATACCTTCTACATCAATGCAGACCGGTTCCCTGCCAGTCGTATGTACAATATGGTCCCCTGGTTCGCCGATCTGTTTGAAGACAAAGCGGTGGAGGATCTTTCCAACAATCAGCCAAAGGTGATTATCTATGATCCGAAGGGCACCGTGTGGGATTACGTATACGAAGAATTTGCCCCCAGTGTGGATCAATTTATCAAAGAAAACTACACAGTAATGGACATCTGCGGCCCTGATTTCTGGGTTCTCAACTCGTACTACGACGAAGCGAAAGAAATTTTAAGCAGACAATGAGAAAAGGCGGGAAGAGAAATTCTTCCCGCCTTTTTCGGCTTTCTTCTAATTGCCCTTCCATGGTGCATATATATCGGATAGTACCATCGAGTTTTACGAGGGAGGCTTTTTACATGAAGGGCGTTTTAGAAGAACGTGCAGTGGAACTGGGAGTGTATATCCTGGAAAATAAGGCGACCGTCCGCGCCGCCGCCAAGGAATTTGATATTTCAAAATCAACTGTACATATGGATGTACCGGACTGGAACGGTTTAAAGCCGCGAAAAGTCCCGGTCTCCTTTCAAAAGGCGGCGTGCCTGTTCCTTTCTCGGGAGCGGTACGCCGCCTTTTCTTCGGCCCTGTACCCCACTCCCTTTCGCTTTTCCCTTTTGCTTTGGGGAAGATTGTGCTATAATGAGAGCAAATGTCGCCCGGCCACAGCTGGGTCAAATTCGGAGGAGTGGATACAGATGAAAATGAGCCAGCTGCTCGGCATGCGTTTCAAGGAAACGCCGGCAGATTGTCAAACCGCCAACCACATTTTGATGATTCGGGGCGGGTATATCAAACAGGTTTCCAGCGGCGTGTTTTCCCTTTTTATGCCCATGCGGCGCGTCACCAAAAAGGTGGAAGCCATCATCCGAGACGAAATGGACAAGCTGGACGGGCAGGAGGTACTGTTCCCGGTAGTCATGCCCGCCACTTTATGGCAGGAGTCGGGACGGTATGACAGCATCGGCAGTGAAATGGCGCGGTTCACCGACCGCAGCGGCGCGAAAAACGTGCTGGGCATGACCCATGAGGAGGCGGCGGTCCATCTGGCTAGGGACGTGGCTACCAGCTATCAGAACTATCCATTCATGATCTATCAGATTCAGACGAAGTTTCGCGACGAGCCCCGCTGCCGGGGCGGTCTGGTGCGGGTGCGGGAATTCACCATGAAGGACGCCTACTCGTTCCACACCTCCCAGGAGGATCTGCAGGCATATTACGACAAGTGCCTGGACGCCTACAACCGTATCTTCGCTAGGGCGGGGGTGCCGGAGGTGGTGGCGGTCAAGTCGGACTCCGGCATGATGGGAGGCAGCGTATCCCACGAGTTTATGCTGCTGACCGCCATCGGGGAAGACAGCATCGTGCTGTGCGACGACTGCGGCTACCGGGCCAACATGGAAGCGGCGGAATGCATTGTGGAAAACGAGACGGTGGAGGAAGCGCCTCTAACCAAGTTCGAAACGCCGGGGGTCAAGACCATTGAGGATCTGTGTCAGTTCGCCCACATAAAGCCTACCCAGACGGCCAAAGCGGTGGTCTATCAAAAGAACCAGGACGACTCCTATGTGGTCATCTTCGTACGGGGCGATCTGGAGGTTAACGTGACCAAGCTGCGCAATTACCTGGGCTGCGAGGTCCATCCGGCGCAGGACATTCCTGCCGAATCCGGCCTGGTCCCCGGTTCCATCGGCGCCATCGGGCTGCCGGAGCACGTGACGGTGGTGGTAGACCGGTCTCTGGAAGGCTGCAACATGCTTTACTGCGGCGCCAATGAGGACGGCTACCATTACAGCGGCCTTTCCCTAAAACGAGACCTGAAGGACGTGACCTTCGTGGATGTGGCGAAGGCCTATACCGGCGGCATCTGCCCGGCCTGCGGCAAGCCGCACCTTACCATCAGCCGCGGCATCGAGGTGGGCAACATCTTTCAGCTGGGCACCAAGTACACCAAGGCGATGAATATGCAGTACCTGGACGAAAAGGGCGCCCTGAAGCATCCCATTATGGGCTGCTACGGCATCGGCGTGGGCCGTCTGGCCGCGTCCGTATGCGAGGCCCATCACGACGACTACGGCCCCATCTGGCCCATGTCTATCGCGCCTTGGCAGGTGGAGCTGTGCGCGCTTAACGCCTCCAAGGGCGACGTGCAGGCGGTGGCCGACGAGCTGTACCGGCAGCTGACGGCTGCCGGCGTGGAGGTTTTGTATGACGACCGGGCGGTAAGCGCCGGGTCCATGTTCTCGGATGCGGACCTTTTAGGCTGCCCTCTGCGCCTGGTGGTCAGCCCCAAGACCTGCGGACGAAACGCCGTGGAATTTGCCGACCGGACCAAAACCTTCCGTACCGACCTTGTGTACGGCGAGAACCGGGATTTTACCGAAGCGGTGGAAGCGGTCAAGGCCGAAATCGCCAAGCAGCTGGCGGCGCTGGGCTGCTAAGGTTTTGGGAACGCACAAAGAAAAAGCAAGGCTGTATTTTCACCGGCCTTGCTTTTTTCTTTTGCCGTAGCTTTACCTACCCATCTATTTCGATCTGATAGCAATCCTCTATCAAAATCATGTTGCCGTTATGCTCTTGACACATTCTCAGGTAACGTTCGTTCTCCTCAATCACAAAGTCCATGGTACACCATGTGTCATCTATGCGTTGCTCGATTTCATTCGCATACTTCTTTATGTCGGAAAAATGGGTTTGAATATAGTTTCGACTCATCACAAGACAATAACAGCGAATTTCATTGCGATACGCGTCGGAAAAATCCTCTTTCCAACGAAGCGGAATATAACAGCCCTCTACAATGAGATTTTGCCTATTCTCAATGGCCGTCTTTATTATTTCACGGACAATCGGCCACAAATAGTCTTCCAATTCCTTGTCATCATAAGGCGTTAAGGTTGTGTTCTTGCTTCGGATTAACCCCATTTTCAAAAGGTCGATGGACAAGTAGGGGTATCGGTACTTTTCTAGAAGCTTTTGCGCCAGCAGCGTTTTCCCCGTGTGAGAAGCCCCTGTGATCAATATAATCATTTTGCTCTCTCCCTTCGCATCCAAGTTCTCCCTTTTGTAGCATAAACAAAATATAGCATATATCCCCGCTAAATGCCACGATTGGACAGACACCGCCCGGCATTTGAGAGTGAGCGAAGTTTCTAGAGAAAAGGCGGCCTGGATGGTCCTTTTCGCAGATTTTTGCATACAATGGAGAAATACGCTCCGACCGGGTATAAGACCACTTCAAACATCCCATGCTCAAGGTGAGGTTTCTCCTTGCAGTTTGGGCGTATTTCCGTTAGAATAAAGAGGTTATCTGCCAAAGGAGGAATCGGATCTTGATTTACGAGAACATATTGCAGGCCATCGGCCGCACTCCCCTCATCCGGCTTCAAAAAATGACCGGGCCCCAGGACGCGCAGGTGCTGGTGAAATATGAGGCGGTCAACATCGGCGGTTCCATCAAGACCCGCACTGCCTATAACATGATTACCAAGGCCCGAGAGAAGGGTCTTATCGGGCCGGATACCATTCTGGTGGAGCCCACCAGCGGCAACCAAGGCATCGGCGTGGCCTTGGTGGGCGCAGTGCTGGGCTATGAGGTAAGGATTATCATGCCAGACTCGGTCAGTGAAGAACGGCGCAAGCTGGTAAGCCAATACGGCGCCACGGTTATCCTCATCCACGACGAAGGGGACATTGGCAAGTGCATCGAGGAATGCATGCAGACGGCCCTTCGCATGGCTAGGGAGGATGCGCGGGTGTTTATTCCCCAGCAGTTTACAAACCCAGACAATCCCCAGGTCCACCGGGAGCACACGGCGCTGGAAATCATCGAGGACGCCGGGGTCACCATTGACGGCTTCTGCTCCGGGGTGGGAACCGGCGGCACCATTACGGGCATCGGGGAAACGCTGAAGGCGAAATACCCGGGTATTGAAATTTGGGCGGTGGAGCCCCAAAACGCCGCCATCCTTTCCGGCGGCAGCATCGGGACCCACCTGCAAATGGGCATTGGGGACGGGTTGATCCCGGAGAACCTGAATACCTCCATTTACGATGAGGTATGCATCGTCACCGACGAGGAGGCACTGGGCGCGGCCAAGCGCCTGGCAAGCGAGGAAGGCATCCTCTGCGGCATCTCCAGCGGCTCGAACATCGCGGCGGCCCTAAAACTGGCGAAGAAGCTTGGGAAAGGGAAAACAGTGGTCACCATCCTGCCGGACACGGGAGAGCGGTATTTCAGTACCCCTTTGTTCTCCGACGGAATGACGTTTTTGACCGAAAGGACGTGACGAAATGAACTGGCTCAACAAGCTGGAACGAAAATGCGGGCGCATCGGCATTCCCTATCTGATGTACATTCTTTCCGCCCTGATGCTGGCGGTGTTTCTGGTGGAATTTGTCCGGCCCGATCTGGGAATCTCTTCGTATCTGTACCTGAACATGGACTTGGTGGCTCAGGGGCAGGTCTGGCGGCTTCTCTCCTTTCTGATTCTGCCGCCGAACAGCTCGCCTGTCTGGATCCTTTTCAGCCTTTATTTCTACTGCCTGATCGGCAACCTGCTGGAACGGGAATGGGGCACCTTTAAGTTTACGTTTTTCTATCTGGTGGGCGTCTTGGGTACCATCCTCGGCGCGCTGTTTACCGGCTCGGCCACCAATTCCTTTTTGAACCTTTCCTTGTTCCTTGCCTTTGCGGCGGTCTACCCGGACTTTCAGGTGATGCTGTTCTTCCTCATCCCTATCAAGGTCAAGTACCTGGCCATTCTGGACGCGGTCTACTTTGTGGTAGTCCTGATCCTGGGGACCTGGCCGCTCCGGGTATCCATCCTCATGTCCCTTTTGAACGTACTCTTGTTCTTCGGCGGAGACTTCTTCCGTACCGTCCGCCAGCAGATCAAGTACAGCAAAACCCGCCGGCAGTTTCGCAAAAATAATTTCCGCTAACAATAGATCTACACAAAATGCGCCCTCTGGATTGATCCAGAGGGCGCGTTTTTCCGCAGCCGCAGGCAAGGATTCCCCGTTACCGGGCGCGCTTTTTCAGGCGGGTCCAGAGAAAATCCTTAGCTTGCTTAAAGGTGGAAAGATTGATCAGAAAAATCGCCACGAAGATACCGGCAGACCAGAGAATACCGGTTTGGGCGGTCATCAGCCCCACCTGCAGCACCAGCAGGGCCTGGGATGGAATCATCCGTTTATAATCCACTTGAATACGGATGATTTTCTGGGAGGCAATCGAGCGCGCCAGCCACACCGCAAAGTGGCTCAGGCAGGTGGCAATCGCTGCCCCGTAGGGCCCAAAAAAGGGAATGAGCAGGAGGTTGAAGGCCACATTGACCCCGGCACCGGCGGCGGTGGTGACGAAGAGGGACTTGGTTCGTTTGGTGGCGGTATAGACCGAGCCCAGAAAGGAATTGAGAGAGCTGTAATAAAAGGCCAGGGCCAAGAGAGGAATCAAAGACCAGGCCTGGTAGTTTTCCCCCTGGAAAAAAAACATGGCCAAGTATTGACAGAGCGCCACCAAAAGAGAGGTGCTCAGAAGCATCACGTAACTGAAAATCCGGTGGATGCTGGAGAAGAACCGTTCTCCCTCCTCGGTTTGGTACTCCTTGATGGCGGAAATGCTCCAGGCCTGTTGGAAAATGGATGTGAGCGTGTTGAGAAGGGTGGGGATTTTGCTGGCCAAGGCATAAAGGCCAGTGGCCGCAAGCCCGGTGATGGCCGTCAGGCAGTACCGGTCCAGGCTGGAATTGATCCACCAGAAAAGATAGTTGGGGATGAGAGGGATGCTGTAGAGGATCATCCGCTTGAGAAGAACCCTGTCAAACCCCCGAAAGGTCAAATACCGGTACATGCGCCCAAAGAAAAAGTAAATCACACAGCCCACAAAGCTGCCGGCAATCATGGAAAACAGGTAGCCGTTCACCCCCATCCGGGGCGGGCCGGCAATGAGAAACACGTTGAGGCCCATGGTGACGGCGGAAGCGGCGATGGAGCTGATGGTAATGAGCTTGACCTGATCCACCGTACGGGCGAAATTGGCAAAGATGGAGTTGAGCGCGGAGACAATATAAAGCGCCAGGAAATGAAACTTATAATCGGCGAGAAACGATATCTGCCCGTAGACCGGCAGCAGCAAAGCAAGCAGCACACAGCCGGCCACCGTGACCTCCATCCCCAGGGAAAAGACCTTCTTTTTGTCTTCGCACTGGTCCATGGCGAAACGCAGCACCCCGTCGTGTATGCTCAGGGTCAGAATGGGGATCAGCAATATCACCGTGGTATGGATGATGTCGATGCTGCCGAACTGCTCGTCCACCAAAAAGGTGGTATACAGGGGCAGCAGCAGGGCGGACAAAATCTTCGTCGCGAAGCTGCTCAGGGTAAACAGGCCGATATTCTTAACCAGGTATTGATACTTACTGCGTCCCACACGTCCGCCTCTTTCCCTTATTTATTCAACCGCTTCGCCGGGCAGCCCACATAGGTTCCCGGCTGCTTAAGATCCGTTATCACTACGGCTCCCGCGCCGATCACGCAGTCGGGTGCGATACAGACGTTGTTGCGCACACAGGCGCCGATGCCCACATGGGTCCCTGCGCCCACCGTAACCGTGCCGCCCAGCGCGCAGCCCGGCGAAAGATGGGCAAAATCCCCGACGACGTTGTCGTGTTCCACGATGGCGCCGGTGTTGACGATGGCGTGAGCGCCCACCGCCGCGCCGGGGTTGACGACGGCGTTTGCCATCACCACCGTGCCCGGGCCCAGCATCGCATCCCGGGCCACCACGGCCTTGGGATGCACGGCGGTAATCCAGCGAAGGGGATAGCGCGCGGCGAGCTCCCGGCGGACCCGATTGCTGCCGATGCCGATGACAAAAGCGTGCTCCGGATAACGCAAACAATCCGCAATGGGTCCAAGCACCGGTTTCCCGAAGACGTCGGGCCCCGCCGGATGGTCGTCCAGAAACCCGGCGACAGCGTATCCGGCCAGCTCCACAAGGTCGGCCACTACTTTTGCATGGCCGCCGGCACCGAGAATAAGAACCTGGTTCATCCAATCATCCGCCTTCCGTCTCATAAGATGTCATAAACTTTATTGTACGGCAAAGAAAGGCCCTTCGTCAATGGGAACTCGCTTCTTTGGAAAAACAGCAGAGAATCCCAGTCCAAATGTGCCAAGCGGACAGGCGTATTTTTCTCCCGATAACTGGTTTCCAGAGAGGCGTTTTTGCATGTTGTTCGCCTAAGTTTGCTCATGGCGCTGCATATTTTGCAGGCTTGTCCGAATAGATATGGGGCAAAGGAGGGGAGCACCTATGAAAAACCAGCCCCTGTCCATTCATTTTGAGAATCCGAACACAGAAAAGGACACCGTGCGGTTTCTCATCCACCTTTGCGCGAAGCTGGCCCAAAACCGGGAAAACGGCCGGCCCCCTCAAGGCGGCGGGCCGGCCGGTACCCAGTAGGGCGGACGAAAGTCCGCCTTATTCTTTTCTCCAAGTGGTGAGATTGACGATTTTCGCATAGCTTTGGATGATCTTGATCACCTTTACCGACACGTTCGTGTCCGCGTAGTCCTCCGCCAAAACCGTCTCCTCCCCGTTTTCAAACATGGAAACCGCCAGGTTCATGGCCTGCTCCACATCCTCCCCCTGGATGCCTCCAACCACAATGGTGCCCTTGTCGAGCACCTCCGGACGTTCGGTGGAGGTACGGATGAGCACGGCGGGGAAATGCAGCAGGGCGCTTTCCTCGCTGAGGGTCCCGCTGTCGGACAGCACGCAGTAGGCGTTCTGCTGGAGCTTGTTGTAATCCAAAAAGCCGAAGGGCTGCATGCTCTGCACCAGGGGATGGAACCGAAAGCCCCGCTTTTCAATGATGTTGCGGCTGCGGGGATGGGTGGAATAGATGACCGGCATCTGATACGTTTGGGCAATGTGGTTGATGGAGGTCATCAGGCTGATGAAATGCGCTTCGTTGTCGATGTTCTCCTCCCGGTGGGCAGAAAGAAGAAGATAGCCTTTGGGGGTAAGCCCCAGCCGGTCGAGCACATCGCTCTGCGCGATCTTCGCCGCATGGTCCCGCAGCACCTCGCTCATAGGGCTGCCGGTGACAAAGATGGTTTTGCCGTCCACCCCTTCGTTTAGAAGATAGCGGCGGCTGTGTTCGGTATAAGGAAGGTTGATGTCGGAAATGTGGTCGACGATGGTGCGGTTGACCATTTCAGGCACATTCCAGTCCCAGCAGCGGTTGCCCGCCTCCATGTGAAAAATCGGGATTTTCAACCGCTTGGCGCTGATGGCGGATAGGGCGGAATTGGTATCCCCCAGCACCAGCAGCGCGTCCGGCTGTTCTTTTTTGAGCACGTCATAGGACTTGGCGATGATGTTTCCCATGGTCTCGCCCAGGTCCTTGCCCACGCTGTCTAGATAATAGTCCGGCTTGCGCAGCCCCAAATCCTGAAAGAAAATCTCGTTGAGGGTGTAGTCCCAGTTCTGCCCGGTATGCACCATAATATGGTCAAAGTACCGGTCGGCGCATTTGAGCACCGCGCTCAGCCGGATGATTTCCGGCCGGGTCCCCATGATGGTCATCAGCTTCAATTTGGACATGCCCTATACCTCCAGAAAATACGTATCCGGCTTCTCCGGATCGAAGCATTCGTTGCACCACATGAAGGTGACCAGGTCGGTGTCCCCCACGTTAACGATGCTGTGGGTGTAGCCGGTGGGGATGTCCACCACCTCGATTTTGTCCCCCGACACCCGGTATTCCACAATCTCCTCGCTGCCGACTTTCCGAAACCGGATCAGGCCTTCCCCTTTGACCACTACAAACTTCTCGTTCTTCGTATGGTGCCAGTGGTTGCCCTTGGTGATGCCGGGCTTGGAGATATTCACGGAAAACTGGCCCCGGTCGGGCGTGCGCAGGATTTCGGTAAAAGAGCCCCGGTCGTCCACGTTCATCTTGAGCGGATAGCTAAACTGATCTTCGGGCAGATAGCTTAAGTAGGTGGAATACAGCTTCTTTTCAAATGGGTTTTCCATATTGGGGACGCTTTTGGTCTTCCGGCTTTCCCTAAAGGAATGAAGCAGGTCCACAATCTCCCCTAGCTTCACGGAATGCTCCACCGGCACCTTGCAGAAATCCCCGTCCCGGGTTTCTTTTCCCTCCAAGGCGTGGATGAGCTCCGAAACCACGTCGTCGATATAAACCAGGGTCATCTGGACGGCGGGGTCGTTGACGGTGATGGGCAGGCCGCGGGCAATGTTGTGGCAGAAGGTGGCCACGGCGCTGTTGTAATTGGGGCGGCACCATTTGCCGAACACGTTTGGAAACCGGTACACCAGCGGTTTTGCGCCGGTTTCCCTTCCATAGGCGAACAGCAAGTCCTCCCCGGCCTTCTTCGAATGGCCGTAGGGATTGTCAAGCGCAGCCTGGGTAGAGGAGGCAAGCATCACCGGACAGGCGTTTTTGTGGCGCTTGAGCGTGTCGAGCAGGGCGGAGGTAAATCCGAAATTCCCCTGCATGAACTCGCTTTGCTCCTTGGGACGGTTGACGCCGGCCAGGTGAAAGACAAAATCGCAGTCCGCGCAGAACCCGTCTAACAGCTGCGGATCGGTGTCCATGTCGTATGCATAGAGGGTGAGGGAGGAAAGGCTGCTTTGCCTGCTCTTCCCGCTCTGGATGTTTTCGAGCTCAGCAATCAGGTTTTTCCCAATAAAGCCTTTTGCGCCCGTAATCAATACCTTCATCTTATCTTCGTTCCTCTCTTCCTTGCCGGGACGGTACCACTTGCACTCAGCAGCCGGTTACCGCGCTTCCCATTCCGCCAGCTCTCTCTGGATATAGCTCAGACTTAGCAGCTTCTCCTTAATCTGCTCCACATTCAGCTGGTTGGTATTGCTGGAGGTGTATTCCTCATACTTCATACCGCTTCCGTGGATGCCCTCGTTGAAATATTTGTCGTAGTTGAGATCCCGCTTGTCTGCCGGCACCTTGAAGAAATCCCCCAGGTCCACGGCGTTGGCGCACTCTTCTTTGGTCAGAAGCGCTTCGTACATCTTTTCGCCGTGGCGGATGCCGATGACCTTAATCTCATTGTCGGCATGGAACAGTTCCTTGACCGCCTGGGCCAGGTCCCCGATGGTGCAGGCCGGGGCCTTTTGCACCATAATATCCCCGCTGTTGGCATGCTCGAAGGCATACAAAACCAGCTCCACCGCTTCCTCCAGACTCATGATGTAGCGGGTCATGGCCGGATCGGTAACCGTGAGAGGCAGGCCCTTTTTGATTTGCTCGATGAAAAGGGGAATGACCGAGCCCCGCGAGCACATGACGTTTCCGTATCGGGTTCCGCAGATCAGGGTCTTTTCCTGAGGAATGGTTCTGGACTTGGCAATGTACACCTTTTCCATCATCGCCTTGGAGGTTCCCATGGCGTTGACCGGATAGGCGGCCTTGTCGGTGGAGAGACAGATAACCTTGCGCACCCCCGCCTCAATGGCGGCGGTCAGCACGTTCTCAGTGCCGAACACATTGGTTTTCACCGCTTCAATGGGGAAGAACTCGCAGGAAGGTACCTGCTTGAGAGCGGCGGCGTGGAAAATGAAATCCACCCCGTGCATGGCGTTTTTCACACTTTGGATGTCACGCACGTCGCCGATATAAAACTTGATTTTGTCGGAATACTGGGGATACCTGGACTGGTAGGTATGACGCATATCATCCTGCTTCTTCTCGTCCCGGGAAAAAATGCGGATTTCTCCAATGTCGGTGGTCAAGAACCGATTGAGCACCGCATTGCCGAAGGAACCGGTGCCGCCCGTAATCAGCAGGGTGCGGTCTTTAAATATGGAATTTTGATTCATAAAGCCCTCCTTGTTTTTCAAAAGACGCAAATGCGTCCGGTCTTTTTATGTTGTCGGCGGCTTCTTCGCCCGATCTAAAACAAGACGAAGCGTCCGTTTTTTATCCTCGTCTGACGAGCAGCTTGAGCCGTGTAAACAGGTTCTTTAAATCCTTACGGTTGAAAATCACGGCGCTGAGAAGGACGATGGCGGCGGAAACCGCCAGCACAATGAGCGCGCTCAGCGCCCATTCCAGATATCCGTTGTTGGGCAGGGGAACAAACCAGAAGATCGCATATACAACCCCCACCTGCACCATTACCCGGATGACGTGAAGAATCGTTTCCTTCATTCCGATCCCTTCAAATTTTCTGGAGATAAAGATAATATAGTCAATCAGACGGAACAGATTTGCAGAAATGGCCGCCAGCAGAATTCCGTGAAGTCCCAGAAAAGGCGCCAGAAGAATACCGCCGAATACCAAAATCCCCGCCTGAATGCTGTTTTGAATGCGGGTCTCCCGGTACATGCCCGCCGCGATGGTCATCATGCCCTGGGGCGTCTGAACGGCGTGCAGCAACCCGTTGATAAAGAAAAGCAGCGCGAGTGTTGGGACAATATACAGCTGAGAATCGGAGAGATTTGCCACATAATTGCGCATAAACGGCATATACATCACGCCCGTTACGGCGTACAGCACGGTGAGAATCGAGTAAAACGCAAACAAAAGCTGGCTGTAAACCTTTTTAAGCTGCTCCCGGTTGCCCATGACGATGATTTCCCCGAACGCGGCGCTGAGACCGGACAAAAAGATGGCGACCACATTATTGATGCCGTAGATCACCAGATTGTAAACCGAGTAGATACTCACCTGGACCATATTGGTAAACACGGTCGCCAGAATGATCGGGGCGCCTGATTCCAGATTCCAGAGAATCTGCATGTAAAGCGCGTCCCACCGCTTGTCCAGCGCCCGCATATTGGGTTTTTCCTTAAAGTTGACGTATTTGTATCGCTTGCGCATGTACCCAGCCAGAATTGCCGACCGCACGAATACCGACAGGGTGGCAATTACCTTCAGCCAGACGATGTTCAGGTGCAAAACTGCGCATAGCACGATCAGTACCATATTGAGAACCACACCCACCATGGTGCAGATGGAGAGGATGTATTGCTTTTGATCGGCGGTGAACAGCACCCGGTATTTTGCCATGGTAAAAAACTCCATAGCGCCGGATACGCCCATCACCAGGATGAGGAAGAATATTTCCTGTATGGACAGCCCTTGTACCGTCACTATGCTCGCGTAAATGGCGGCGAGTACCAGAGTCAGGCCGGTGAACACGTATCCAAGCCTGGTATAGGTCCGCTTTGCCGCCGACACGACGCCGTTGATGCCCTTCACGTCGTGCTCCGCCAGAGGCTTGTACAGGGAATAGACGGCGGCGCCGGAAAGGCCCGCCTCAATCAGGGATATGTATGAAATAAACTGTGTGATGGAGGCCACCAAGCCATTGATTTCCGAACCGTAAAACTGCAGCATGACCCTCGGTGTGATAAGCCCGACGATCATGACCACCACCTGCTGTATGGCGCTGAAAGTGGCGTTTAATGCGAATTTTTTCGTTCTGTTCATCGCCGCACCCGCGCTCCTCTAGCGCGCCCAAATTCATTTCTCATTCTCTCATGCTTCCTTTTCATATGCCTTGCACACCGTTTCTCGTTTCTGATAATAGATGGTGTGATCCGGGATGTTGCCCATGACCACCGAGCCGGCGGCAATGACGCAGTCGCGTCCAATCCGGCATCCTCGGAGGATGACGCAGTTGGCACCGATCCAGGTGTTTGCACCAATTGTGACCTTACTGCAAACCACGTGTCCCGCTTGCGGGTTGCGGTAATCATGGTCGTGGTCCACAATGACCGTGTTATTCCCAATCGTGACGCGGTCCTCAATCACGATTTCTTCCATCGCCGTCACCGCGCAGTTGTTGTTGAAATAGACATTGTTCCCAATGGTACAAGTTCCGCTCCCGGCAACTACGATCACCGTATTTGACCGGGAAAAGATGGCTCGGCCCAGCATCAGCCGGCCGTTTTTATGAATTTCGATGGAAGAACGCTTCCCGAAATTCTGAATCAGGCTGCCCGACAGCCGCTTTCCATACCGGATCTTCCATCCAGTCATCCGGATGGTGTTTCTAATCAGACTGATTCGGCTCAAGGCCGTCACTCCCTTCCTCTTCCTCGCCGCGCAGACGGCTTCGGTCTCTTCTGCTCATCAGATTCTTAAACAGATAGAACACAACGCAAAGATAGAGCACCCGCTTGCCAGCCTGGACAATGTCCAGAAAATCCCCTCTTACATATAGAAGGACGCCGTAAGAAAGATACAGCAGCATGCCGGATAAGAAAGGATGATCCCCCCGGGCGCCATTTTCCAGTGCCTGCGAAATTTTTGCTACCCCCAGCCCAAACAAGGCGGCCAGTACCAGGGAAGCCCATCCAAAATTGATATAAAGCTCCGCGAAAACCGAACCGCCCAGCGCTCCTACCGCCGGCGCATAAGGATTCAGCAGTACCCCCACAGACATGAACTGCTTGATTCCTCCAAACAAAGCACTGGAGAAGGGGACCAGGACCGCCAGGGCTCCCAAAAACGATTTTCCTCCCAGAAAACCAAAGGAGTCCACATACTGAAAGGACAAAATAGGCGTAACCAACGTGGAGCCGAACTCGGACAAAAATTGGGTCACCGGATTGTTGGTACTCAAATATTCCCAGAAACCCAGTTCACTGGCTTTCCCGCGGATAAAGGCGATAAAGGGCATCAAAACCACCACACCGATGCAGATGGCTCCAACCGAAAGCCAGTTCTTCCTGGTATAGGGCTTAATGAACCAATGCTTTGCGTAAATGTACAAAATGGCGGTAATGAGCATATTGCCCCGGTTGCCGACCAGCAACATCAGCACAAGCGCGCGAAGCAGCGCATAGTAATAAACCCCTTTCCAGGGGCGGTTCTGGCTTTTTGCCGTCACCAGCATGCAGAGAACTGCCGCGGAAAAGTAAGCTTCCAGATCGCCGAAGATGCCGGTATTGGTCGTATACTTGGCCAGATATCCCACCTGCGATGCAGAGGTGATCATCTGCATGTCATAGATCAAAACCGGAATGAAGAGGACTACGAACAGCACCAGGCCGAATTGGTAGACCATCCGCCCTTTCTGGTCGTTCAGGCCCTGGGCCTCCTTTTTGGCGGCCGCAGGGGGCGGGGTTTTCCTCCTGCGCGGCAGCAGCAGCATTCCGGACAGGTTCATCACATTGAACGCCACCAGGCAGAACAGAAGCGTCCTTTGCAGATCGTAGTTGCTGTAAAGGTCCATGAGGTCGTAGGCGATGGAGGTGTCCACACGGGCGCCGAACACATACAGCACCAGCTGCCCGAAATGGAACAGCGCCAGAAACAGCAGAAAGCAGAAATAAAGGGTGAAAACCCGTCTTTGCCGGAGCACCACCAGGAGAAGCGATACCGCTACGTTGCCCAAAATCAGCGCAACAACCCCGTCGAAGGATTTCCCTGTATCAAAAAGCACATACACGGAAAGCAAGGTGACAATCAATTGAAAGAACAGAGGAAAATCCAGGACAAGCTTACTGCGTTTTGGCACGTCGTTTCCCTGCCTCCTTTGTGCTACCGGCGCAAATTCGCGTCCGGCCCAATGATCTCATAAAAACGTTCGATTTCTTCGGTGTTGGAATAATCCTGATTTCGTACCTTTTCCTGCATCCCCGCCAGGTCAATTTTCTCTTCCACGAGCGCCTTGAGGGTATAGTAAGGAGCGTCGTCGCTGTTCTCCATAATCACCCCGTCCACCCCGTGACGAACCTGATCTTTGGCGGAAGAATAATTGCTGACTACCGGCACAAGGCCCAGCATCTGCGCCTCGGTGACGGCCATAGGCTTTCCTTCATACCGGGACGGGAGAAAAAAGACGTCCATGTATTTTTCGATATGGTAGGGATTGATCTGCTGGCCCAAAGGAATAATCTCCTTTTCCAGGCCATAGTCCCGGATCATGTCTTTGAGTCTCGGCAGGTCCGGGCCGTCCCCGATGACAAACCAGCGAAGGCCCGTAAGCCGGCCTTCCTTCTTGAGGCGTCCAAAGGCGTTCACTCCCCGGTCAAGCCCTTTGGACACGAAGGCTACCCGGCAGACGGTGACCAAGTTGCACGCTTTTGGTTCCAAGGAGAGCGGCTCCTCCAACGGACGGTCCGCCATGTCCCGAATGGTCTTCTGATTTAAGATATTTTCTATACAGACCGCTTTCTGGCGAAATTCCGGGTAAAGGCTTACAAAGTTCTGCAAGCAAGGATCGGAAACAAGAACCACCTGGTCCAAAAGGGAAAAGACGGACTGGCTGAGTTCTTTCTTCAGCCCGGCCTCCTTGATGTCAATGTGAATCCAGCCGATTTTCCGCTTCGCCCTGACCCGGCGGCAAAGGTACTCGGTGGGCCAGAATTCCAGAAAGCTGATTCCCACGTCGTATTCCTTGCGGGGCCGCCCGCAGGCAAGCGCCTCGTATTTGGACATGATTTGGGCGTTTATGAGCTTATTCTTGTATCTACGGCTCAACCGCCTTGCCTTCTGAAGATGAACCCAGAAGGAAGGATTGCAGAGCTTCACAAGGGGGCGGGTGGTTTCCTTCGCCTGGGGCAGCACATTGACGTTGGGATTGATAAAGGACTGCAGGTCGCCGCCGTTGTCATAAAGCAGCAAGTCCACCCGGTATTTGCTGTAATCAATGCCGTTTAAAAGCGAAAGCAGGCTGGTGGTACTGCCTCCCACCACCATCTTGGAATAGACGATCAAAATGTCTTTCATTGCGGTTTCCTCTCCGGTACAGACCCTTCTATTGTTCCTTTCTGGGGCAGCGGCATTCATTGGCTGTGAGAAACGCCCCACATATCCAGAATTTTTGCCACTTGGGTTTTGGGATTCTTATGGGCAAGGACAAATTCCTGGTTCTTTTTTCCCATCTGCGCGAGAACCTCCCGGCCTTTTCCCTTAAGCTCTTCGATTTTTTTGGCCATGGCCTGCGGCGTTTCTTCTTCAAAATAGTCCAGATAGACGTCGTACTCGTCGGGGATTCCCCGCACCTTGAAGCAGGCCACCGGTTTGCCTAAAATCATATATTCCATGGTTTTCGACGGGAAGGAAAGAGCGGTGTGGATGCCGAATTCCGGCATGGAATTCACCAGCAGATCGGCGCTCGCCTGCAAGCGGATGGCGTCCTCGTGCTTTAAAACCCCCAGGTAGTGGACGTTGGGATTCTTCTGCGCGTTGGCCTTGACCTCCTCCCGCCCGTCCCCGTCGCCGCACAGGTACAGGTGGACGGTTTTGTCCGAAATCCGGGAGAATGCCTCGGTGAGCATCACCGAGCCGTACCGTTTGTGCAGGGTACCGGTGTACACCACGCGAAATTCATTTTCCTCTTTGGGAAAGCGGTCTCCACTGGCAGGGGCGGCTCCTTCCTTGGCAAGCTGGGTGTTGGCGATTCCTTCCACCACCACATAGGGACGGTCTCCCACCCGGAGCGGCTCTTTCATCTTGTCCGCCAGCAGCACAAAAGAATCGATGTATTTGAGGTTTTTATAAGTGGTGTCGATCATGATTTTGCGGGGCAGGCCTTTCAGCTTACCTTTGAGTCCCTGCAGATCCTTGCGCTCGTCGAGCTCGTTCATATCGGTGACCAGGCAGGTTAAGGCAAGGTCGGGCAGCCTTTTCTTGAGCTTCCCCGCCGCCCGCATAAACCCGGCATAGTGGCTGTAAAAGAGCAGATTGCGGTTCTCCTGCGCCTGCTTGTACCACCTTTTTGCAAACCGGTAGATGCGAACGCTTTTGATGTAGGTTTCCAGGCCCTTGAGGTTGAGAAAGCCCAGCAGGGTATCGGTGGGGCACTCGCCGTCGTGGGCCCATTTGCGGCTGCGGATCCAAAGCTTTCTGTACATGTTGGGATAGTAGCCGATGAACGGGCAGGTGAGCACCGTCAGGCGGCCTGGGATATTCGCGTCAAATCCTTCAATCAAGCGCCAGGACAGCACGTTCGCGGCGTTCTGGGGCATGACCTTGGAATCGGCAACAAATTCGTCGGTATCCTTGGGATAGCAGCCGGTGACAAATAAGACGTTGTTCTTCATAGATTACCACAGCACCTTCAAAAATTTCAGCCGCGGGGTCAGCTTGACGATCAGCACCGAGAAACCCGTCACCAGCGCCAGCGTCAGAAAAAGGCCCGCATAGGAGTTGCTCCACAGCGCCTGGAATGCCGCCGGAAACACCGAGGGCAGGGCGGACAGGAACAGACGCTGGCTGACAAACATCAGCAGGCTGGTATTTCGCATCAGAGTGTAAATCTTGCGGTCCTTTAACGGAACCGTCAGCAACCATTGTATCAAAAAATAGGTGAAAGGCAACAGTAGAAAGATGGTATCCATTCCGGTGGGGTTGAACTGCTGCTTGACCCAGAAGGCTTCCCCCACCACGCCGACGCCGAAAATCAGGACGCCCATCAGATAGAAGACCCCTCTTTTTCTCTTTTCCGGGACGGCGTTTCGCTGCTTTGCAACCAGCGCTCCCATAGCGATCAGCGGAAAGCCGTGAAATACCCCGTTTCGGCTGGAAATGAAAATGGCGTCATAGACCCGGTAGGCCTCCCGCAAGGCGGGAACCCCGTCCAGCGCGGGCGCATAGGAGTAGCCGAAGGCGCCGATCACGTAAAAGAGAATGGAGATCACAAAAACCCATTCGATGGACATAACCTTTTGCAGAACATACACCATGGCCACTCCCACCGCCAGAGCGGGCAAAAACCAGATGGTGGCGTAGGTGGAGAAAAGCAGGGAGGTATGCAGGTAGCTTAGCACCTCCTGTACGCTCACACCTTTGATGATCCAGCCAGCAGCCACAAAAACGAAATAGATGGCGCTCCAGACCAGGTACATGAGCAGGATGCGCTTGATATACTTGACGAAATATGCCTTGCGGTCCGCCGGCTCCGCCAGACGGGACAGCTTATCAAAAAACAAAAAGCCGCTGCAGCAGAAGAAAAAGGGGACGGCGATGATATAGATGGAAAAGCCGTAGTCGATGAGTGTGGGAAAATGGCCCTGTTCGCTGGCGAAATGCGCGGAGATAATGAGCAGCGCGCAGACGAATTTCGCCACATCCAGGGAATGGTAGACATTTCTAGTGATGGTTTGCATGGCGGCTTACCTCTGTAATGGTCTCGGTGAGTGTTCGGGCTACCTTTTCCTGGGCGTGGTTTCGTTCCCCGCACTGGAAGGCAAGGCGGCCATATTCAAGAATTTGCTCCGGGTGGGCGCATAAGGCCTGCAGCTTTTGACCGATTTCCTCTCTGCTGGAGGCGACACAGGCCGAACCTTCCCGCAAAAAATAGTCAATGGGCGCAATTTCTGCAACACCCACGGCGAAAATGCATTTCCCGCTTTTGAGATAATCGGTGATTTTCGTGGAAAAGGAAAGTCGGGCGCTCATGCATTCCTTAGGGTCCAGGCTTTCCACAAAAACAAGGATATCCGCCTGGCGCTGCACCTCCATAACCTCGCTTAAGGACAACGCACCCCGCACGGCGCAGCCGTTTTTGTTGAGCGCCCGCTCCTGCTGGGGAGTGAGCGAATCGGTGGTATAAATGTCCAGGGTCATCCGGGCTTTGTCTTTGTTGATAGCACCCAGCGCCTCGGCAATGGCTGCCAGCGACCGCCATCGGCCGATGATCAGCTTGCCGGTATAAACCATGCGGATGGGATCGGACAGCTTGTGGGGCTCGAAGTTCACCTTTGTAAAATCAATCCCCTTGGTCAGCAAAATGCTGTCTACTCCGAAAATCCGGTCGTATTCCTCTTTCTGCTTGGGCGCGATGACGAACATCTTCTCGCACCGCTCCACCACCCGCCTGACCTGCCGGCGCAGGAAAAACCGGTGCACATAGGCAAACACGTTTTTCCCGCAGGGTTTATAGGTATAGTTATCGTCGGCTAAATAACAGACGGCGGGCTTTCCCGTTGTTTTCAAAAGATGGTTTTGCAGCCGGCCCATGTAAACAGTAGGATAAATGGGCAAAAACAGCACGTCCGGCGAAAAGTCCTTCACAAACGCGTCCAGCTGCGGGGTTTTCCATGTTCCGAACTTCCATACCAGCTCCCGGCAGCAGCTGAGAAACCAGGACTGCTTTTTGCGGGCTTTTCCGTACAGACGCTGTTCAGCAGCCTGCTCTTTTTTCGCCTGTTCGTCTACCGCCCCGGTCTCGTTTTCCACCTGTTTCCCGGTGACGGTACTCCTGCGCAGAAGGCTGCGCACCACCGCGCTTTCCGAAATCTGAAAAAAACGGCGGCAGACGGCCGTTTTGGGCAGGGCCGAGCGGGTATACACCTGGGCGAGACGGTCCGGGTCCCAGACCTTGAACAGTTCGATGAGCGTACTGATTCCCGTATTGTCCCTCCAGGCGTTGGTGGAGGCAACCAGTACCTTTGGCAATGGGTTTGTCATGTTTTTTCTATCCTCTCACGCGGTCGGCAAGCTTCAAAAACCACAGCAGGCCCCCGAAGCCGGCCAAACGATAGATTTTCGCAAACTTCCCGGCGCGGGCATTTTCGTTATACTGAAATAAAAAGGCCAACGCTTTGATTTTTTCCCGGTATTCCTTCCGGTTCTCCCCCTGGTATCGTACAAATGCCACCAGCAGGTTGCAATAGAGCTTGGTCATGGACTGGAGCATGACCCGCTGGCGTTCTCCCGTCAGCTCCTTTTGAAACCTGCCCGACCAGGTTTGCAGCACCCGGATAAAATCCCCGATGGTCTTTTCCTTCACTACCGCCGTCACCGAGCCCGGACGCTGGCGGTAGGCAATATAGGACTGGTCCAGCAGAGCGATGCGCGTCCCTTTGGATAGGACCTGGTAATACCAGTCCATGTCCTCGCAGGAAAGGGTTTCGTCAAAATAAAACCGGTGTTCCTGCAAAAGGCTGCGCTTGACGCTTTTGCTCCAGGCGGAGCAGAAAAAAGCGTCCCGTTTGACCAGCTCGAGGATGGTGTCCTCCTGCTTTTGAAAGTCCGGGATGCCGGCAAAGGAAAACGCGCAGTCCAGAAGACCCTTGTCCTCAAAATATTTCTGGTATTTATACAAAATCAGATCCGGGGCTTTCTCCGCCTTTTCATGAAGGTCGGTGAAAAACCGAGGTGTGGTGATAAAATCGTCGCTGTCGAGAAAGACCACATAGTCCCCCTTTGCCGCACGAAGCCCCAGGTTTCGGGCGGTGGACTGGCCCCCGTTTTCCTTGTGCAGCACGTTTACGCGCCGGTCCCCCATAGCATACCGGTCGCAGAGGGCGCCGCTCTGGTCGGTGGAACCGTCGTCTACCAGGATCACCTCAAAATCCGCGAATTCCTGTTGGAGCACGCTGTCCACACAGGCGGGAAGATAGCCCTGGGCGTTATAGACCGGAATGATCACACTGAAAAACATCGGTCACTTCTCCTTGTTGATGAGATAGGCGGGTTCTTCCCCACGCCCGGCCAGGGTCAGGTTCTTGAGAATGTGATCGTTTCTCCTCTGCTGGGACTCCCGGGAGATGGCGGCCACTCCCGGCAGGACGATGGTGTTCTTTAACCGGCGGAACCGATTGGTAACCGGGTTTGGAAACACCTCGAACATGTCGAGCACCGCGCCGCCCAGCCGTCCGCTTTTCAGGGCCGCATACAGGTCCTCCTGCCGGATCACCGCCTTGCGCCCCACGTTGACGAAAACCGCCTGCGGCCCAAGGCAGCTTAGAAACGCTTCGTCAATCATGCCTCTCGTTTCCTCGTTGTCCGGCAGGGTGGATATGACGAAATCCGCCTGGGGCAAGGCCTTCTTCAGAGAGGAAAGGTCTCGGAACAGGTTCTCGTATTCCGGCTTTTCGGAGCAATAGGGGTCATATCCCCAGATGGTCATTCCAAAGCCCAAAAGCCGCTTTGCCACCTCGGTGCCGATGCTGCCCGCGCCCAAAATCACCGCCGTTTTGCCCGCAAGCTCGGTAAGATACCGGTAGCCCCGGGTCAGGCGCAGCCGGTGGGAATTGGGGTTTTTGCGGTATCGCTTTGCCATCTGAAGCATGCCGTACACCACCGTTTCCGCAATGGGCGCGCTGTATACAGTGCCGGCGTTGGCCACCAGGACCTTTTTGGCCGCGTATTCCTCCAGCGGCACCCCGTCGAACCCGGCGCTGGTCAGCTGCACGAATTTCAGCGCCGGCAGCTCCATGGACGCCGCGTCGATGGCCATGGCCCGGCTGCCCACGATGGCCTCCACCCGGGCCTTTTGACCGTAGGACGCCAGTTCCTTGCGGGTGATCTTCTCTATGGTAAGCTCCGGCCCCGCTCCCGGCAGATCAATCTCACTTAAAACGAACATGCTTTTCACCCGTTCACAATTTTATTGACGCAGTTGCGCACGAAAATCCGGTTTTCCTCAAACTGCTCCGGCGTCCAGGATGCAATTTCCCGTTCTCGGCTGCGGATCTTTTCGATCTCCGTTTTCAGGTCGAGAGGATCATGGGCGCCGCCGGTTTCGTTGCGGAAGGTCCGCGACAAGATGGCGCTGGTGGAGCCGATGCGGTAATGCTCGCCTAAGATATAGTCGGCAGGAAGCATGCCTTCCCCGATCTTCGCGATACCGCCGAAGCCGAAGGGAATGTTCCTAGCCTTTGCTTTCTTTGCCATATATTCCACAATCCCGCCGCTCAAGGTCTCAAACATGAACTTGAGGCCCAGGCTGATGTGTAAGTCATTGAGGCCTATGTAAATTTCATCCACCCCCCCCATTTCCAGGAAATCATCCATGCGCACAAGTGCCTGGGAGGTTTCCAGCAGCAGGCAAACTTTGGCCCGGCCACCCACCATTTCGACAAACCGCTGGGCGTCGTCCGCGTCAATGACCATAGGGAGCATGACAATGTCCGCCCCATCGGCAATCACCCGGTCCACTTCCGCTTTCAAGCTGGGATTGATGGGGTTGACCCGCACCAGCAGGTCGGACCGGTCAAGAACCCGGCGCAGCTTCGCCACGTCGTCCACCGAGTTGTGGGAAATGACCGTGTTGCGCCCCATCTGCCGCTCAATCTTATTGATGTATTCCAAATCGAGAAAAATCCGGTCTACCCCGGCGTCCTGCGCCTGTGCGGCGAACGCGGGGTCCGCCGTCAGCAGCATCAATTTCATCATGTCGTTTCCTCCAGCAATCTTTCGTATTCCCTGCACTGTTCTTCGATCATCCGCCTGCGGTCGAAATAAGTTTCCACCCGAAGCCGGGCCTGTGTTCCATAACGTTCGCGCAGACGGGGATCCTTTAAGAAGGCCGTCATCTGGTTTTGTAAGCTTTCGCTGTCTCTGGGTTTTGCCAGCAAGCAGGAAATTCCTTCCTCCATTACCTCCGACGCGCCGGGAATGTCGGTGGTGACAATGGCGCATTCCATGGCAGCCGCCTCCTGCAGCACCATGCCGAAGCCTTCCCGGTAGGAGGGATGCACATATACGTCCATGGCCGCGTAATACTCGCGCAGGTCATGCTTGTCCACCCGGCCGGTAAACACCACGTCCGGGCAGCTTTTCGCCCAGTCGAGCAGCTCCTGATCCATGCTCTCGTCCGCCTCAAAGGTTCCTACCATCAGCAGCTTTGTGGTGGGGTCGAGCCCGTGAATGGAGCGAAACGCACGCAAAAGTTCTTCGCTCCCCTTATCCCTGGAGATGCGGCCTACAAAGCCGAACACCACGCCGTCTCCCAGCCGGCAGGCACTGCGGATTTTCGTCCGCCATTCCTTTTTCGGAGCAAGAATATACTCCTCCAAATCCACGCCGATGGTTCCGCCTTGACCGAGCACCACCGCCTTATCCTCCGGGTAGAGGCCTTCCTCCACTGCAAACTGCTTGTTTAAGAAGCTGACCGCCCGGATATGGGTGGAATTGCGGCAGACAGTCTTTTCCAGGCTTTTGAAGACCCGGCGGCCAAATCCCTCAAAACCCACATACCGGATGCCCCACTGGCAGTAAAGCCGTACCGGGACCTTTTTTCGCTTGGCCGCGATGGAAGCGTACAAAGAGGCGTTGGGCGTGGCGTACTGAACCAGGTCGAACCGTTCCCTGCCAAAGAGCTTTTTCATCTGGGAAACCGCCGCCAGACCCGACAGGCTCACGCCCCGTTCCATTTTGATGGGAAAAAACCGGATGTAGGACGGAAGGGACGTCGCAAACCGCTCGTTGTGGCTGCAGACAAAGGTAATCTCCCAGTCCGGATGGGTTTCGTGCAGCGCCTTGACACCGTCGAGTACAAAGGATTCCAGCGTCATGGACACAGTGGTAATGATGCAGAGTTTTTTCATGGACACGCTCCTAAATGGGATCGAAATCTGGAGAAAAGCCGCGTTTCTTTTCTCCGGGGTGCACAATTGGTTTTTTCTTAAGCGAAAAGGCCCTTGACGATCCCGATGATTCTTTCCATGTCCTCTTCAGTGTTCTTCACGTCGGAGGGCAGGCAGACGCCCCGTTCAAAAATCCGTTCGCTCACCGGGACCCCGTCGGCCACCTGAATAAAGTCGTGCGTTGCAAACACCGGCTGCATATGCATCGGCTTCCAGATGGGACGGGATTCGATGTTCTCCTGTTCCAGCGCCACCATCACATCTAAGGGAGTCACCTTAGAGGCGGGGTCGATGGTCATGCAGGAGAGCCAGAAGTTGGGCGCGGAACCGGGCAGGTAGGGGTTCATACGGATTTCCGGGATGGAGGCGAATTCCTTCTGATACGTCTCGTAAATGGCTTTTTTCTTCTGGATGTGCAGGTCGAGCGCCTTGAGCTGCCCCCGGCCAATGCCCGCGACAATGTTGGACATGCGGTAATTATAGCCGATCTCGCTGTGCTGGTAATGGCGGGCCGGGTCTCTCGACTGGGTGGCCCAGAACCGGGCCTTTTCGATGGCCGCTGCGTCGTCGGACACCAGCATCCCTCCGCCGGAGGTGGTGATGATTTTATTGCCGTTAAACGAAAAAACACCGAACGTTCCAAAGGTTCCGGTCTGCTTGCCGTGGTAAACGGCACCCAGACTCTCCGCCGCGTCTTCAATCAAGGGGACCTGATGGGCGCTGCAAATGTCTTTGATTGCATCCAGCTTGGCAGGGGTCCCGTACAGGTTGACCAGCACGACCGCCTTGGGGTTCGGGTATTTTTCAAACGCTTTTTCTAGGGCCCGCGGGTCCATATTCCAGCTTTCTTCCTCACTGTCGAGAAAGACCTGCACGCCCTTTTCGTAGGAAACCGGATTTACCGTGGCGGCAAAGGTCAAATCCGAGCAAAAGACCACGTCCCCGTCGGTGACGCCCGCCAGTTTCATGGCCAGGTGGAGCGCAGCGGTCCCCGCGCTCAGCGCAGCCGCGTGGCCCACCCCCACATAAGACGCCAGTTCCTTTTCGAATTCGTTTACATTGGTACCCAGCGGTGCCACCCAATTGGTGTCAAACGCCTCTTTGATATAACGCTGTTCCTCTCCGTGCATAGTGGGAGAAGATAAATAAATTCGCTTGCTCATACCATTCCTCTTATCTATACCGGTTTCCAACGGTTTTTTTGACTATATTCTTTTTTATTATAGATTTTTCTGCTGAATAAGTCAACGCTAACTCGGCCTTTTCTTCCTGGTATTGCCAAAACTCCCTTCCTTTTTTCTTTTTTCACCAGCGTCCGCTCTTTCGCAGGGCTTTCGCCTGTCCTACATAACCGGACCGGGCAGCGCATAGGCATGTCCCAGAGACTGCTGTCTCCGTACTTAAGCGAAGGGAGGGGGATGACATGCGCGTGGCCGCATACTGCCGGGTTTCCACCGATAAGGAGGACCAGCTCAACAGCCTGCAGGCGCAGAAGGCGTTTTTTGAAGAATTCGCCCGCAAAAACGGGCATACCCTAGTGGACATCTATGCGGACGAAGGAATTTCCGGTACGAAAACCAAAAACCGGCGGGCGTTTCTGCGTTTGCTGCAGGACGCGAAGACGGGAGCCTTCGACCTGGTGGCGGTCAAGGACATCAGCCGCTTCGCCCGCAACACGGTGGATCTGCTGCAAAGCACGCGGGCCCTCAAAGCCATGGGGATCGACACGTTTTTCCTGACTTCCAGCCAGACGGTACTGGGCAACTCCGAGTTTGTTCTGACGGTGTTCGGGGCGCTGGCCCAGGAGGAAAGTGCGAACACCTCCAAGCGTGTCAAGTTCGGTAAGCGGCTCAACGCGGAGAAAGGACGGGTACCGAACCTGGTTTACGGCTACGACAAGAAAAACGGGGAGTATTTTGATCTGGCAGTCAACCCGGCCGAGGCCGCGGTGGTACGGCGCATTTTTTCTCTGTACACCCAGGAAGGGTACGGCGCGGGAAGAATTGCGGCTTTGCTCAACGCCCAGGGGGCCCGCACCAAGCGGGGCTGCGCCTTCAGCCAAACGGCCGTGTCCCGGATTCTGAAAAACCCCTTATACACCGGGCGGGTGCTAAACGGCAAGGAGGAGGTGGCCGATTTTCTCACCGGCCAGCGGCGGGGCCGGGACCCGGCCGAGTGGTTGGTGGCCGATCGTCCGAAGCTTCGCATTGTGGAGGACGAGGTCTTTCTCCTGGCCCAGAAGGCGGCGGCCGGGCGGCGGGCGAGGCAGCTGGAGGCGGGGCGGCGGCAAAACAGCGCCCATCCCTTGAGCACACTGCTCACCTGCGGGGTGTGCGGCCGGTCCTTCCGGCGCTTAAGCCGCACCTATCAGAACACCTATGTACGCTGGGTCTGCGCCAAACGAAACGGCGACGGGGCAAAAAGCTGCCCGAACACCGCCGCAGTGGACGAAGGAGCGCTTTTGCAGGGGATTGCGGGCTACCTTCTTTCCTTTCTGCAAGCCGTCCCGGGCACGGCAGAACGCATCCGGCAGGAGTATCTCCGGCTTTGTGCAAGCGGTTCGGGAGGGATGGACCGGGAAGCGGAGCAAAGGGAAGCAACGCGGCTCGCGCGCAGCCGGGAAAAACTCCTTACCTTATACGAAAACGACTTAATTGAAATGGAAGAGCTCAGAGACAAGCTCGCCCGGGTCCAGGAGGAGCTTGCCAAAGTGAACCAGCGCTTGGCAGCATGTCCCCAAGGAGAGGAAACCCCTCCCCTTTCCGCCTTTGCGCCCGCCCTGCTCCTTCGGGGGGAAACCCTGACCAACGCCCTGCTTAGAGAAACGGTGGACGCCATTATAGTGGAGGCGGACGGGCAGGTGACGGTGCATCTTTCTTCTTTTGCAGACCAAACCGTTCCCAATCCACACAACCATACATACAGAAGTGATAAATTAGAACGGTTGATATGGGCGATACAGTAAGCGCCCATACAGGCAAGTAGGCGGCATAGATCAGCACCGGGGACGGGCTGGCCTATGCCGCCTGATTGCGTTTTGGAGTGAAGGGGGGGTGCAGCCGCGATTTTGCGGGTCGCACCGGCTTCCCTCCAAAACAGGGGTTTCCAAATGCTAACGCCACATAAGGCAGTAATTTAAAACAACATTGAAATATACTTTACGGGCAATAGCAAAGGCAAGAGACAGCGTAGAAGGCAAAAATGCTTTTTACGCTGTCTTTCTTTATGTTCAAAAATAAAATCGCACATTCGTCAAGCAAAAACTTCCTTGCTACAATGTAGGCGAGGGAGGTAAGCAGATATGCGAAATCAAAAATATTACATAGCGATTGATGAAAGTGAACGGAGAATTATTCTAAATGCTCTTAATGCGCTGCGGAACAAATTACTTGCACAAGACAGATATACGGACGCAGTAGATGATGTTCTAATCAAAGTAGTCAACGCACCTATTAAGAAATTCAAGATAAAGATGGCGGAGGTTTAAGGTTATGGAAAAAACAATATTTGAGCAGATGGGCGGCACATATACTCAGCAAGGCGATTGCTATTTGCCAAATCTCGTCTTACCCACCGAAAAAGAAACAAGACCTATTGGAGTATGGGGGCAACGGCATTTACGGTATCTGAAAGAATGCCATAGGATTACATACGCTAATCTTCTCACAAGCGGCAAACTGAATAGCTATCTTGTTGATATTGATGAGCGGGCAGAGAATATGTTTCTTCGGTTGGTAAAGCAGATGGCAGAGCACGAGGGTGTGACCGAGCGGCTAAAGGCGGAAAATCAAATGGAGTGGGTTGGACAGATAAATAACATTCGAATTTGTGCAACAGAAATTGTCAACCAAGTGATTATTTTTGGACAAATGACCGCACTAAAATAGCGGTCTAATTCTGCTGGCGTCTGCTTCATACAACTTTTTATCCACCATAAAACCATTTCTACAAAGTTACCGGAAACATGATTGATAAGAAAATCCAGCCGTATGTCTTTATTGTGTTTCCGATTTTGTTTGACAAAGTCACGGATTATATAAAGTAAAAAAACTGTGAATTCTTAAGGGATTAACTTGACTTTTTCTCCTCATGATTTTATACTAAAAAAGATTAGAATTGGTATTTTTATTTCCTAATAGAGCCATATTATATTGCACTTTTTATTGGGAACGACAAGATCACGTTATATTTATGGATGTTTGTCTTCTTGATTAGCAAGGCTCCGGACAAATTACCGGAATCATTTTTTTACAATATGAAGGGAATTATGGTGAAAGCGATATGGACAGCCAAACTCCAGACATAAAAGAAAAAATACTTTTCACAAGTCCAGCGGAAGCCTGTCACCTGATGGGTTCCAATATGCGGGGCCTCTCGCAAGAGGAAGCGGACAAGCGCTTAGAACAATACGGAAAAAATGAATTAGCGCAAAAGAAGCAGACCAGCATGCTGAAAAAGTTTTTGGCAAACTTTACTAGCTTGATGGCATTGCTTTTGTGGGCCGGCGGCGTTATGGCAATACTTTCCGGCGCATTAGAGTTGGGGATTGCCATTTTCTGCGTCAATCTGATCAATGGCCTTTTCTCCTTTTTTCAGGAATTTAAGGCGGAAAAGGCGACCAACGCCCTGCAAAAGATGCTGCCCGCTTACGCTCGAGTAATCCGGGATGGCGAAGAGAAAAAAATACTGGCAACAGAAATTGTCCCCGGAGACATTATGGTTCTGGAAGAAGGCGACCGCATCAGCGCCGACGCCCGAATTCTTCAAAGCAATGATTTCCGTGCCGACCAGTCAACGCTTACCGGAGAGAGCAATCCTATCCGTAAAAGCAGCGATGCTTTACAACAGGAATGCAGTTATTTGGAAGCGGAAAACATGGTGTTTTCCGGCACGTCAGCGGCGGCGGGTACCTGCCGTGTGCTGGTTGTATCAACCGGTATGGACAGTGAATTTGGGAAAATTGCAAACCTGACGCAAAATACAGAAAAAAGCCTTTCGCCTTTGCAAAAGGAACTAAATGTCCTGACTAAACAAATCGCCTTGATTGCTTTCAGTATTGGCCTTATCTTTTTCCTGATTGCGGTATTTTTAGTAAAAGACCCGTGGATGGAATCATTTCTTTTTGCGCTGGGAATGATCGTGGCATTTATCCCGGAAGGGCTGTTGCCGGCGGTAACGCTATCTTTGGCTTTAGCGGTACAGAAAATGGCTAAAGAGCACGCACTGGTCAAGAAATTGTCTTCTGTAGAAACATTGGGATGTACCAATGTCATCTGTTCGGATAAAACCGGTACCCTTACGCAGAATGAAATGACGGTCAATCACCTGTGGAACCTGCGTGCAGAAATGACGGTAAGCGGAGAGGGATATGCCCCGCAAGGGGAAATTCGGGATGGCGATATTGTAGTAACGGCGCAAAACAGCAACGCATTAAGGCTTTTGCTCAGTGGCGCTGCGTTGTGTTCTAACGCCAAATTGCTTCCCCCGGAGGAGGGAAAAGAACGCTACACGGTGCTGGGCGACCCGACGGAGGCGTGTCTTGGCGTTGTTGCCCAAAAAGGCGGCATTGACCTGGATACACTGAATCAGACGTTTCCGCGTGTCATGGAGCTGCCTTTTGATTCCCGCAGAAAGCGCATGACAACTATCCATCAGCTCAGAGAACCTTTTGAAGGAAGCAATCGAATCGCATTTGTAAAAGGTGCTCCCAAAGAGGTTATGGAACTGTGCCAACGCTGTTATGATGGTTCTTCTTCCCGCCCGATGAAGGAGGAAGACCGGCAGCGCATCATGCAGGCAAATGATACTTACGCCCGGGATGGTTTGCGTGTCCTGGCAGTGGCCTATCGTCCGTTACGCAGAGACGATGAAACGCTTCCTGAATCGATTCGTGAATATACTCCTGAAAATGTAGAAGAGAATTTAACCTTTCTTGGGCTTGTGGCGATGCAAGATCCGCCACGCAGTGAGGTAAAAGAAGCGGTTCGCCTGTGCCGCAGTGCGGGTATCAAAATCATTATGATTACCGGTGACTATGGATTGACTGCCGAGAGTATAGCCCGCAAAATTGGCATCATCCAGAGCCCTGATGCCAGGGTAATATCGGGCGTGGAACTGGCCGAGATGGATGATACTGTGCTGAAGGAAGTGCTAAAAGGCGAGGTTGTTTTTGCCCGCATGGCGCCCGAACAAAAATACCGCATTGTCTGCGCTTTGCAGGAGATGGGCAACATTGTCGCAGTAACAGGCGACGGCGTGAACGACTCTCCCGCTCTGAAAAAGGCGGATATCGGTATTGCCATGGGAATTACCGGAACGGATGTCGCCAAGGAAGCTGCCGATATGATTCTGAGCGATGACAACTTTGCTACGATTGTCCGGGCGATTGAAGAAGGCAGAACGGTTTACAATAACATCCGGAAATTTCTTCGATATATTTTCGACAGCAATACGCCGGAAGCCGCAGCACCCACTTTATATCTGCTTTCCGGCGGTATGATTCCCGTGCCGCTAACTGTACTTCAAATTCTGACCATTGATATTGGTACGGATATGGTGCCTGCGCTTGGCTTGGGCGCTGAGCATGCAGAAGCAAGTGTGATGCAGCAACCGCCGCGCTCCACCAAAGAGCGGTTGCTCAATAAGAATGTTGTTTTAGTCGGATTCATCTGGTATGGACTGCTTGGCACACTCTTTTCTGTGGGTGGTTATTTCCTTGCCAACTTCCTGAACGGCTGGCCGGGTATACCACTGGCTGCGGAGGGGACGCACGGTTATGCCGAGGCCACAACGATGATGCTGGCCGGTGTGGTCTTCGCACAGATGGGAATGGCCATGAACAACCGAACGGATTATGAATCGGTCTTTAAAAGAAAGCTGTTCAGTAATCATTATATCAATGCCGGCTTAGTGATAGAGGTAGTGATTCTGCTTGCGCTGATGTATATTCCGTTCTTGAGCGGAATTTTCAATACGGCGCCGATTTCCTGGATTGAGTGGCTTTACTTAATTTGTATCCCATTTATTGTGTTTGGCATTGAGGAAGCAAGAAAGAAATTACTGCGTGTACGCCGAGCGAAAAGGAGTTGAAAGCAATGAAAGCATTAGTTATAGGATGTGGAAAATTTGGTGTCCGGGTGTCGGAATATTTGGCACGAAAAAACCATGATGTCATCGTCATAGATAATAGCCCGGAAACATTCCTGGCTTTGAGCGAGGAATTTACAGGACGAACAATCTGCGGAGTCGGATATGACAAAGACGTGTTGGAACAGGCGGGAATTGCTTCGGCGGATGTAGTGATTGGCTGTACCAGCAGCGATTCGCTGAATGCAGTGGTTGCTAACATTGCGAAAAATGTATTTCATGTTCCCACAGTTATCGCTCGTATGTATGACCCTATACGGGCGAGAATGTTTGAATCCATGGGGATATATACAGTATCCATTACCCGCCTTGGACTGGATAATGTCATGGAATACCTTGAAGGAAACAGAAGCTGGCGTGTCATTCGCAAATTGGGAAACGATGTCCAGCTTGTAAAGGTACGAATTCCTGCCAGCTTGGAGGGGAAAAAGTATTCCGAGTTTGATGTGGCAGGAAAGATAAGTCTGATTGCTGTAGAACGTCATGGACGATCCTTTGTGCCGGAAAGAGATATGTGTTGCGAATATAACGATATCTTGTATTTGTCGGTTTGTTCAGATTGCATGGAGCGGGCCAGGGATATGTTGCAATTATAAAGTGGAAAGGAGCGGTGTACGATGAATGTGATTATTGTTGGCGGCGGCCAAGTCGGAGGATATATCGCTGGATTGCTAATAGAAAACGGAAACAATGCTATCGTCATTGAAAATAAAGAAAAGGCCCTTCAGGCATTAAAGAAAAACGGCCTAAAAAAAGAAAATGTCCTGACAGGCGATGGAACGGACGCTCTGTTGCTGGAAAAAGCCGGAGTGCGCAGATGTAACGCCTTGGTTTGTACTACGGGCAATGATGAAACTAATTTGGCCGTGGCAATGATGGCAAAATTTGAATACGATGTGCCAAAGGTAATTGCGAGAGTTAATAATCCCAAAAACGCATGGCTTTTTAATGCAGGTATGGGTGTGGATGTAAAGATCAATCAGGCCGACATGATCGGTCATATGATTGCAGATGAAATGAACTATCAGTCCATTATGACCTTGATGCGGCTGTCCAAAGGCGACTACTCGATTGTCCGTATCCATGTCGACTATCATTCTCCGAATGTCAATAAAACCATCGCTGAGATCAAACTTCCTTCGCACGCCCTCTTGATTGCTATTTATGAAGATGATGCGATGCTTATTCCCCATGGTGAAACCGTTATTCGTGCCGGCCAGTATATTCTGGCTTTTGCAGACGAGGCGGCCGTGGAGGAACTGAACCGGATATTTGGTGCGAAAAAGTAGAAAACATCATTTTATCGGAGGGATATTTTCTGCGATCTTCTTTCTTAGTCGCAATAAATTAGATTATGAAGGAACGAATATAGCCGCATTGATGCGGCTAGGGTAAAATGGAGGAAATGATCCTGTAACGCTTTCAAATGCAAAATGGAGGGGTAAGGTGTTTATACCTTATCCCTCAAAGTTTATGCTTTAGAAATGGCTTGAAATCAGGCTTTTTCAATCTCTAATTTTCGATTCTTATATGTTGTAATTAGAGGTTTTAACGACATTATAAAATGTGAATCGGTTTCTATTTCACTACGCAAGGCATAAAACAAAATAGTATCTCCGCTTTTTTGAAAAATATTCAAAAACTTATTCAGGAAGTATTGACAAACATTTGTTCTGTGGTGTATAATAAAAAAATATCAAAAGAGAGCGACAACTGAATATCTTTCTTCACAGATTTGGGATGACGGCTGTGAGCCGGATAATGCCTGCGGTATGCTAAGAGAAAATGCCGCCGCTTCTGAAACTGCTTTGGACTGTCGGCAGTAAGAAAAGCGTAAAGGACAGTTTCGACTTTGAATTTCAAAGCCGGTTACATGAATGTGAAGCCACTACCGCAAGGGATAAGTTTATCCTTTTGGCGGTAAGTCGGTACGCATTTGTGTGCCGGCTTTTTTTGTTACCCGAAAGCCGGTTACAACTGAATGACCGGCTGGATGGGATATGATTTTGCCAAGACCTCTTGTGTGAGCAGAGAGAGCGAAATAACGCTGCGGTGAGACTCCGGGGCAGGAATAGAAAAACGACATTCAGGCAGACCGGCAAAACACCCACGGGAAAGACAGCAGAGATGTCGTATGCTGTAACAAGCAGGGAAACTGTATTGACAGTTTCCCTCCCAATCGGCTTTGAGAGCCGATTTCACTTTAGGGGGCACCCCTAATACCCCTTGAAAAATCAAAGAAAGGACTGATGTTATGAACGAAGTTAAAAATAAAAATCTGTTTATCCGTGTCAGCGAAAAAGAGAAAAATATGATTGAGCATAACGCTGAAAGGTGCGGTCTCTCTGTATCAGAATATCTCAGGCAGCGAGCTTTGGGATATATGCCGAGAGCTGTTTTACCCGAAATATTCTTCTCTTTCAATGATAAATTAGATGAGCTTTGTGTGGTATGCGAAGGCAAAATCTCAGCAGACACGGAAGAAAAAATTATCTCTTTGATTGATGAGATAACCGCCGAACTTATCTTACCGCAAAAGGAAAGGATAGTGGTATGATGTGGCGACAACGGGATACTGGCCTGTGAAAAGCAGGCTGAAGGAAGTGATCGACTATGCGGAAAACCCCGATAAAACCATCGACAAAAGGTATGTGGACAGCGATCTCTACGCCGCCTTGCAGTATGTTTCCAATGATAGAAAGACCGATGAGCGTATGCATGTCAGCGGTATCAACTGCAACGCTAAAAGAGCCTATGAGCGTATGACAGCAACAAAAAAGCGCTTCGGTAAAACAGGGGGCAATGTGGCGTATCACGGGTATCAGAGCTTTCAGACGGGAGAAGTAACTCCCGAAGAAGCACACAAAATCGGCTTGGAAACCGCAAGGCGTATGTGGGGCAAGGAATATGAAATTGTTGTTACCACCCACCTCAATACCGATAATCTCCATAACCATTTTGTGGTAAACTCCGTATCCTTTAAGACCGGCAGGAAGTTTGAAAACCATATCTCCGATCACCACAGGCTCCGTGAAATCTCCGACGCCGTATGTCTGGAATACGGCAAAAGCATTTTAAAAGAAGCTGAATTTTATGGCGGGAAGAAAAAGGAATACCGGCTGAAGCAGAGCGGCGGTGTGTCGCACCGTGAACTGTTAAAGGCGGATATTGACACCGCTCTTGCCCAGTCCACCAACTTCAAAGCCTTTGAGATACGCCTCAAAGATATGGGCTACGAGATACGGCGTGACGAACACTTTGCCCACTATTCCGTCAAAGCGCCGAGCTGGCAGAGGGCAGTCCGCTTAGACCGCTTGGGCAAGGAATATATGCCTGCCGCTATCCGTGAACGACTCTTGGATAATCAACGATATGTCGGCTATGTTCCGTTCCATAAGCCGAAATATACACCGCTGCTTCTGCTTGAAATCGAGTACCGCAAAATGAAAAAGATGGACGGCATACAGGTATTGTTTGAACTGATTATCGAATTATGCAAGCTGATCACAGGCAACAATATTGCTCCTGCCGCTCCCCGCCTGCTTTCGCCCGAAATGCGGCGGGAGGTTGCCAAACTGGATAAAACCCTTGAAGAATACAGATTCCTGTGCGAGAAGCAGATTGATTCTCCGCAGGAGCTTGCCTTTTTTATCAGCGAAACACGGGCGCAAATCTCCGCTTTGGAAAAGGAAAGGCAGTCAATATATAACCGAAACCGCCATAAGAAAAGCGAATCGCTGAACACCGAAGCGAGGGATATTACCGCAAAAATCAAGCCTTTGCGAAAAGAACTGTCCATCGCACGGGCAATTCTCGAAAAGATACCGAGATTTGAAAAACTGCTCGAAACCGAGCGGCAGATGGAAATTGCCGTAACAATGAAGCACAAAGAAAGAAGGTATGAACGATGATAAATACAATCAACCCGCCGAAGAAAAAGGCGGCGAATATCGGGGTGGATAAGCTCCGCACCTTTGAGGGACATCCCTTTCAGGTGCTGGACGATGAGGATATGGAGGTGCTGACCGAAAGTATCAAAGAACAAGGCATACTTTGTCCGCTGATCGTCCGCCCGATTGAAAATACGGACGAATATGAAGTGGTTAGCGGACACCGCAGACTACACGCCGCTATAAAAGCAGGACTTTCCGAAGTGCCTGTTTTGATCTATCCCCCTGACCGAAACGAAGCGATGATTGCGGTGGTAGACAGCAATCTCCACCGTGAACGGATACTCCCAAGCGAAAAAGCTTTTGCTTACAAAATGAAAATGGAGGCAATGAAAGCACAGGGCAAACGCACGGACTTAACTTTATCGCAAGTTGCGACAAAGTCGGATACCGCCGCCGAAATCGGCAAGGAACAAGGCGAAAGCCGAAATAAAGTATTCCGATATATCCGCTTAACCCACCTCATTCCCGAACTGCTCCAAAAGGTAGACGAGGGCGGGATTGCGCTCAGCCCCGCCGTTGAGCTTTCCTATCTGTCCGAAGAACAGCAGAAAATCCTGCTGGACGCTATGCGCCTGAACGATTGCACCCCTTCTCACGCACAGAGTATCCGTATGAAGAAAGCGGCGCAGCAGGGTACGCTTTCTTTGGAAAGTATCTATGAGATTATGTCCGAGGAAAAAGCAAATCAGACCGAGCGTATCAGCTTTAAGGTGCAGGATTTAAAGGCATTTTTCCCGAAGAATTACACGCAGAAACAAATGACCGATACCATTTTAAAACTGCTGTACGACTACAACAGAAAATTGGAACGAAGCCGTAGAAGCCGGGACGAAAGGTAAGGTGGAGATATGAAGAAAATAGATATTTATTCGAATAACGAAGTCATATATGCTCTGCCGCCTGAGCCGATAGACGGAAACGAGCCGGTTTGTCTTGTGGATTATATGCTGCCCCGCAGCAAGGAACGCACTCTTGATTACAGCAGGATGCGCCGTTTTGGGGAGGATAATTTCAAGCTGAAGATCGGTGGGACAATCTATGAAATCTCTACGCACTTTAATCCGAAAGGCAGACAATGCGTTATGGAACAATTCAAGGAACTGATCCTGTCCGAAAAGCTGATTTAACAGTCACACAGTAGAAAAAGGCAACAGGGTATAGTAGGATCAATATGCCTTTGCTATGCCCTGTTGTCGGAAAGGAGAAAACGAATGATGACAACAGCAACGAAATTAAACGGGCAGGCAGATGAAAAAATCACGGCGCTTTACTGCCGCTTATCCGTGGATGATGACAACAAGGACGAGGAGTCGAACTCCATCACCAACCAAAAACAGATTTTGCAGGACTACGCCCGAAAAGAGGGATACACCAACACCATGTTTTTCGTGGACGACGGCGTATCGGGTACAACCTTCCAAAGACCAAATTTTATGCGTATGGAGCGTATGGCAGAGAACGGAAAAATCGGCACAATCATCGTGAAAGACCTCTCCCGCTTCGGGCGTGAGCAGGTGGAAATGGGCAGGCTGACGCAGGTAGTGTATCCGTCGCTGGGCATTCGCTTTATCGCCATACAGGAGCGAGTAGATACCCTGACCGGAGACGGCGTGGAAATGATGCCCTTTCACAATATTTTCAACGAGTGGTATGCGGCGCAGACCTCTAAGAAAATCCGTGCGGTATGGCAGTCCAAAGCGGATAACGGCAAACGGGTATCTTCTTCTGTTCCGTTTGGGTACAGGAAAGACCCGAATGATAAAGAGAAATGGCTGATTGATGAGCCAGCCGCCGAAGTGGTACGCAAAATCTATGCTTTCTGCCTTGCAGGGCGTGGCCCATCTCAGATTGCAAGACAGTTGGAAAAAGAGAAAATTCTTGTTCCCTCTGCTTATTACGAAAGTGTCGGCAGATCACACGCACAAAAAGTACCGGCTAATCCGTACTGTTGGGATCAGAAAACCGTTGTCGGTATTCTTGAAAACAGGCAGTACACGGGCTGTGCGGTGAATTTCAAGACCACCACCGTCAGCTACAAGGTGCATAAAACCGTCTACAAGCCAGCGGAGGAACATCAGATCATTCCGGATATGCAGGAACCGATTATCTCAGAGGAGCAATGGTTAAGGGTGCAAGAACTCCGCAAACACCGCCGCAGACCGACAGCTACGGGCAGAACAAGCCTGTTTTCGGGATTGGTGTACTGCCCCGACTGCGGCGCAAAGCTGCATTTCTGTGCTGCTAAGAGCCTGAAACGCAATCAGGAATTTTGGAGATGTTCCAACTACAAGGACGGCAGAGGAGCTTGCAAAATCCACTATATCCGAGATGTTGTGCTTGAAAAGATTGTGTTTGAAGCCATCAGCGGTTTAGCGGATTTCGTGAAGTGCCACGAAACGGTATTTCTGTATATGCTGGCGAAGAAAACCAACGCTATGCGGCAGAAAGAACACAAAAAACTCCAACAGACAGTGGAACAGGGTACAAGGAGAATTGCCGAAATCGACAGGCTGATTGAAAAGGTGTTCGAGCAGAACGCAAGCGGCATACTCTCCGATGAGCGCTTTTCCAAAATGCTCCAAAGCTACGAAAAAGAGCAGAAAGCCTTAATACAGGAGGTTGCCGACAGTCAAAAGGCATTACAGGAAGCGAAGCAGAAGGTTACAGATTTAAGGCTGCTGCTCCGTACCCTGCGTGAACTGACGGATATTACGGAGCTTACCCCAACGCTTGTAAACGCATTGATTGAGCGGATCGAAGTACACAACAATGACAAGTCAAGTGGCCACTGTTTTGTAAAGGTGGATATTTATTTTACGGCGGCGGGAATGATCGATATTCCTACCGAACAGGAAATCCTTGCTATGATGAAGGAAATACGGGAAAACCCGCAGGACTTCCGCTTTGTAGCATAACAAAAGAATACGGTGCAACCCATTTTACTGAGTTACACCGTACCCCTACATAAAAACTTCCTTATCTGGCGTTGGCTAAGGGGATGCCCCTTTGGCACACGGCTTTGCTTGCAAAGTGTAGTGTGTTATACCTGCTGTCACGGCTGGCGGGTAAAATGAGGGTTTCGCCGGATGGAAACGCTTGTTTTGCCCGCCAGGAAAACGGGCAGGTTTTTGCGGATGGGGATGAGCAAAAAGCTGGGCGGTTTCGTGAGTGGCAGCGGGGATATGAACCTGTTGTAATAAAATTAGTCTTCGGGGTCTTCCTTTACGACAACAGTTGAATTAGCTTGCATTTTTTCATATAGGGTTAGTTGTGCCGCTTCAAGTTCGTCTGTTAATCCGAAGAGGAAATCTTTCATCACATTATATCTAATCATCCGATTGGTGTGTTTATTTAGCCCTTCGGAAGATGCGAGCTTATATTTCTTCAACCAGTCAAATAGGGTCTTTTCTTGGTCGCTAATTTCTCCTGTTAAATCCATATCATTGTCAAAGATAGAGTATAGTTTGACAAATGATTCCAAATGATCTTTTTGGCATTGCTCAATTTCGATGTTTTCGCGCTGCATATAAAAGACAACAGAAAACAATGTATAAAGCTGCGCTTTTCTTCGCAGAAATTTTGTGACGCTGTCTGATACAAAAAACAATGAAATTGTTTCTATTGCGGCACAAACTGCTTCTTTATCACGTTCTGCATCTTTGTAGCCAATCTGCAATTCTTCATACGCTTGGTTAAGGGCAGATTGATCTGTTTGATCGATTATTCCTTTGCGGTATAGCAACACAATAGATGCACAGAATTCGACATCTTTCATGCGCTTTACATCTGGCCCAGTAAATAGCCGTTTTTCATCCCATAACGGATTATCTGATAGTTCTCGCGCAAGTGCAGCAAACTCGCCGGAAACGCTGTTTCGTTTTTCTTGATCGTTAAGGCTATAATCTGTAAGATTGAGACGATTAAACATTGTTATTATATCATCCCGAGTTGCCTTGGAATCAATTTCTATTATCATCAACTGATAATTCCAAAAAGCTTTTCTTGTTTCTGCATCCAAATCCTTAAAGTACTTATTAGAATATTCCGCCTTGATACTGCCATCTAATAAGTATTGCGGTTTGAGCTTAAACTCGTTATTGATAAAAGAGTAGATTGCCTTTATTCTTTGCTGCCCATCAACGATATGGGTAGTTGACACACCTGTTTCTGGATCAGTATCTGCTTTCCAGAAAAAAAGTTCAGGGATAACCAATTGAAGCAAAATCGTTTCAATTAACCGAACCTTATCTTTTTCACTCCATACAGAGCGCCGCTGGTAGGTGTCATCGACAATTAGTTTTCCTTCATCGAACATTGTAAATATTTCATTAACAGTTTTCCTGTTGTCATTAAAGCTAAACATTTTTCTTTCCCTCCAAAGCAGCTCTCGCCTTAGATATGCCTATCAGTTGATATTCCCCTAAATCTTCCCAACTTCTATAAATGCGATAGGTAATCGGATGCTCAAAGCGCAACTTATCTTGTAATGCCACATTTATAGGGGCCACTAAATCATCCCACTCTTCACGAATGCCATCAATATTCCGAAGGTTTTTATCATTGATATATCCACGAAAAATTGATGCAGTCAAATATTTGTAATAATATTGGTTATATATACCTTTTGTGTTCCTTAAAAGCGTCCAGAAATGCAAATATAATTTTTCGGAGATCACGGCAATATCTATATCCGATGAATCCATTCTACTATCACGATTATGAAATGGCTGCAAAACCTTTTTAGGGGATAAGCTATACCCTGTCTTTGCACTTCCCACTATCTGCATGCTATGAAAGTTGATTCCTAAATTTGTAGAAACAATTTCTTTAAAATAATCCATTTTATCTACAATCTCATCTGATGGCACATGGAGATACTCAGAAAAGTACCAATTATGTGACTTGACAATATGTTTTAGATAAAAGGCCTTTGGTTCCAATGTCAGAAGGTCTTCTTTAAGAACCTCTTGTGTAATCATGGCTTTATTCCTCTATTCTATGTAAAAACTGCTCAATCCATTCAGAAAGATCCTTTGCAATACCAAACGCCAAAAGATAAGGCACACCGTTTCCCACCATCTTAAACTTTGCCGAAAGTGGCAAATCAGGAGGCAAGGAGAAATCCGCCGGTAATGATTGAATTGCTAATGCTTCTGCCACGCTAATTCTTCTTGGCAGGTATGGATGAAGATGGACTTCATTATTTCCATAAGCCGCTGTTGGAGAATATCTCCATCGGTGCAAACGCTTGAAAGATTTTCCACCAGAATCCCCTTCAGGAATAGAAGTGAATTTGGAGATACTTTTTACCGCAAATATATCGTTTGCATTAGGATGATGCCGTACATCATTTCGAGTAAACCAATTTTCAACAGTTAAGTCATCTATAAGGCCATCTGGCTTGCATAAGTCTCCGCTTTCTTCGAATGGCGCAATTTGAGGCCAATTGATTTTTTGAATTTCCTCCATCGTATATTGGCGATGGTGTCCAATCTGAAAATCTAAATGTTGCCCAAACCTACTTCTAAGTAATCCTATCAGAACAAGCCTATCCCTATATTGTGGCACGCCATACTCTAATGCATTTTCCAATGAATCGAATAGGGAATAGCCTGCCCTGTAAAGCTTGCGCTTCATACGTTCATAAAACTCTTTGTGCTTTTTTGTCTGAAACAAGCCTTTCACATTTTCTAACACAAAAAAGTCTGGTTTGTATTTAGTTATAAGTTTTACATACACAGATGTTAGCTGCCCATTTTCCCCTTTCTCGCCTTCGTTCTTCCCGGCTGTAGAAAAATCTGGGCAAGGTGGGCCACCAATAAAGCCGATCAACTTATTCTCTCGATTGTTATAATTGGGAAAAGTCTTGTTCCATAGAGTATCTGATAGATAATCCCTAACATCGTTTTCGCTATATCCATAGACCGGAGTATGCCCGCTATTTCTTCTCGCATATTGATATGCACTCAAAAAACGTTTATCGTGCTCATTAACAAAGACGATGTTGAAACCGGCATTTTCAAATCCCAAATCCAAAAAACCCAATCCAGAGAAAAAAGAAAACACTTCAACATCCATCTTCTTCTCTCCCAACAAGTTTATTTTAATTCCCCGAATTAAACTCCACAAGTTTCTCCCAATCAATGCTACCATCTTCAAAGCAGAATTCTTGGGTAAACTCACGGACGAGCCGGTTTGCGGCTTTTTGATAGGAGGCATCGAATTCCTCTACATACTTTTCCGGCAGCTTATCCATGAAGCGGATCAGCTTTATGTAGAATTCTTCATCGCCGGTCAGCTCTGTCCAGAAATCCTTGCCAGCCAATTCCATGTAAAACTTGGGAAGGCCACGGGTAGAGGTTTTCTTCTTCCCATAGCCGTAGCCGACAATCGGGACGAAGCGTTTCTTCGCCTGCTGCGCCAGCTTGCTTGCCGCCATGAAGTTCTGTTCCTGCTTTTTGCGGCTGTCCGCATTGAAAACGCTTGTGCCGGATTTTACTGCGATGGCATAGATGGTGTTATCCCGTTCCACCATAATATCCACACCTTCCGCCAACGCTTTCTGCCCCTGTGCGGCTGCGGTGGCAATCGGCTCAAAGAATACATTCCCGAAAATCGTTTCCTCGGACGAGGACACAAAAGCCGCGAGGATTGCATCAATAATCTGCGCTGCCCCGTTCATGGCTTTTGCCCGGAACAGGTACGGGTTCTTGCGCTTCATGACCTTTTTGATGTTGAGCTTGTCAATGTTGCCGATTAAGTTCGTGTAAAAACTATCCAGCGCAGTTGCAATCGCTTTTACGATGGCTTCTTCGTTGTAGCTATTATTTATGGGCATAGCAGCTTCCTCCTATTTCTATGGCTTGTTTCAGCTTTTGATGGATGTCCGTCCCTCTAAACCGTTTTGTACGGATTTCAGCAGATTGATCCGCAACGGAAAGCACCGCTTTTCCCAGCGCCAACGCCAGCCCCACCGGGACGGCGTTGCCAATCTGACGGTATTTCGCTGCGCTTGTCCCCATGAACTTCCAATTATCGGGAAATTGCTGGATGCGGGCATATTCCCGGATGCTCAAGGGGCGGTCTTGTGTCGGGTGGCACATCATGGTTGCTTTTTGTACCGGGGAAGTAACCAATGTCGGGGAAGGCTGGCTATAAGACAGCCGCCGGTAAAAGCCGACTTTCCCGCCGCCGGAACCATAAGCGCCGCCCATTGCCTCTTTCCGCACATCTTCCGGGAGATCGCGCCAATTCCCACCCTCCGGGACAAGGCGGAGGTATGCAAGGCGATCCTTACTGAATGCGGCACATTCCCCACAGTCATATTCCAAATCGCGGATCGTATCGTTTAGAGTGCGCCAACGGTATTGCGGGTCTTGGTGCATCTGGAAATGGGTCGGGAAAGGCAGGAAAATGTCCTCGTTATCCCGGCTCCCAATCAAGACAAACCTTTCCCGGAATTGGGGGACACCGTAATTGACTGCATCCAACAGTCCGTACACGGTTTTGTAGCCCAGCTTCCCAAACTCGGAAAGGATAACATCCAATACCGTCCCCAACTGCTGTTCCGGGTCGTTTTTATCCCGTTCTGCCAGCGGGATATGCTTTAACGGGGCAGACATGATCCCCTTAACATTTTCCATGATAAAAAAGCGGGGGCGGATATAGTCAATCATGCGGATAAAGTCCATGAACAGGCTTCCCCTCGGGTCATTGATCCCCATCCGCTTGCCAGCGGTTGAAAACGGCTGGCAAGGCGGGCCGCCGCAAATAAGGAAGGGTTCCCCCTGTTTAAGCCCGGTCTGTTCCAACAGATCCGCTTCATCAATCTCGCGGATATCCCCACCCAGCACCTTATGTCCGTTTGCGCGCATGGTAGCGACGCAGGCGGGGTCAAAGTCCTGCCCGATTACGATATTCAATCCGGCTTTTGCAAGGCCAATATCCAGCCCCATCGCCCCGGAAAACAGGGAAATCACATCCCGGTTCGCGGCGTTATCTTTGAAACGCAATAAATCCATAATGCCCTCCTGTTAAACCTTTTCGCCATCTGGAAGGACAAAATGGCGTTCAAAAGAACACCCTACTGCTTCCGCCAGATATTCCAAGTCGGAGATGGTAAAGCTCTCCCGTTTCATTTTTGAGTTGAAGTTCTGCGGCGTAGTCCCCATGCGCCTTGCAAGTTCCGCAACGCTGATATTGGAGCGTACGCACAGCACCTTAATCTGTTCTGATATGGTCATAAGGGTACTCCTTGTAAATTATCAATTTTTAAGTTGAAGATATAAAAATATTATTTTATATCTTCAACACAGTCCCTCATATCCTCTATCATACCATCAAACTGCATCATCTGCAACTCGAAAATCAAATCTTCGACAGCTTCTACACATTCCTCCGTCCGCTTTTGTATCTCCTGCCCCCAAAAGTGCATGGGTACCCAATCCATTGCAATCAGCTTAAAGTCGTTTTCCCGGTCACGGGCCATATTGCGCTCAATCTTTTTAATCCAATATTCCCGGTTGTTCCCCAGCTTTTGCTTCTTGATCTCCCAATTATAGCCGTGGAAAAACTCGCTGTCACAAAAGATAGCAATCCTGTATTTGGTTATCGCTATATCCGGGGTGCCGGGTAGCTTTTTATAGTTCTTCCGGTATCGGATACCCTTATGCCAAAGGGCTTTCCGCAATAATACCTCTATGCTGGTATCTTTCCCCTTAATATGGCTCATTGCCCGGCTCCGCTGCTCCGGGGTCATTACATCGCTCATGGTTCTTCCTCGTTTTGTGTACCGCCTGCCTGCTCCATCATCTTCTTTGCCAACTGCCGGAACTGCTCCGCCGTTTCCTCGTCCATTGGGACGAGCTGCCCAAGCTGGCCGGCAACCATCCCGGCAACATCATCCATTGTCATCGGCTCCTGCTGTTGCTCCGCCAGCGTGTCCCTCATGGTTTGGAGCATCGCAGCGGTGGCGACTTCTCCCGGTTGTTCCCCGTTGTCCATATCTTTCTTAATATCCCGCAGGATTGCAAGGAACACATTTTTGATTTTTTCAAGTTCCGCTTCATGCTCCCCCAGCTTTTGGGCGTTCAAAAGCTGCAAATCCGGCTTTGCTCCTGCCCGATATTCCGGGCGTTCTTTCATCAGGTCAGACAGGGAAGCCGTTGCCATATCAATAAGCTGGTTGCGTGCCATAATCCCCCTCGCCGCCGTATCTTGGAAGTAAACCCGGATCAGATGGATTAACCGGGGGAAACTCTTGTGTTCCAGCAGGCGGTTGAGGATTTCCACATCAATCGCGCCAGTCACAAGCCCTTTGACCGCTTCATTTGACAAGCCCAATTCGGAAATATCATAACTTTTTGGGACGCTGACAGTGGTAAGCCCGAGGATATAGTCGGTAGATGTTTTCAATTCCTTTGCCAGCTTTATCAGATAATCGCTGCTGATCGTTTTGAGGGTGCCGTTTTCAATGCGGGTAATCTGGGATGCGTCAATCCCAGTTTTCCGGCTCAATTCTTTCTTTGTCATCCCCAAATTCGTCCTCAGATCGCCAATCCGATCACCCGGATGCCCCTCAAGCTGTTTTGCCGCCATATTTCCCCCTCCTTGCCTGTGTTTCTTCCCTTCCAGTTTACCATACCGGGCCGCATTTAGGAATAGTCCTGATTGCAGATTTACAATTTTCAAAGTCTACACGATGGCACAAATGCAATTTCCGCAGAAAAACGGGAATTGCATTTTTTCATGATAAACTGATCTCACAACCGGTTGAATACAACAAGAAAAGAGGGATCAGCATCCATTCCATCAAAACTTTGCCGTCGCTGGAGCGCAGGCCGGACGGTTCCCTTTACCGCATGACACCGGCGCAGAGAAAACAGGCGGCCAGCCTGATACGCCGGGAGTGCTGTTGCTGTGAGGACGGCAACTGCATTGTCCTTGACGATGGGGACACCTGCACCTGCCCGCAGACGGCTTCTTTCTCGGTCTGCTGTAAGTGGTTCCGCTGGGCGGTCTTGCCGCTGGACGGGACGCTGGAAGCCGAGATTTTCCGTGATAAGGACTTGAAACGCTGTGCGGTCTGCGGCGGTGTGTTCGTCCCTAAATCCAACCGGGCAAAATACTGCCCCGGCTGTGCCGCCAGAGTTCACAGGCGGCAGAAAACAGAAAGTGAACGGAAAAGGAGGTCTGCTGTGGACAGTTAGGAGAGAAAAAATCCTTGATTTATCAGGCTTTGCAAGCCCCAAACCGGGGCAGGTGGTATAAAGTATCGCCCGGCCCGGAAAATGGGCTTCTAACCGTCCACAAAACGAACTATGACAAATACCATCTATATCCATCAGCCGGAAAAGGCGTTCAGCTTCACCCGGCTCCCGAATTTTCTCTTTGAAGCCCCCACATTCAAACCCCTGTCTAACGAGGCAAAGGTTCTGTACGCCTTTATCCTGCGCCGGACAGAGTTATCCCGCAAGAATGGGTGGGCGGATGACTGCGGACGGATTTTCCTGTATTACCCTATCTGTGAGGTGGTTGACCTGCTCCACTGTGGGCGGCAGAAAGCGGTGAACACCCTGCGGGAACTGCAATACGCCGGACTGGTGGAGATCCAGAAGCAGGGCTGTGGAAAACCCAACCGCATTTTCCCAAAATCCTATGAAGCGGTTCCAAACACCGACTTCAAGAAATCCCGTTCTGGTACGCCGGAGGGCTGAAAACCGTACCCATGAAGTACGGAAACCGCCCCCCTGAAGTACGAAAACCGGACGGTATATAGAAATACAAAGATTAAAATGATTTATTTATATCCATTCCATTCCTATCGTATCAGAGATAATTCCGGCGGGATTTTCCCTGTGGAAAACCCCGGATAGGAAAGGAATGGGGAAAGGAGCAGAATGGCACAACACGCAATTTTGCGGTTTGAGAAGCACAAGGGCAACCCGGCAAGGCCGCTGGAAGCCCATCATGAAAGACAGAAAGAACAATACGCCAGCAATCCCGACATTGACACAAGCCGGAGTAAATACAATTTCCATATCGTCAAGCCGGAGGGACGCTATTACCACTTCATTCAGAGCCGTATCGAGCAGGCCGGATGCCGGACAAGGAAAGACAGCACACGGTTTGTCGATACGCTGATAACCGCCAGCCCGGAGTTTTTCAAGGGGAAATCCCCAAAGGAGATACAGGCGTTCTTCCAAAGGGCGGCAGATTTCCTCATTGGCCGGGTAGGACGTGAAAATATCGTGTCGGCGGTGGTACACATGGACGAGAAAACGCCCCACCTGCATTTGACCTTTGTTCCGCTGACAAA